>NZ_JAJJZF010000015.1:0-110476 GCF_020966275.1 Pseudoalteromonas sp. MB41 | reverse complement strand
TTAACTTAACTTTGTGTCCTTGTCCTTCAAATTTACGACCATAATAGTGAGCGCTGCTACAAGCTTCCATACATATAATCGCTTCTGGATGGTTCACTATAAATGAAAGCATCTTGCGTTCAGTCATTTTCTCATTCGACTTTAAAACACCGAACTTATTAAAGAAAGCGACTTGAAAGACTGTTTTGGCTAAATCAATCGTTATAGTGCTAGACTGTGTCATGGTATGGGCTCCTTTTTGTTTGTCACTTTCACCTTAGTCGATTTTGACAAAGGTGGGGAGTCCATACCATTGAGTTGCGAGTTGCGAGTTGCGAGTTGCGAGTTGCGAGTTGCGAGTTGCGAGTTGCGAGTTGCGAGTTGCGAGTTGAACAAGATTTTGTTTGGGGGGAGGATAAAGCAAGTGGTTAAAAGCTATTAACTAACTTCTAACCACTAAATGTGTGTGATCACAGATCAGTGTGATCTGACTTCTGAAATCTAATGTCTAACTTCTTATATTTAGAATCTTTTTGTTAAACCGCTTTAAGGTGTATTTCTGTAGGGTTAACCATTTGCGTTACAAAATCAGTGAATTCAGCACCTAGCTTTTCATCGCGCATGCTGTATTCAACAATGGCTTTTAAGTAGCCCAATTTATCACCACAGTCGTGCGCACGGCCACTCATGTGAAAAGCCTCAACAATTTCGTGCTTCATTAGTTCATCGATTGCATCGGTTAATTGAACTTCGCCGCCAGCACCTGCTTGTGTTTTAGCCAGTAGTGGCCAAATAGCTTTCGACAATACATAACGACCAACAACGGCTAAATTAGATGGTGCTTCTTCTGCGCTTGGCTTTTCAACCATGGTCTTAATAGGGGCGCTTTCGCCCGCTTTAATTTTTACACCGTTTATGTCGGCAATACCGTATTTGCTCACATCATCAAAGGCAACAGGTTCAAGCATAATTTGGCTTGCTTTAACCTCTGTAAAACGCTTGATCATCGCAGCAATATTCTCAGTTTTTTGATCTGCCGTATACGCATCTAAAATTACATCGGGCAATACAACTACAAAGTCGTTATCGCCAACAATCGGCTTAGCACACATTACCGCATGACCCAACCCTTTAGCCTCACCTTGGCGTACATGCATAATGGTTACATCTGCCGGGCAAATAGAGCGCACTTCTTCAAGTAGGGTACGCTTAACACGTTTTTCGAGTGTTGCTTCAAGCTCAAAGCTCGTGTCAAAATGGTTTTCAATGGCGTTTTTAGAGCTATGCGTTACGAGTACAATGTCTTTAATGCCTGCAGCCACACATTCACTCACAATGTACTGAATAAGTGGTTTATCTACTAATGGCAACATCTCCTTTGGAATTGCTTTTGTCATTGGCAGCATGCGAGTGCCCAGCCCTGCAACAGGGATAACTGCTTTCATATGTTTAGTCCATTATTTAATGATTTATCTACAATATTACCAAACTAACAGTTCAAAAGTAGATACAAACTGAATGGTTTTTAATTTAATTTTCTAATAAATATAATAGAAAAATTGTTACCTATAAAAGCTAGCTTTCATAGGTATTATCGCGTGCAATAGATTTCACGCCTTCATCAAACCGTAGGCGGCATGCTTGGTTGGCGCATTAGAAACACCATACAGTGCAAAAACCACTATTTGTTATAAAAATCTTTATACCAGCTGATTAAATCAGCTACACCTTGTTCTACCCCAACCGCAGGCTTGTAGCCTGTTGCAGCAAATAAGTCTTTCGTATCGGCATAAGTTTTATAAACATCACCCGCTTGCATTTCGCGGAAATTCTTTTTAGCTTCAATATCTAACTCAGACTCAATAGCTTCAATAAACTTCATTAGGTTTATCGGGCTACCATGACCAATATTATAAACCTTAAATGGCGCAGAACTTGATGCAGGCGAACCTGTTTCAACCTTCCAACTATTGTCACGTTCTGGCACTACGTCTGTTGCTCTAACAACCCCCTCAACTATGTCATCAATATAAGTAAAATCACGCCACATATCGCCATTGTTGTTAATATCGATAGTGTCACCATCGAGCATTTTTTTAGTAAAAATAAACGGTGCCATATCTGGGCGCCCCCATGGGCCATATACTGTAAAAAAGCGCAACCCTGTGGTAGGTAAATTGTATAAATGAGAATAGCTATGGGCCATTAGTTCATTGGCTTTTTTGGTTGCAGCATAAAATGAAACTGGGTGATCAACACTATCAGAAGTTTCAAATGGAGTCTTTTCGTTTAGGCCATATACAGAGCTTGAAGATGCGTATACTAAGTGCTCAACTTTAGTATGGCGGCACCCCTCTAACACATTCAAAAAACCTACAAGATTAGAATCAGCATAGGCATCTGGGTTTTCAATCGAATAGCGAACTCCTGCCTGTGCTGCCAGATGAATAACACGGTCAAACTTCTCGCTAGCAAATAGCTCAGTCATTTCAACTCGGTTGGCTATGTCTAGCTTGATAAATGTAAAGTTTTCATGTCGTTCAAATTGCGCCAAACGGGCATGTTTTAAGTTTACATCGTAATAATCGTTTAAATTATCAACACCAACAACAGTATGACCTTGCGCTAGTAATTTTTGACTTGTAGCTGCGCCAATAAAGCCAGCTGCGCCTGTAACTAAATACTTCATGCTAATCCTTTTGCTTAAAGCAAGTAGGAAACTTACTTTAAAATTTATTAACTTACTTTTTATTAATCGTTGCCAAATAAATCGCGCGTATACACTTTATCAGCTACATCAAATAACTCATTATCCATTCGGTTAGAAATTATTACATCTGATATTTGCTTCAACTCATCAATTGACTTAACAACGCGAGAATTAAAAAATGCTTTATCAGTAAGGGTTGGTTCATAAATTACAACATCTATTCCTTTCGCTTTTATACGCTTCATTACCCCCTGAATGGCCGAAGCTCTAAAGTTATCCGAGCCTGATTTCATCACTAATCGATAGATACCGACAACTTTAGGATTACGATTAATAATCGAGTTCGCTATAAAGTCTTTCCGCGTCGTATTAGCATCAACAATCGCGCGTATCATATTATTAGGTACATCTTGATAGTTAGCCAATAACTGCTTAGTGTCTTTTGGTAAACAGTAACCACCATAACCGAAAGACGGGTTGTTATAATGTTTACCGATACGAGGGTCTAATCCTACCCCTTGAATAATTTGTTTAGCATCTAAACCATGGCTTTCAGCATAGCTGTCTAGCTCATTAAAGTAAGCTACACGCATTGCAAGATATGTATTCGAGAATAGCTTGATTGCTTCAGCTTCAGTTGAGTCGGTAAACAAAATATCAATATTTTCTTTAATGGCCCCTTGAGCTAACAAGTTGGCAAATACCTCGGCACGCTCTGAGCACTCACCAACAATAATACGCGATGGGTGCAAATTATCGTAAAGCGCTTTACCCTCACGTAAAAATTCAGGCGAAAAAATAATATTACTAGTGCCAAACTTCTCTTTAACAGATTTAGTGTAACCTACTGGTACCGTAGACTTTATAACCATAGTCGCAGTAGGGTTTATTTTTAATACATCACTAATCACAGACTCAACAGAGTTAGTATTAAAATAATTAGTATCTGGATCGTAATCTGTTGGGGTGGCAATCACAACAAACTCTGCACCAGAAAGCGCAGAGTTTTTATCTGTAGTTGCGTTAAAGTTAAGTGTTTTATTTTTTAAAAAATCACTAATCTCTGTATCTACTATTGGTGATTGTTTGTCTTTTAATAGCGCAACTTTTTTTTCATCTATATCTAAGGCAACCACCTTATTATGCTGCGCTAGTAACATTGCGTTCGACAGGCCAACATACCCTGTACCGACTACTGCAATTTTCATTCAGTTTTCATCCTTTAAATAAAATCGGATTAACATAAATCGATTTCTTAAAATTTTATATTATACGAACTATTAATTCTTTAAATTAACTACCTTGCCTTGCTCTGCAAAGTCATTGATATTATGGCTTGATGTTTGTTTAGCATTCCAAACCAGGTCACAAATACCATCGGTTGGGTTAAAGCCGGTTGGTGCGTCTAACAATAATTGTCTTATGGTTTCGTGATCAAAGTTATGACAAGCGATATCAAGCGCCTCTAAAAACACATTAAGCTCTGCTAGAGGCAGCATAACTTCATTTGCTGTCATAATACGCTCATGCGATGTTTCGCCTACATTGTCACCAATTAATAGCTCTTCGAACAGCTTTTCACCAGGGCGAAGGCCAGTACACACTATTTCTATATCACCATGCGGGTTGTTTTTATCTTTTACTTCAAAGCCAGATAAACGAATCATTTTTGTGGCTAAATCGATAATTTTTACCGACTCACCCATATCAAGTACAAATACATCGCCCCCTTTGCCCATTGCACCAGCCTGAATTACTAATTGTGCGGCCTCGGGGATGGTCATAAAAAAGCGAGTAATATCCTGATGAGTTAACGTTATTGGGCCGCCTTCACGTATTTGCCTACGGAACAATGGCACTACCGAGCCACTAGAGCCTAAAACATTACCAAACCTTACCATACAAAACCGCGTGTTATGGTTTTTACCTTTATTTTGGGCCAAGCCTTGCAAACACAGCTCTGCCATACGCTTTGTAGCCCCCATAACATTAGTAGGGCGCACTGCTTTGTCGGTAGATATAAGCACAAAGGTTTCAACTTTGGCATTTACAGCAGCTTTAGCCGTGTAATAAGTACCAAAAACATTATTGCGTACACCTTCAACAACATTGTGCTCTACTAAAGGTACATGCTTGTAGGCTGCAGCGTGATAAACGGTTTGTACACCAAACGCTATCATTACTGTTTCAATTCGGTTAATGCGCTGTACAGAGCCCATAATTGGGATTAGCTCAACATTAAGTTGGTTATTAGCGATATACTCTGCTAATTCTTTTTCTATTGAATATAAACCAAACTCACTTAACTCAAACAACACAAGCTTGGTTGGTTTTTGCTTTACTATTTGGCGGCATAACTCAGACCCTATTGAGCCACCGGCCCCCGTTACCATAACCACTTTATTTTTAATATTAGCGGCCAATAAATGCGCCTTTGGTGCAACACAATCGCGACCTAATAGGTCTTCAATTTCAACATCTCTAAATTCAGAAAGCTTAGCTTTACCCTCTATTACATCGGCCATACCAGGAATAGAAAGCACCTTAATAGAAAGCGGCTCAAGTTGCGCTAAAATTTGTTTACGACGCGCTCGACTCTCACTTGGCATTGCCAGTAAAACCTTACTTACTTTACCTCTGTTAATTAGGTCGTAAATATCTTTAAAGGCAATAACAGGAATACCTTGAATAATAGAGCCTTGCTTTGTTTCGTCGTCGTCAATAAAGGCGCGAACAAAGTACTCAGGTCCTGCGCCTAGCGCTGTGGCTAATTGGCGACCCGACGAACCCGCACCGTAAATAATAACCGACTCTTTATTTGCTGTTGTTAATTTACCAATCATCGCACGTACAACAATACGTGCCCCCCCCACTGTAAGTAAGCACAGCCAAGCAAAAATAAACGGCATAGTACGCGGGATTTCTACACCAATAAAAAAAGCAAAAAGTACCAAAGCAACCGTACTAATAAGGGTGCCAAGTACAATGGCCCACAAAGCTTGCGAGTTCATATAACGCAGCACTGCACGATACAAACCTAAATTAATAAAAGTAAACAGTGCAGTTGGCACAAGTAGTAAAAGCAACATCCAGTTGTCTGTTTTACTAAGCGGTGCAATGCTATCGAGCCTAACTATTAACGCAAGCCAAAACGCTGATATTATAAATAGCGAATCGATAAAAAGAGTAATAATGCGCTTAGTTGCACGCGAAGAATTTAAAATAGAGCGAATAATATTATCCACAACAAGTTCCCTGTCTTGTTTTTGCCGATTAACATACCAACCTAAGCTGACTGGCTGCTTAACAGTTGTTAAATTTTCATGAATTATAGCTGAACCAAATGAATCTAGCCACCAAACTAATACAATATCATTAGCCTTTGATTTTTATAAAAATTTAATTTAAATCTTGGGCGCGAGTCTTCTTGCACCTCAGTGGCCACCTAAACTTTGGTTACTATTTAACACGATCACCGCTCCCACTCCCCGTAACCGTCATTAAAATATATTTAAAATAACTCGATAGAGTAAGGGTATCGATCATTTCACGATCCGTTTTTGCGAGGAGTTCTGGGGTAGACATATCAATTTCGTTTACTTGAGCCAAACCAGTAATACCTGGGCGGACAGAGTAAACATTTTTAGCTTCGCGTGCTAGTGTTAGCTCTTCTTGGTTAAATAAACCTGGGCGCGGGCCAACCAAACTCATTTCACCTTTCAGTACATTCCAAAGTTGTGGTAACTCATCTAACTTTGTTTTACGCAAAAAACCACCAAAAGGTGTAATTGAGGCTGTACTTGCTAAGTGGCTGGCAACAGAGGCTGTATCAACCTTCATTGTCCTGAATTTAACAAGAATGAACGGTTTTTTATATCGCCCCACACGTTCTTGCTTAAAAATAGGTGAACCTGTATCAAACAAGCCTATAACGTATAAAATAACTAAAAATGGTAAAGCTATAAGCAAACCAAATAAAGCAAAGAAAAAGTCGAGTAAACGTATCATTTTATAAATCCATTAGTTTCTTGTTAAGAGCGTTTAGCAGCAAGTTTAAAGCCATGTTCGACAGAGTAAGGCGGAGACCAGTTAAGCGTATTTTTTGTATGTGTTATATCTAACTGAAGTGAACCCGTTAGCCTGTCAACAACATCTTTTTTACCAAATAATCTACCTGCTAATTTAAAGCACCAAACAGGCACTGGAAGCGCCAAGTTTGGCTTGCATTGAACCTTTGCCATTAGCGCGACCATTTCTGCCGTTGATAAATCGTGATCATCACTTACTAAAAATACTTGATTAGCGGCACTCGGATGGCGTATGCAAACTTGTATTAAATCGACTAAATTATAAACTGATACTAAACTTCGCTTATTATTATTAATTAGCCTAAATGGTAACGGAAACCCTTTGCTAACTAACTTCATTAATGAAGCAAAATTAGCCTTAACACCTTCGCCATACACAAGCGGAGGACGTATAATTACTATTTCCATACCTGATTGCTTGCCAAGCTCTAACAATTGCTGTTCAGCCTCTGCCTTTGATATACCATAAGGATCTTCAGGAGCAGGGCTATCACCTGCACAAAATGGTGATCTATTTGTTGTACTTTCACCATTAACTTTTATTGAACTCACAAAAACAAGACGCTTGACCCCTGCTTCTACAGCTTGTTTAGCTAAGTTGAGTGTACCAATACTATTTACGGCCCTAAATTCAGTTAAAGGATCCGCTGAAGTATCATTCATTATATGCACACGAGCAGCTATATGAATTACGCAGCTTACACCTTGCAGTGCTTCCTTATAATTCGAATCAGCATCTATGTTATGTTTATAAACATTGCCTAAGTCTGAATCTTTTCGGCCAAGGAGTTTGATTTTATATGACTTTTTTAACTCCTTACAGAGCAAGCTACCAACAAAACCTGTATAGCCTGTCACTAATATCTTAGTCAAATTTATTTCCTGATTATTTTTTTGAACTTAAAAATTTAAATAAGCTACTTAGATACCAACGAAAATGTTTAGAAAAAACACTTCTATTTTTATATTCACCTTTATGAACAGCCTTTACTCGTTTCAGAAATTTGAGATAAGTCCCCACCTTTTTTAATCTGTAACATAGGTCAACATCTTCGTAGTACATAAAATATTTAGAGTCAAAACCGTCAACGGTACCAAACATTTTAAATGTTATACATAGGAATGCTCCTGAAGCCCAATCAACTATAGCCTTATTTTCTAAAAGTTCCTTTTTATAAGGTCTATTAATAGGTTTAAGCCTTAAAGGGTTGAGTAGATCAAAGCAAGTTGCAAAATAGCGAATTGAGTTTTCAGGTTCGATATAGTCATTATCTTTGTATAAATTAGGAGCCAAAAAAGTATCAGTCGTAGTATTAAGTTCAGTAATCAACTTTTTAAATTCATACAAAGTTATTTCAACATCTGGGTTCAGGATGATAAACCAGTCATTATCATTTGCTAATAAGTTTTTTTTTGCAAAATGAAATATATAGTTATTATTATCTCCAAAGCCTAATATTTTCGGAGTTGTAACATATTCAAAACCACTTTCTTCCGCATAGCTTTTCAGTTTGCTATCTTTGATATTATCTTTTATAACAACAGTAACTTCTGGAATTTCAACAATAGATTTTAATGCTAGATTATTGACGATATAGTCGTAATGCCCATGGGATACTATCCCAACTATTATTCTTTTCATATAAGTTTCATTCCTTGAATCAGTGAAGCTCTCCAATGCAATTGATTTAAGTTTTTACTATGTTGCATCAAACTAAACACAGGGCGTTTTGCAGGTGTTGGGTAACTATTTGAAGAAATAGGCTTTATTGATATTTTATTCTCAAGTTTACCTGCTTCATATGCGATTTCTTGAATAGCAACTGCAAAGTCATACCAACTCGCGACACCTAAATCACTGTAATGATAAATCGGTTCTAAGTTTTCTTGCTCAACCAGTTGCCATAAAAATTGCGCTAAGCCTTTTGCATTTGTAGGGCTTCCTATTTGGTCATTTACTACATTTAGTTCATCTTTTTCTACCATTAAACGCAGCATCGTTTTTACAAAGTTATTACCGTGATTCGAATAAACCCACGATGTACGTACAATTGCTGAATTTTCAGGGCAATACTTCGTAATGGCTTGCTCACCAACCAATTTAGATGCACCATAAACATTAATTGGATTAGGTATGTCATCAACGCTATAAGGCGTGTTCTTGCATCCATCAAACACAAAGTCCGTCGATATATGAATGAAACGAATACTATGCTTATGTGCTGCTTTTGCTAAATGCTCAACAGCTGTCGCATTTATTAGATAGGCGTTATCTTTATCCGATTCTGCTTTATCTACCGCTGTATACGCTGCAGCATTTATAATAACTGCAGGTTGAAACACTTTTATTACTGTTTCAATGCTCGTAGGGTTAGTAATATCAATGTTTTCGCGGCCAAAAGCCTTAGCATTTATATTACTAGGGCACGTTTGCTGTAACTCCCATGCAACTTGCCCATTTTTACCAATAATTAGCGCTTTCATTAATTACTACCTAAACGCTCACGCTGATAAGAGCCGTCTTGCACATTTTGGCACCATACTTGGTTCTCTAAATACCACTTAATGGTTTTTAAAATACCAGATTCAAACGTTTCTTCTGGTTGCCAACCCAACTCTTTATTAATTTTAGTTGCATCAATAGCATAACGAACATCATGACCTGGACGGTCTTTTACAAACGTTATAAGCTCTTTAAAATCACTTAAGTTTGCTGGTTTATCCGCAATAAGTTCGTTTAGGTGGTTACAAATCGTTGTTACAACCTCAATGTTTTGTTTTTCGTTAAAGCCACCGATATTGTAGGTTTCACCAAGTTTTCCTTCAGTTACTACTTTATAAAGAGCGCGGGCATGATCTTCAACAAATAACCAGTCACGTACTTGCTTACCATCACCATACACTGGTAACTGTTTACCCTCTAAAGCATTTAAAATAATTAATGGGATTAGCTTTTCAGGGAAGTGATAAGGTCCATAGTTATTTGAACAATTAGTTAAAACAACTGGTAATTGATAAGTTCTATGCCAGGCTCTAACTAAGTGATCAGAAGCAGCTTTAGATGCTGAATATGGAGAGCTCGGCTCATAAGAGGTTTCTTCAGTGAACAATCCTGTTTCACCTAAATCGCCGTACACTTCATCTGTTGAGATGTGATGGAATCGAAAAAGTGCCTTCTTGTTACTTTCCAATCCTGTGTAATAACTGCGAGCTGCTTCAAGTAATTCGTATGTTCCGACTATATTCGTTTGGATAAACTCACCCGGACCATCAATAGAACGATCCACATGGCTTTCTGCCGCTAAATGCATTATAAAGTCAGGTTGGTACTGTGCAAATACAGAGTTAATATGTTCGCGGTCACAAATATCACCTTGCACGAAATTATAGCGAACACTATCCTCTATTGAGCATAAAGATTCAAGATTGCCTGCATACGTTAATTTATCGAAATTAACAACTGTATGGCCAGTTTTTTCAATCAAAAAACGTACTAGCGCAGAACCAATAAAGCCTGCACCACCTGTGACAAAAATTGTTTTATTCATTTTACGATTCTCTTAAAAGGCTGGAGCATTTGCTAGTAATAAACCAGCTTCATCTTTTGCAGACAATAAAGGATCTTTGCCATCGACTAAAGGCCATTCAATATTTAAAGCGGGATCATTCCACAGAACACTTTGTTCAAATTGAGGGGCATAATAATCTGTACACTTATAAACAAATTCTGCGTTTTCACTAGTTACATAAAAGCCATGTGCAAACCCAGCTGGGACCCATAATTGGCGCTTATTTTCCGCATTTAGCAAAACACCTACATGTTGACCAAATGTTGGGCTATTTTTACGCATATCTACAGCGACGTCGTATACTTCACCTTGCGTAACACGGACTAGTTTCCCCTGTGTTTGCTCTGTTTGGTAATGCAAACCACGTAATATGCCCTGTGCTGATTTACTGTGGTTATCTTGAACAAAGCTTACATCTGCAACATGCTCTCGAAACCAGTCTTCACGAAAAGTCTCTAAGAAAAACCCTCGCTCATCACCAAAAACCTTAGGCTCTAAAATTTTCACCTGGGGAATGGCTGTATCAATAATGTTCATGAAAACACCTTTTGAGATAGTAAATTTAGCAAATACTCACCATAACCACTTTTGCGCAAGGGTTCTGCTAACTCACGTAACTGTTCAGCACTTATATACCCCATACGATAAGCAACTTCTTCGGGGCAATTTACTTTTAAGCCCTGACGTTTTTCGATAGTTTCGATGAATTGAGCTGCTTGTAGCAAGCTGTCATGTGTTCCAGTATCTAGCCATGCGGTGCCACGCCCCATAATCTCAACGTTTAATATTCCTGCTTTTAAATACTGCTCGATAACATCTGTGATTTCTAACTCACCACGAGGTGAAGGTTTAACATTTTTTGCATATTCAACTACTTTATTGTCAAAAAAGTATAAGCCAGGCACAGCGTAGTTTGATTTTGGCATTGATGGTTTTTCTTCTATTGAAATTGCTTTACCTTGCTCATCAAACTCAACAACACCATAAGCAGTTGGATTAGCAACATGATACCCAAACACTGTTCCACCAACTTCTCGGTTAGCTGCGTTTTTAAGTGACTTAACTAAATCGTGACCGTAAAAAAGGTTATCGCCGAGAATAAGAGCAACATTGCTATCACCAATAAACTCTTCACCCAATAAAAATGCTTGGGCAAGACCATCAGGTGAAGGCTGTACTACATATTCAATATTAATGCCCCACTCTCGGCCGTTTCCAAGCAACTCTTGAAAACGAGCTTGCTCTTCAGGTGTTGTGATTACTAAAATATCTTGAATACCTGCATTCATTAACGTAGCAATCGGATAGTACACCATTGGTTTATCATAAACGGGCATTAATTGTTTACTTACCACTTTTGTTAGTGGATACAGCCGAGTTCCGCTTCCACCTGCCAAAATAATACCTTTAGTCATTTACTCTCCTAAACTTTTCCATTCTTTAGCATTAAAATCATAAATTTTAATCACTTTAGCGGGCGCACCTGCCACAATAGTGTTTGGCTCTACTGATTTAGTTACTACTGAGTTAGCTGCGACAACTGAGTTTTCACCGATTGTAACACCTGGCATAATGCTAACACCTTCACCAATCCAGCAATTATCTCTTAACTCTACGGGAGAGTGACTAAGGGGTCTTTCGACAACTTTTGAATCAGGATCTGATTGATTGTCCCCTGAATATTGCCCATGATTGTGATCAGTAATAAAAACTCGACTAGCTATAAGGACATTATCACCAAAAACTACTTTATCGACAGAAGCAATATGAACAAAATCATTAATCTGACAGTTTTCTCCAAATTTAATAAGTGTTTTACTTCTATTCCCCCCTGGAAAAGCATCTATTCTGCAGTATTTACCTGTTGTAAAACCACTACCAAAATTGATATTTTTCTTATTACGGATTACTATAGGCAACCTAATTAATCTAGCATTACTAAAAAAAACTTTTGTATAAACAAAACTTATGAAAGTTTTGATGAGATCACTTAATTGATAACCTTTCATAGTTTAACTCTTATAGACTTATAATAATCAACTCTTTTTTTATGTAGATTACTATATAAAAAATCACTTGCTCTAATAGCATTAGCCTTTCCTAGTCGAAGCATTTCTTCCGGTTCAGATGCTAAGGCATATATTTTCTTCGCAATAGCTGTAGAGTCATCAACCTCAAATAAAACTTCAGAGTCAAGTATTTCAAAAAAACCAGGTAGTTGAGTAGCAATACAAGGTAGAGAGTAAGACATCGCTTCTATTGTTGCTCTAGGTATGCCTTCAGCTAAACTTGGTTGAATATATAAATCACAATTCTTGAAAAAATCATCAAGCTCACTGTTGTTTAATATACCTGCGAACTGAATAACATCACTCAAGCCTTGTTTTTCGACTTGTGATTTCCAATCTTTATCCTGATGACCACCACAAAGAATAAATTGGAAATTCAATTTTCCATTTAAAATTGCCGCAACTTCGATAATAGTTTGAATACCCTTTCGTTCGTTTAGTCCGCCTGCAAAACCTAATATTAGTTTTTTGTCGTACTCTCGAGTAAGACTACTAGGTACGATTTCATTTATATTAACATTACTTGAAACTAATGACTCCCCCTTGCAGTAATACTTGGCTTTTAAATATTTTGATACATAAGCAGCACCTAGTGCATTAGTAATAATCCTTGGTGTTAATTGCTTTAGCAATTTACCAAAAATCTTGCCTCCCTTTTTCTTATCAAACATATTTGTATCGCCTGCAACCTCAACAGTATACTTTCTTTTAAAAAGCAAGCAAAGCAAGCCGAAATATGTCCCATTAACACTAGGAGTTGATAATGTAACCAAATTAAAACTTTTAATACAACACACAAACCTGAATAAATTTAACGGGTTAAACAAACGTGCATACCCACCATTTTCACGAAAAAGTAGTTTGATATTTTCATTTTCTATTTTTAAAAAACCTCTACTTAAAGCGACCTCCTTTGTCACAAATTCTGTACGAGAAAAAATTGTAACTGTATCAAATCCAGACTCAAAAAACCTGTCAAAATATTTTTCAGGCAATCCAACAGCAGTATAAACACCACCATTTTGGTCATAATAAAAACTAAAGTCATGAACGTACAAAACCGAAAAAGACAATTAAACTTTCCTTCTAGAATATATGTAAACTTTTCCATTATATAAACGTGCAATAACCAACAGTGACAGAGGGATACCTATTTTCTTAACTGCAGCAGAAAACACAGCGCCAAAATCACTTCGTATACAATAAAGAAATGCCACAACTAAAATAATATAAATTATCATTGAAATATTATTGCCAAAAGACTTTCGATAGAAATAGAGCATAAGGGACATAATTAAAAATCCAAGCGAAAAAACCCCAACTAAGCCAAAATTCACGTAAGCTTCTGCAACTATTGAAAAGCCTTTATTTGTTACATAATTACTCTCAAACCACTGCAAACCTGTATCATTTGCTTTAATAAAGAAACTGTAGCCCAAGTCACCTAAGTAAGTTAACCCGTATAAATGCTGAATATTACTATCATTAACTAACGCAAGATTTCTTCCAGTTGAAATAAACTCATTTTGCTCTAATACGCTAACAAGTGAAGATATTTCTCTTAATTGTGTACCTTCTAGGCTTTCCCTTACAATCCCTAATAAAAATAATAAGAAAAAAATAGAGCATCCAAATAATAAAACCCTTTTAAATGAAACTGGTTTGTAATAACTATAGAGAAAAAATGAAGCGACAATAGGTAAAACTAGCTGATCTCTTTCACCAAAAAAAATAAAACCAAAAAAACCGAGAGTTATAACAAATAGAAATAGTGACTTATTAAAAAAACCCGTTTTTACTATCAAAGAATTCATAATATACAAATAACAAAAATAAACTCCTCCGAAAAAAACAGAGAATGAAATCACCCCCGAAATCATTCGCTGCTCTTTTGACATACCTAAGGCTGACAACAATTGAACATAAGAGTATAAATAAAGAGCTATAAACAAAAAGAAAATGATTTTTATTTCAGTAATACCAAAATAATAAACTTTATGCCTCAATAAGTCGACCGTACCTTTCCTACCCCCTATAGGAGATAATAAATAACTAAATACCATTCCAGATAAAAATATAATAACCTGCGTGGTTGCACTAATTACACTATCAAGACTAACACCATAAGTTCTATCTCCTCCAAGATAGAAATAGATTGGAAAGACAATATGGTATAACATAAAGACTATTGGAAAATATACTAAAGGTGATTTCCAATCATTATTTTCTACAACCCCTGCAAGTACCAAAATAAAACATACCAAGGAAATACCTAAAATATTAACTACTAGAACATCTCCTATAGTAAAAACAAGTACAATCAACAATAAAAATAGAACTGCCAATCGCAAAGTGAATATATAGTTAAACAATAGCTAATTCCCTATTCTTCTTTATAGTTTTTAAAACCTCAAAATACAAGAGAGATGATTTCAATAAGTAGCTAACGAACAAGGCTAATGAAACCCCCAACAAATTAAAATACCCTCCCAAAACATAGGATAGAATAAACAAACAAAAAACTGAAAATACCATCGGTTTAATAATTTTTTTATAATACCCGGAAGCTAGTAATGAATAGCCTAGACAACTACCAATATACATTGGTATCGAAGAAAGTGAGATCAGGAGTATAACTTGCCTATCAAACATAACCTCCTTACCATAAATCAGGGTAAGTACTTCCTGACCAAAGAAAAAAGCAAGTAACACACCTGAACCACCTAAAATCATACTGAGAACAACTAATCTGTGTGTTAAATGCAAAAAGTTATTGAAATCTTTATTGCTAAAGAACAAAGACAATTTTGATATAAAAATCTGGCCTAGAGAAGTAACAACTAACTGAGAAACTATTAATATATATACGATGCTGACATACTGCGCTAACACCTCATAGCCAAATAAAAAGCTGACCACATATCGCTGCCCATTTACAAATAACGAGTCTAAAACTGCAACAAAACCTAAAGTATAAGTAGATAGAAAGACAACCCTAGCTTCAGCTAACACTAAAGGCTTACTAAAAATAAAGTTTAATCCTGATTTGAAGTCAATTAGCATTATAACAATTAAGTTAATCAAACAAATTGATAGTAGCACTCCAAACAAATTTAGCTCAGAGATAAAATAAATATAAGCCATAAGAAAAGAGCCAACAACACCTCTTATAAGCAAAGATAGTGTTAATTTATCTAAGGATTGTTCTCTTTGATAAAAGCCGTACTTTAAATCTACAATAGAGTCTATCAATTTGATTAAGCATATGAATAATGTGATTGCTAAATTATTCATTGTTGGCGCATAGGAATTAGAAAGACAAGCAACCATAATAGTCAGGAATGTAGCAAGTACCCCTGCGAAAAACCTAAATTTGAAATATAGAGACTCTTCGACTGCTTCTTTGACTTTTGATGCAATAACATTTCTAAACTGAAAACTCAGTAGTAAAAATATAGGTGCGCTCAAAGCTAGAATAAAAGCATACAACCCAGCAGCATTCAAGCCTAACTTCCGGGTTATAACAATTAATACTAGCCATTGATAAAAGGCATATAAAAAATTTGCTGAAATCAGAAGTAGTTTACTTCCAGTAAATTTCATTTGCCTTACCTATTTATATTCGTAATTGTAATAACCATAATAGCCGTAAGCATTACTTGCTTTTCTTACTACACCATTAAACACTACACCTTTTACATCAATGCCATTTTGCTCAAAACGGTTACGGGTTAGCTCTATTTCGCGGGCATGGTTTTGACCAAAGCGTGTTACGAGCAATGTTGTACCCGTGTGAGCACTGACTATTGCTGGGTCTGTTACCGCTAAAATAGGAGGGGTATCTATTATTACAATGTCGTATTTACCACTTACCTCAGCTACTAATTTACTAAAGTTACTGTGCATTAGTAGCTCAGATGGGTTAGGCGGTATTTGACCACGTGTAATTACGTCGAGGTCTTGCACTTGCGAGTGCTTAGTGATTTGCTCAAGGTTTAAGCGGCCAGATAAGTAATCACTTAAGCCATCGTCCCATTGCATGCCAAATTGGGTTTGCAAATAACCTTTTCGCATATCGGCATCGATAATCAGTACTTTTTTACCACTTTGTGCTAGCACCGTTGCAAGGTTAACCGATATAAACGACTTACCTACACCGGGGCTTGGGCCCGAAATAGCAATCAGGTTGTTTTTAGACTCCATCATCGCAAAGTGTAAGCTGGTGCGTAGGCTACGTAATGCCTCGATTGATAAGTCAGCAGGGTTATCAACCGCCAGTATGGTTTTAGGCTTGTTACGGCCTTTTTTAGCTTTGCTAAAACCGGTAAGTTTATCTTGGTAGTCTGAGTACGGTACGCTTGCGTATACAGGCAGGCCTAGTGCCTCAATTTCGTTAGGGTCTTCGACCCCTTTATGTATCGCTTTTTGTATTAATACAATAGCTACAGCGAGCATGCCACCCAGCATTGTTGCCATAACAACAATCAGTGCTTTTTTAGGTTTAACCGGTTTTGAAGTATTAACCTCAGCGTGGTCAATTACACGTACATTACCTACCGTGCCTGCGCGCACAATATCAAGCTCTTGCGTTTTACTTAAAAGCAGCGTGTAAATTTGGTTGCTTACCTCAACATCGCGTTTTAAGCGTAACAGCTCTTGCTGAGTTTCGGGTAGGTTGCCTACTTCGCCCACTAGGTTTTGCTTTTGTTTTTCAACCGCTTCAATTTGTTCAAGTACCCCTTGGTATGTTGGGTGGCTGTCTTTAAATTTACGGCTTAGCTCTAGGCGTTTTAGCTCTAGCTCTTGTAATTTAGTTTCAAGCTCAACCACTTGCTCTAGTACGCCTTGCGTTTCGAGAGTAATATTGATTGATTGGCGTTTTATTTGGTAGTCGTTAAAACGCTGCTCAGCGTATTCAAGCTGCTTTTTAACCTCGGGTAACTGTACCTCTAAAAACTCGAGTGACTTTTGTGCCTCGGCGCTATTGCGCTCTACATTTCGGCGCACATAAATAGCGGCCACTTTATCGAGTACTTTTTCGGCGTAACCCGCATTTTCGCTTTGTAAACTTAAGTTAATAATGCCTGAGTCTTTGCCTTTTTCGCCTGCACCAATTGCAGCCTGTAAATCTAAAATAGTATTTAAACGGTCTTGACGTAAAAGCGTAAACTCGGTGCCAGGGCGAGCAATTAAACTGCGAATTGTTAGGTTAAATTTGCCATTTGTTAGCTCTTCGCCCACCGTACCTTTTAAAATAACGTCGCCGTCACCATTTAAAAGTGTAAATTGTTTATTATTGCCAGTGCCTTCGTCTGCAACTAAGGTAAACTCTTCACCAATAGCTGAACGCGGTACGTCAAACCTAAATACGTTTATGCTCTCACCACCCCAGGCATAGCTACTTGCCCCAAAACTAGGCTCTGCTAGGTCACCACTTTCTACAGGAGTAAACTTACGGAACGCTCTGTTACCAATTATAGGAAACAGCTTTGGTTCAGCAATAACATCGAGCTTTAATGTGTCGACGGCTTCGCCAATGACAGAGCGCGATTTTAGTAACTCTATTTCGGTTACCGCAGCCGAGGTACTTTCGAACATGCCGGCCATGTCATCAAAGCCTGGTACCGACGCCCCTCCGTCTTCAACTTGTATCATGGCCGTTGCTTGGTAAACCGGAGTAGAAAAAACCGCGTAAAACACACCTACAGCCATAAACGCTGCCGTAATTGCCGCTATAAAGTATTTGCGGTCAATTAGCGCGCCTAATAATGCCATTAAATCGATTTCTTGGCTTGCTTGTTCTTGTTGGGTTCTATTTTGTTTATTTGCTGCTAATGCAGTGGGCTGAGCATTCATGTACTAGCCTTTCCTTATAAATACTTTTGCCAAGCGCTACACGCGCTATCGATTAATTCGTAAACATGCTTAAAAGCCTCTTGGCTTTGACGGTAAGGATCGGGTATTTCTTTATCGCCTACCCACTTACCAAGCAAAAATGTTTTACCGCGTGCCTGTGGGTAGCGCGCACACAAGTCATTTATATGGCGCTGCTCCATTACAAGTATTACGCTATTATTTGCAACAAGGTTTGAGGTTATTTGCCTACCTTGATGCGCGCTCATATCAATATTATGTTCGTTTGCAATTAACTGAGCTTGGGCATCGGCTGGTTTCCCTTCAAGGGCAGTTAACCCCGCCGACGATACCGTTACATTTTTACCCTGCAGTTTGCTTTTTAATACATATTCGGCGGTTGGGCTGCGGCATATATTACCTGCACACACAACTAATACAGAATCAAACATACCATTTAACCCTTAGTTTGTGTTTGCTACGTCGTTTACTGCATCTACCGTACTAACAGAAGGCAGTAGTAAGCTTATTACACGGTTCCAGCGCGCAAGCGGTGCACTTGTTACATATACAATGTCATGAGGTTGTAACTTAAACTGCTCGGCCAACACTAAAGCCGCCACATTTTTAGCATGTAGCTGATATACATCGGCAATTACACCGTCGGTTTCTAGGTCGCGTTTACGCAGTACAAAAACACCGTTAGCATCTGCCGTGTTTTCGTTTAAACCACCCGCATCACTTAATGCTTGCGCTAAATTTAAACCATAACGATTAACACCCACTGTACCAGCGCGCTTAACATCGCCTAATACAAACACTTTTTGCATATCGTTACGGTTCACGTGGACAATATCGCCATGTTTTAACAAACGATTTTGTGAAATATCACCTTTAGCGTAAAAGTCATCTAATTTAATAACTTCGGTTTTATCACCGCGTGTAAATGTCACTGTTCGCCAATCGGCAGATTCAGTTAAACCACCGGCTTGGTTTAATGCATCAATTAATGTAAGTGGAATTTCGGTTACGGGTAGTACGCCTGGTTTATTTACTTCACCCGTAACATAGGCTTTTTGGCTTCTAAAACCAACTATTTTAATATCGACCTGTGGGTCTTCGATAACGCGGCTTAAGCGCTTAACAAGTTCTGCGTGTACTTCTTGTACTGTTCTGCCAGCCGCTTGAATATTTGGTGCATATGCATAAGTAATTGTGCCATCGGCTTGAACACGAAAGCCATCAAATTCGGCAGTACGCTGAACAGCCGCTGGTATTGTAAGCTCTGGGTGATCCCATACACCTATCGTTAGTACATCACCAACGCCTAATCGGTATTGGTAGTCAGAAGTATCAACACCCTCTAAGCTTGTTGGTTTAGTATGTGTAACTTGAGATTGTTTTTGCTGATTAATTAAAGAAGAGTCAATGATTTGAATATTTACTTTATCGAGCTCCTTCTCAAGGTTATCTACTTTTTCACCCGATTCGATTCCTTCAAAATGGCTACCGGGGATGATTGTACAGCCAGTCATTGCTAGTAACGCAAATGACGTCACAATTGTTTTACAGCTAAGCGCCATTGTTATTTCCCAAATAATTTTTTAAAACGTCCAGTTTAAATAAACCCACAACTGTTTATTTTTTTGCTGCCTAATTAAAGCATGGCAACCATTGGTTCGCAAGACTGAGTGTTTAGTAAACGCTCACTTGTGACAGTTTTTTGCAAAATAGTTAATGAATGCATCGAGGTTCTTTAGTACCGATTGCTTTTTCTTTATTTTTGATGTTTTCGCGCGAAATAAATTTCACGCTTACAAAAGACACGCACTACACACGTGGGAGGTGTTTTAACACCGAAAGAGCGAACCTTTTCAGCGACATTAAACAACCAGCTCAATTTAGCTCGTATCTCGCTTCTCGTAACTCGTTACTTATAATCCCTTCACAGCTAAAGCAGTTCCTACACGCGATATTCATACACCGTAGGGGGGGGATTAACGCCGAACCACATTTGATACTTTCGCGCGAAATAAATTTCACGCCTACAAAAGACACGCACTACACACGTGGGAGGTGTTTTAACACCGAAAGAGCAAACCTTTTCAGCGACATTAAACAACCAGCTCAATTTAGCTCGTATCTCGCTTCTCGTAACTCGTTACTTATAACCCCTTTCACAGCTAAAGCAGTTCCTACATGCGATATTCAAACACCGTAGGGGCGTTTTAACGCCGAACCACATTTGGCGTTTTCGCGCGAAATAAATTTCACGCCTACATAAACAAGCTCGCATCTCGCTTCTCGTAACTCGTTACTTATAATCCCTTTCACGACTAAAGCCCTCCTACAAGTGATACAAATCTCACGTGGGAGGTGTTTTAACACCGAAAGAGCAAACCTTTTCAGCGACATTAAACAACCAGCTCAATTTAGCTCGCATATCGTACTTCGTGGCTCGAAGCTGTATAAGTCCTTCGGACACGCTTCCGTTCCAGTTCGTCGCAGAGCTCCTCTCGCTCACGCTTGAAAGCAAAACTTTTTGCTTGTCTAGTCCTTCGGACACGCTTCCGCCCCTAGGTTGCAGTTCCTACGTACTGATTTTATTGCTAGTTTTTGTTTTTACGCGTTGTAGCATAATGCCTACACCGTAGGAGGCGTTTTAACGCCGAACATTTTTACCTTATTCACGGCTAAAGCCGTTCCTACGTTAATGTCGTGTTGAATCACGACTTATAAATTTTTCCGCGCCACGCAAGCATGGTCCCTGCGGCCATTCCTACAAGATTACTCGTAGAACTTATAAACTAATTTCTTTGTTATCTACACTTACGGTGACTTGTTTGTTCAATAAATTAACTAACAAAATACTGCGCATGTCGCCATCGGGTTCTTGGTATATGGCTTGAACATTTTTAAACGACTCGGTATTTAAATAAACCACATCACCCGTTTTAGGTAAGTCTGATTTTACTTCGCACGCTGTTTCAAAAGAGCGGAGTTGAGAAATAAGCTGTTCAGGAACAATTTGAAACTTGCTGCCATAAGCTACAAAACCGCTTACGCCCCGCGTATTTTTTACCGCAGAAAAATTACAATTTTGTGTGTTTAACTTAATAAATAAATAGTTCGGAAAAAGAGGAGATGTTTTAATAGAACGGCGTCCCTTTATAATTCGCTCTATTTTATGTTCGGGAAAGAATACCTCAAAACCTTGGTTTTGTAGGTTTGTTTGAGCTCTTAGCTCTTGTTTTGCTTTGCAAAAAAGTAAGTACCAACTTTCCATAGTCACACCCAGAATGCTCATTTTCCTTAAATCCAATCCAAAAGGATTGCTTTTTATGAGTCGGCGATTATACGCATAGAGTTCTGGCGTGTCTATTATAATATTTCATGCTTTTTCTGTCATTAACCTAATCGTTTCCGAACAGATCTCGTGTATATATTTTTTCTGCAACATCTTGCAACTCTTTAACCATACGATTTGCAATAATTACATCTGCACTTATTTTTAGTTCATTGAGATCTTGTGTAACTTTAGAGTTAAAAAAAGTACTTTCTTGTAGCTCAGGCTCAAATACAATGACTTGAATCCCTTTAGCCTTAATACGCTTCATTACACCCTGAATAGCAGATGCCCTGAAGTTGTCTAAACCGGTTTTCATAATAAGACGATAAATACCCACAACTTTAGGGTTTTTAGCAATAATTGACTCTGCTATGAAGTCTTTACGTGTTGAGTTTGCATCAACAATCGCACGAATCATGTTATTAGGTACGTTTTGGTAATTAGCTAATAATTGCTTGGTGTCTTTGGGTAAACAATAGCCACCATAGCCAAAAGAGGGGTTGTTATAATGACTACCAATGCGTGAATCTAAGCATACACCTTCAATTATTTGTTTAGAATTTAATCCATGACTTTCAGCATAACTGTCAAGCTCATTAAAATAAGCCACACGCATAGCAAGGTAGGTATTCGAAAATAGCTTAATCGCTTCGGCTTCGGTTGAATCGGTAAATAAAATATCAATATTTTCTTTAATGGCCCCTTGAGCTAACAAGTTGGCAAATACCTCGGCACGCTCTGAGCGCTCACCCACAATAATACGCGATGGGTGCAAATTATCGTAAAGCGCTTTGCCTTCACGTAAAAATTCTGGCGAGAAAATAATGTTATCTGTTTTAAACTTTTGTTTTATGCTTTCGGTAAAGCCAACTGGTACTGTCGACTTTATCACAATAACAGCATGTGGTTTTATAGCTTGCACATCAGCTATAACTGCTTCAACTGACTTTGTATTAAAATAATTAGTATCGGGGTCGTAATCTGTCGGTGTTGCTATCACTACAAAATCAGCTGCTTCGTAAGCCAAAAACTTATCTGTTGTTGCCGTAAAGTTTAATTTTTTATTCGCAAGGAAATTTTCTATTTCGGTGTCTAATATGGGTGATTTACTCGCATTCAGTAATGCTACTTTTTCTTCAACAATATCCAAAGCGACTACATTGTTGTGCTGAGCCAACAACATCGCATTAGACAAACCAACGTAACCAGTACCCACAATTGTTATGTTCATAATTGCTCGTAAGTAAAAAACAACGCGCTGCTGTATTTACTTACTACGCTAATTTATTTTTGTGACGATTTAATTATCAAGCTACTTTTTTAAAACAACCAGTAAACGTTATTAATTTTAATCGGTAAGTCTATGATCTTGAAATTGCTGAATGAAACCAGTTTAGAAAAGGTAAAAAGAAAGAAGGTAGATTAAACATTGCGGATTGAGAAGAATGTATTTTACACGCGAGACTTAACTGCGTTCACAACATAACATAGGAAATAATACCAAACACTCAAAGGGCCAACCTTATTACTACTCTTAAGTATCTTAAAGTGCCACATTGCGGCCTTAAACTTGTTACTTGATAAGCTATTCGTAGCAACTAAGTAATTTGCAACGGGCTCCTCAATACCTATAGAGTCTGTTTTTTCTATTATATTTAACCACATAGCATAGTCTTCATGCCCTATGTGCTGTTGGTAAAATTTACCAAGCAATTTAGCGT
Source organism: Pseudoalteromonas sp. MB41 (assembly GCF_020966275.1). Classification (NCBI taxonomy): domain Bacteria; kingdom Pseudomonadati; phylum Pseudomonadota; class Gammaproteobacteria; order Alteromonadales; family Pseudoalteromonadaceae; genus Pseudoalteromonas; species Pseudoalteromonas sp. MB41. The sequence continues at coordinate 87,138 of NZ_JAJJZF010000015.1, read as the reverse complement.
TGTATATGCCTGTTAAGTTACCTATACAGTTTTGTTTTAGCATATCCTTAAGAGTTACACGTGACTTTATTTTTTTTATATTAAGAACATCGCCAGACTCGTTTACGCGATAGTATGCACTGTGTGAAGCGTTTACATTATGTATGTTCATCGCTTCAATTTGAGCTTTTAACTTATTAGGTAACCATGTGTCATCACTATCTAAAAAAGCAATGTATTCACCTTGAGCCACTTTTATACTGTTATTTCTAGCTGACCAAGCCCCTGATGCTCCCTTATTCAAGGTATACTTTATACGTTTATCATTGGAGGCAAGCTCTTGTACAATTTTAGCAGTTGAGTCTGTTGAGCTATCATCTGTAACAAGCAACTCCCAATTTGTATAGGATTGGTTTTGGATTGAGCGAATGCTGTTTTCTATCGTTTTTTCAGCATTAAACGCAGGCATAATAATGGAAACCAACGACATTATTATTTTGCCCCGAAGCCTGTCAGCATAGTTTTTAAAGTCTTGAACACAATATTTACGTCAAGCCAAAAAGACAAATGTTTAATATAATAAAGATCGTAAGCAAGTTTTTCTTTTGTAGAGTCAGTATCATCTGCATAGCCATGGACTGTTTGTGCCCACCCAGTAATGCCTGGTTTAACCATATGACGATAACCATAAAATGGAATATCTTGCTCAAATAACCTCACGAAAGACTCTTGCTCGGGTCTTGGACCAATAAGCGCCATATCTCCCTTTAGTACATTAAAAAACTGAGGTAACTCGTCAATTCGAACTTTTCGAATAAATTTTCCAACTTTAGTAATTCGAGCTTGCTCATCCGTTGCAAACTTATCTTTATCACACAACTTTTCAACGGTCATGCTTCGGAACTTATAAATTTTAAAAACTCGACCAGCTTGGCCAACTCGCTCTTGCGTAAATATAATTGGGCCGGGACTTTCTAACCTGATCAATATCGCCGTTACTATCATTACAAAAAGTGAAAAAGGCAACGTTAAAATAATAATAGCTGATTCCCATACACGCTTAAAAAGCTGATAAATAGGGTTTGGTTGCAGAGTTCCTATTGAGTTTTCAGAAAGATGATGAACTTGTACTTTACCCTTGATCATTTCTTTTATACTTTCGGCATGAAAAACTGAGATTTCGTTCAAGCTACAATCTGCAATAAACTTTTCTTGATAAGGCGTTAAGTTCTGGTGTAAATCAACAACTAAACCATGCTTAATAGCAGTTTGATCATAAGGTTCAGATAGTAAGATCGTTTCAATGTTACTATGAGATTCCAAGTCAGAATAATCAAAATTATCAATCACATGCAACATTAACTTTTTATGATTTGTTCTTAAAATCGTTGTTGTAAATAACCAAGCAAAGCTTGATGCAGCACCGACAAAAATTAGAAATAAAGAGTAATCAAAACGCAAAATCAATACTAACGAAAGTGCTATGCTAAACACTGAAAAAATTAACGGGATTATGTAGTATTTTCGATCAACTAAAAGATACTTCGCCACTAAAGGCAAAGTGAAGGCTGTCGCTAGGTAACTTCCCTCAACAAGCATTAAAGAGTTTTTTACAGATTCCGTAGAGTAAGGGAATGCAGAAAAAGCTAACACCAAGCATGCCGTAAACAACAATCCCAGTGTGTGACATACAAATGAATTTGATAATAGTTTATACACGTTACAATCTTTTAGCTTAACTCTGATTACAACCCTCTGAATTAGAGGGACGAAAAGGATGATATTATACTTAGAACCTATATTGAGGGCAATACTGACTCGTAACAATATTGCACGACCAGCAATACCTTTATGCTTTATACATTACTTTTACTTACCTTAACACCATACTTATTGAAAATATCAGATAAAAAAACAGCCATTAATATACAGTTAAAACTAATTACATTTTCAAACATCATTACAAATAAAATTACAAATAACATGTACAATTCTTTTTCTGTAGCTTTTTTAAATGTATTTAATACCAGCATCATAAAAAGCATATACCCCAAAATTCCAAATGAGAAAATGAGATTAAAAAACGCCATATCGACCTTCTCAAAAGTGACTCCTCCAAAAAGTAAGCCTATGAAACTTGTTGCATTAATGTACTCTGTTATCAGAGTCAGCCTACCACTTAAAGCATAATTTAAAAGATCTGTAACTAACTTAAATGATTGAGAGTAAAGCAAACCATACAGAATTAAAGGTATGAGAAGGTACAAGAAAATTAAAAATTTAAATCGGTGCAGCATACCGACAAAGGGAATCAAAACTATAGAAAGAACAGAGGCAAGCATATATGTTCTTGAACCTAACCAAACTGAAAACGCTAAGAAAATTAAAGTTGAAATAAAAAATAATGCTTTTTGATCATACACATAGATTAAAACGGTAATTGAAAGTATGAGCATTGATATAATATTAGGATTTAAGAAACCAAGTGAGTGTTTTATCGAAAAACCATAACTACTAGCCATCATGAAACTTTTAGATTCAATTAACCCATTTAGTGCAAGTAATGAAACTAATACAAACAAAGTTAATAGTATGCATGAAAGAAAAAACAGATTCAGTTTCTTAGACTTCCAGTCGAAAAAGCTTAAAAATAAAGCAAATATAACGACACTCATAACGTCAAAATAAAATAAATTTTTTGTTATTAGTAAATATAAGAGACAAATAAATAAAAAAAGTAAAATTTTTGATATAAACTTTTTCTTTATCAATACATTTGACTTCAATAAAATAAGGAAAGATAAAGCAAAGCAGATAAACCGAATTGCTATAAGAAGGTTTTTGTTATCTTGAAATAAAAGCATGTAACTAAAAAAGTTACTGACGTACATGAAAATGAAAATAAAATATAGCAACATGCTTTCATAGTATTTATTCATTGATTATTTTGCTTTGCCATAGTTCAAGAATGTGTAAATCATCATAGCTTTTTGATGTCTCTAAACCATTACCTATGAGTTCTTTTGCCAGTTTATCATTTTCAGCTATATCAAGCATTGCCCTAGCTAGCTCTTCAATGCTTTGATCTTGAACTAGGATACCATCATAATTATTTGTAATAATATCTGACGGGCCTGTTTTACAGTCAAACGAAATAACTGCAGCACCGCAAACTTGAGCCTCTAAAATCACTAGTCCAAACCCTTCATATCTTGAAGAAAGAATAAATGCTTTGCTCTGTAAGTAATATTTAGATACATCATTTTGAGCACCAAGTAACTCGACTTGACTAGATAAATTAAGCTCAGAAATTTGAGCTTCGAGATTCGCTCTTTCCTTACCTTCACCAATAATTTTAAGCTTCCACTCTGGGCATTTGTGATGTATCAAAGAGTATGCTTTTAATAAATTATCGAAACCTTTTTGTGGGTCTAATCTACCGACAGCCAAGAATTGCTTCTGCCTATCCTCATAAGCAGGAATATTTTTCGGCTTAACAAGAGTGATTGGATTTATTGTCTTTATCGATGTACAAAACTTTTGATATTTCTTTTGATCAGACTCTGTTAAACATAGCACTTTGTGAGCATATGGATATAACAGTCTTCTTAACACGCGCCACACGATACTCGGCGAGTCAAAGTGAATATGTTCGTAACATATTACTTTTTTTGCTAGAAATAAGGACGCAAGTAATGTGAAACAATTTGTAGATGTCCAATTAGTAACAATGAAGTCTGGGTTTGAGTCTTTAATTATTTTTCTTAATGAAAATAACATCTTAGCATTTGATGAAGAGAAATAGCTTAAACCTGAATTTTCACTGTCATCACTATCAAAACCTAATGAATACCTCTTTACTTCGCTTGGAATTTTAAAGAAATCTTCATCTGGACTTCTAAATGTAACTAGCTCACACTGAATATTTTTATCGTTTAAAAAAATATTTATAAGCTTATTAACTACATTATCAGTACCACCGCAATGCATGGCATGATTAACGAACATAATTTTCATATATTTTCTTCTACTAATGTTGCTAACTCTTCGATTCCTTCAGCTGTTTCTTTATCCGCTAAATTAAGCTTAAATTCGAAGCAAACTTTATGATAGCTAGCGACAAAATTAATATTATAATCTGCCGGCAAGCTATTTTGGGGTCGGCTTTTCATCCACTCTATTGCATCTCTAATCTCACCGAACCCATTCAGTTTTCTTGCTAAGAAATGCTTCTTATAAAATGCATCCCCAAACATCGAAACTGGTTTATTTTTAAGAACCGCCTCATAGCCTACCGTACTAGTTAAAGTGAAGATTCCAGAACATTCATCAATAATCTTTTTTGCATTCAGTTCAGGACGAACCAAAAGAACATTTGGTAAATTAGAGAGCTTTTTATAAAACTGCTTATCCTCAAACGCATGAGCACTTTTATGATCTTTTACTATTAGTAACTCCCCTTTTTTTAAGCTAAAAGCAATATTTTTAATGATATTTAGCTCATCATAAAATCGTCCTAACAAAGAGGTCGACGACTCGGGATGATAATGTAGAGGATATAAAAAGTAAGTTTGGGTATCTAATGGCTCAAATTTAGTAAAATATTTTTTTATTCTATATGAGTTAAGCTTTCTATAAACATTTCGTAATCTATATCGGATTGAAGATACAATAGGCTTACCTAACTGAAACCCTGCACTATTAGACCCCAATGAATATTTGATATGAGTTTTAAGACTGTGTATACCCACTTTTTTTAATGCAGGTAAAGCACTTACTTTGCTTAACCCATTATTCTTCATGTAATCTGGCTCAACTTCGTTAATCTGAGATAAATAATTTTTAGCAAAATCTAAATCATCTGCTCTAAAAGTATTCGATAATAAAGCCTGCTCAATCTTATCTGCTAATTCATTATCATCAGTCGAAAAACAGCACATAGATGGTAATCTTGAAGACGTTAGGCCTAAATATTTACCATTTTCAGATTCGATAGCTTTCCAAGCAATATAAGCAAACCCATTAGACACGTTTTCATAAAAACATGTTGATATATTATGCTCAAGAATGACTCGTTTAAAAAAGCAATATAATCTTTCGACGACTTGACTTGACTTATGTCCTGAAAACTCGCCAGAAAAACCATAGTAGTTGCCTCGGTCAAAATCTGGATGCAAGCACCAAGTATCTAAATTACTTACCAGATCACTGTCTATTGATAGATCATTTTCGAACACCTCAACAGGGATACCACTTTTATCTAGTTGAAATAATTCTTGAGTAAACTTAGAGTCTGTTGCTATGACAACATTGTTGCCTCGCTGTTTAAGCTCAATTGCCAACTTTAGATAGTACTTAGAAAATGCTGCTGTATTAATTAATATTAAAATACTTTTCAAAACCAACTCTTTATTTCAACACTTGGTAACAATAGAAAGCTTTACTCAGGAATGTAATCACTGATGATAAAAGCATAGCCAATACAATATTCATGAACACATTAATATCTGTTGCTACGTAAAGCCCAAAAACACTAACGAAAAAAACTAAAAATTGAAAAAAATGGGTTTTTAGTATCTTTCTGTCTTCATTTGCAGCATAAATTACATAATGGGGTATATATGAAATAACAATGAAAAAATACGCAATAAGCAATCCCCAAAAGTAGTTTATGTAATTCAGGTACTCTTGCTTACCTATATAGCTAAACAAAAACTCTAACAAAACATAGTAACCGGAGATGATCAATATATAAACAAACACTATTGCAACTGCATCTTTCTTCATTTGATTTAAGATTGCGTGCATATTTTTATTTTTAAAATTCTTTATTTGCTTTGGGTAACTAAATTGAAATACAGCAGAATCAGCAAATGTCATAAAAACATTGCATAACCCAACATACACAGCATATATTCCAACTAACTCTTTATGGCCTAAAAGCTCCAGTATCAGTCTATCACCAGTAAAGACAGCCCTAGCTAGCAAAGTGCCAAAAAATAGAATTATAGATATATTTATCCCTCGAATAATCCACTTTGAATCGATATTGAACTTAAATGGTGCAAGAGAAAATATATCTCTTAAATAATATACACCTATAAAAAGTGCTAACCAACTAGAGAGCAGCCAAAAGCCTAGAATGACTTTTAGAGAAATATAATCTGGGTTAAATACCATTAAGAACACAACAATATATGACCAAAGAGCACTTCGAATAAACAACGTCCAACTTGCTGCAATGACTCTTCCTGATGCAATAAGTAATCTACCTATTTCCTGCCCCAGATATTCGCTAATTACAACCATGCAAAATATAAGCAAAATATCTACTGAGAACACATCTAAAAAGAAAAGCAGTAAAAAAGGAATTGTTACAAGTGATAACGATAATAAATTAAAACTTAACTGCTTAGACGCGATTAAAGCTTGCTCACTTTCACTTTGTATAAAAGCTCGATTCGAAAAAGTATAAAAATCAAAACCGATCAAATATATTGAATAAGTTACAGAAGCAATAAAAATACCATACTCCCCCATATCTGATAGGGATAGGTATTTCGCAGCAAGAAAAATAAAGAAAAACTTACTTACAAGCACACTCAAGCGTAATGCTATATTTATCACTACCTCTTTATTGCTAATTAATTTTATAAATTGGTTCAAAGCTTTCAAATTTAAAGATCAACCAGTCTATTTGTAAGAGCTGTACCAGACTTAATAGAAGACTTTGCTTGCTTGCCTATTACATCATGTAAATACTTTGGTGCTAAGCCATAGCCTGGCCTAATACTCTTTACATTCTCATGTGTAAACACGTCACCTTCTGCAACATCCTTTACTACATACAATGAACGCCTAAAGATTGCATTCCCTTTCTCGCTCTCTTTTCGCTCATAATTTACTTTTCCTAGCGCCTGCCATGCTATTTTACTATCTCTGCATAACTGCTCTAACTCTGGCTTCTCTAACGAAAAACTATCATCCGGTCCGCCACCATTTCTGTCTAGCGTAACGTGCTTTTCGATTAAACATGCCCCCAACGCGACCGACGTAATAGCTGTTGTATTATCTATTGTGTGGTCAGATAGCCCCGTTAGCACATCAAAACGCGTTGCCATATCTGCAACCGTTGCTAAGTTGTAGTCTTCTGCTGGCGCTGGGTAACCGCTCACACAGTGTAAAACAACCAATTCTTTACACCCTGCATTTCTCGCTGTTTCTACTGCTTCACGTATTTCTTCTTCGTTTGCCATGCCCGTCGAAATTATCATCGGCTTACCCGTTTTCGCTACATACTCAATTAAGGGTAAATCAATGGCTTCGAACGAGGCTATCTTATAAGCTGGCGCACCAAGCTCTTCCAACATATCCACTGCCGTAAAATCAAATGGCGAACTAAAAATTGTAATGCCAAGCTCTTTCGCTTTCTCAAATAAAGGTTTATGCCACTCCCATGGCATGTGCGCCTCTTCATATAGGTCATAAAGCATTTTGCCATCCCATAACCCGCCTTTAATTAAAAACTCAGGGTTATCACTTTTCATCGTGATTGTATCGGGACGGTAAGTTTGCAGCTTAATTGCATCTGCGCCACATTCTTTTGCCATTTCCATTATTTTATAAGCGTTTTCTATGTTGCCATTATGGTTTGCTGACATTTCCGCAATAATATATGGTGCGTAATCTGGGCCTATCTTTCTGTTATCTATCGTAATAAATTTTGTCATTATTCCTCACTCCACAACTGGTCGAGTAAATTGCTCTGAATTGACTCTCTGATACCCTGCGCTACTAAAAAGCGCTTGTGATGCCGCGTTTTCTTTTAATACCGTGGCATTTATTATCACATCAGGGTGTAAGTTATCTATTTGCTGTAAGGCATATTTTCCTATGCCCTTGCCAAAATAATCAGCGTCAATAAAAATTGAAATCGTGTATTGACCTTGCGCGCTATTATCAAGGCGAACCACACCCACAGGTGCCGTTTCTTTGTTATTTTCGTCAACAAGTTCAATAATATAAAAATAGTCGTTGTTTGCTGCGAGCTTCTTTGTCATCCATGCTTGATGCTCTGAAAAACTCGGCACCGCTTTATTTAATGCATATTTTCGTGTTTCTGGCTTACACTGCCACTCGTAAACTTGTTCAATATCTGAGGTGATAGCGGGCCGTAACTTTAACCTAAACTCACTCAGTTGGTTAATGGCTTTCACCACTCGCTGTACTCCCTGTCCATCACACAGCTGTAAATTAATTCTCCGTATCTCTTCATACTGACTGAGTAATTCATGATACGTCGGCACTAAATCTGTCTGTATTCGAGATAGGTCTACTTGTTTTGCAGCACCTACCAATGCCAAATTACGGCTAATTGTTTGCTGATTTTCAGCCAGGGCAATAATAATGCTTGGTAGCCCAACACATGCTCGCTCCCACGAGGTGCTTCCCGGTGCACCTATTGCAAGTGAATGCTCGGCCATTAATGCTGCCATATCACTTACAAAATCAATATGCGTTACCCAATGTGAGTGTTGTAACGAAAATGCCTTTACACTTTCATAATTTGGCGCACGGGGGCTTAATAAAACGGTGACAAGTGGCTTTGTGTCAAGCTGCTGTAAAGCCTGCAGAGCTCGAAGTGTCGCGTTTGGTGCATCAATGCCTCCCATCGAAAGAAGGATGCGAGGCGGCTGTCGCAAAGGCGGCTGTTTTTCTACTTGGCACTGTTGGTGATATGTCGCAAAAACAGGCGCAATTAGTGCGTATTGCGTTCCTGCAAGTACCAATGCATTGGCATTTTTTCGGTTATACTCCGCTGCGTGTCGTTGTAATGTTTGATCGATAATTAATTCAGCGTTATGCGCTCTCACTAAGTCATCAATTACAACCACTTTACAATCATGCGTTTCTTTTACTCGCTTGTGCCATAAAGCACCAATACCATAATGGTCAACAATGACTAAGTCTGTCGATTTAATTAAATCAGCACACTCTGCTGCATCATCAAGCTCTGGGACTTGAAGCCAGCCTTGATAGTCATCTGTACTAACAGGTTCAACTGGGCACGCTAGCGCTGAAAGTGGGCAAACATTGTGACCGCGCTGCTTAATAAATGATATTAAGTCACCAGCTTGTGGACGAGTCAAAAAAACAACTTGGTGGCCATTGATTGACAGCGCATCCGCCAAAACCAAACAGCGCATAACATGACCACTACCAATGTGAATGGATGCGTCAACCCGAAAAGCAATTTTTAGCATTTGATAACCTGAAATAACGCTTCAGCTAAATCCCAATCCTCTGGCGTATCAATATCTTGCACTTGCTTTCGTGGCAAAAGTACAGCTTTTGACTTAACCCCAAATATAGGCCGTTTAGCTTTAAATGCGTCCGCTGTGCCCCAATAAAATTGGCCCGCATCATGGTATGCTTCAATTAAATCTTGCGAACGGGTATTAAAGTGCTCCGGTTGAAACATTTCAACCGTGCCTTCGGCATTCAGTTTTAGCGCTCGCTGAATAGGAAATGCATAACTCGTTGCACTAAATGCATAATCCAACTCACCCGATTGCAATGCTTCATACCCTTGTTTTAGGTTACTTGGCAAAACAAACGGCGCGGTTGCATAAAGACAACAGACATTATCAACAGCATCACCCTGTGCCTCAAGCCATTCAAGCGCATGTTTCATAACATCCAAAGTCGTTGCGTAATCATCCGCAATATCTGCTGGTCGCATAAACGGCACCTGTGCGCCAAACTGCTGTGCAACATCGGCAATTTCAGCATCATCTGTTGACACTATCACCTTGTCAAAACACCCGCTTTTGATAGCCGCTTCTATCGAATAGGCTATCATTGGCTTACCATGAAACAGTTTGATGTTTTTTCGCGGAATGCGCTTACTGCCACCCCTCGCTGGAATGATTGCTATATTCACGACTATTCACTCAAAACAGCTGTTAATTGCTTCACAACGTCATCTTGCTGTTCATGGGTCATCCCGTGAAACATCGGGATAGAAATCGCTTCTGCGTAATAACGCTCAGCTTCTGGGTAGTCACCTACGTTAAAACCCATTCGCTGATAATACGGCTGCAAGTGCACCGGAATATAGTGCAAATTGACTCCGATACCCGCTGCTCTTAGCTCATCAAATACCTGCTTGTGTGATTTGGTGATGGCGCTTAAATTCAAACGGATTACATATAAATGCAAACCAGAATACGTCTCAGGCAACTGATACGGCAAAGTAATCGGTAAATGTGCAAGCTTTTCATTGTAACGATTAGCTAACTGATGGCGAGCAGCGACAAACGACTCTAAGCGTGACATTTGCGACACTCCTAGTGCCGCCTGTAACTCTGTCATACGGTAGTTAAAACCTAGGTCAACTTGCTCATAGTACCAGCCACCGTGTGATGGATTTTCCATCAAGGCTTCATCTCGAGTGATACCATGACTTCTATACAGTGCCATTTTATCGGCCAGCGCTTTATCATTTGTGAGTGCTGCGCCCCCTTCTGCCGTCGTGACAATTTTAACAGGGTGAAAACTAAAGACGGTTATATCACTGTATTCACACGCACCAATCGGTTGTGACTGGTAACGACCACCAATCGCATGCGACGCATCTTCTATTACTTTAAAACCATACTCGCGTGATAGCGCATGGATAGCTTTCATATCACAAGGTTGACCGCACAGGTGAACAGCCACTAACACCTTTGGTAACGTTCCCGAAACTTTAGCGCGTTGTAACTTCGCCTCTAATGCAGTAGGACATAGGTTGTACGTTTGTGGATCAATATCGACAAAATCAACCGTCGCACCACAATAAAGGCCACAATTAGCTGATGCAACAAATGTGACGGGTGTTGTCCAAAGAACATCACCCTGCCCTAGCTCCAAGGCTAAACAGGCAATATGCAATGCTGAGGTGGCACTATTAACTGCTAATGCGTAATGTGCACCGGTGGCATCCATTAACGACTTTTCAAATGCAGGCACTTGTGGCCCTTGAGTTAAAAAGTCTGACTTCAATACCTCAACAACAGCGTTGATATCTTCTGCTGTGATAGATTGCTTTCCGTACGGTATCATTTATGCGTTCTCTTATACTTCAAACGTAGGATCAACGTGCTCTTTGACTAAGTGGCGTAAACTTTCAACGGTTTCCCACTCGGTGTTTGTACCTGAGTTGTATTTGAAACCAAAAGGAACTTTCTTCGCTTTATGGTGCTCAAGAAATTGCGCTTCAGTGTACATGTAAGAAACTGACGGTAGAATCGCGTACTTGTCACCTAAATCAATGGTATTAATTGAGTCGGTTTCAGTGAGCATTTCTTCATGTAACTTTTCACCAGGGCGAATACCAACAACTTCAGTCTTACACTCTGGAGCCACGGCTGTAGCAACATCTAAAATTTTGTATGAAGGAATTTTAGGAATAAAGATTTCACCACCTAAATGATGGCCAATCGCAAACATAACCAAATCTACGCCATCTTGAAGGGAAATATTAAAACGTGTCATTTCTTCGTGCGTAATAGGTAGAATACCGTCTTGACGCTTATTCAAGAAAAATGGAATAACCGAGCCACGTGACCCCATAACATTACCATAACGAACAACGCTAAATTTAATGTCTTTTGAGCCTTTAATATTGTTCGCCGCTGCAAATAACTTATCTGATGCAAGTTTTGTTGCTCCGTATAAGTTAATTGGGGCACATGCTTTGTCTGTTGACAATGCAACAACGTCTTTAACGCCGCATTCTAGTGCCGCATGAATCACATTCTCTGCGCCATCTACATTAGTACGAATACATTCTGTTGGGTTATATTCTGCTGTATCTACTTGCTTAATTGCAGCAGCATGAATAATCACGTCAACACCTTCACACGCTTGCTTTACACGCTCTTTATCACGTACATCACCAATAAAAAAGCGTAACTGGGGAAACTGTTGTGGCGGATAGCTCATACGAAGCTCTGATTGCTTCAATTCGTCACGAGAAAAAACAATAATCTTTTTCACGTCAGGGTAACGCGCTAAAATTGTCTCTATAAATTTCTTACCGAATGAACCCGTGCCACCCGTGATTAATACTGTTTTGTTATTTAACATTTTGTTCTCTCTAAAGTGATTTGGTTAAGTATGGATAGTTAAATAACATTACTTAACCTCAAAGTGTCTAGGGGAAACTGAGTTACCTCTTCTAAGAATGTAGTTCAAGAAAACGAGTGCGACTCCCACTACACCGCCAATTAAAGTCATAAAAATACAGATCAATGCTCTTTTTGGCTTAAACTTTTCTTCTGGTATTACAGCGGGATCAATAGTCCTGAATACATATTCATCTCTAACTTCAGAAAACATTATAGTCTTACTCTGCTCTTCAATGAGTTTATAAAGGATCGCCCGCATGTCAGCTACATTCGTTTGCTCGATCTGTTGCTTAAGGTATTCAATATTTTTAACAGAGCTACTAAGATCTCGTTGTTTCATTTTTTTATTGATATCTTGCACTAGCCATCTAACCCACTTTTCAGCAACATATGGGGAGTAATGCTCTACAGAAAGAGTGATCATTCCTGTTTCTTCTGACACATTTATAGACACAATTTTTGTATACTCTTTGTAAGCTTCTTGCATTGATGGTTTTGCTTTTAATGGCCACTCAACCTTACGAACCCACTTTTGAGTATCTTTATCGTATAGATCCTCATTGTATAAAACTTTATTGCTGGCACTATCCCAAGACTCTGCTGCCATTAAATCAGCTAAAAGCTCATGTGAATTAATAAACTCACTAGCAAACTGCCTCGACTTAATAATCTCAATAGCTAATTGTACCTTATCGCCGCCTTTATTGGCATTAAGGTTAATACCTGCAAAACTAGCGAGACCACTAAATTGGCCTGTTAAAGCTGATAACCCACTTGCTGTATCATTATCAGCTGCAGGAGCTAAAACTGCATATGACTTATATACATTTGGTAATAGGAGTGAAATTAGCACTCCTGATAATGCAAACAAGATTGTTATTATCAATACTTTCAACCGACCTTGCCAAATAATAAGTACAAACTCACTAATATTGAGATACTCATCATCTCGTGGGCTCAATTTTTTTTCTGTCACACTATTGCTACCTAATGTTTTTCTTTCAGTGAAATATCAAACTGCACAAGAGCTTAATTTAAATACTACTAATCGCTGCTACGGCTACACCAAGCTGATAAACAATCTGCGTTGCGGTGCTCCACAAGGTTAAGTTGTCCATGTAATCAGCATTCATTGGTACAACGATAGTGTCGCCCGCTTCTAAGAGCTGTGAATCATTAACTGCAAACCAGCTGCCGCTATTTGGAATTTTTACTGAACCATTTGCTTTAATGATATAGATTCGATCATCAGCGGCACGCTCTTTTAAACCACCACTGAGGCTGATGTAATCTTCAACGTCAATACCGGGTTTAAACAAGTGAGAAGTCGCGTAGTTTACTTCTCCAATAACGCTTATTGAGTCACGTTTGCTTGGGACATAAAGCGTGTCGCCATTTTGTAAAACTAGTTTTTGTTTGTTATCTGCAATCAGTGGAAGGTCAATAACTAAACGTCCTACAGCTTCAACATTTGCCAAATCAATAAGTAACTTGTTCATTTCTTCATAAGAAAGGGTGTTACTACTTACGGATTTTTCAAAGCTTTTTGTGGCAATGTCTCGACGTAAGTCTTCTGATAGTTTTGCTAACTGTTGTTGTTCTTGTTTTCGTATTGACTCACGAGTAAAGATAGCTGCATCGGGTTCTGCAAAGTCAGAAAAACCCCCAGCTCTTTCAAGCAGGTTAGTAAGGGTTTCTCCTCGTCGAATGGTGTATACACCAGGAAACTTAACTTCACCTTTTAGCTCAACTTTTACGTTTTCTTGCCAATTAGGAATAGAGAAAATATTAATACTATCTTTACTACGCAATATTTTATTTTCAGCTTTTTCACCTAGCATGGCTGCATGTAGGTCAAACTTGATGTGTTCAACTTTTGACGCATCACCCGCAACAATCCGAGTGATTTCAGCTTGTTCTGTATAAGCTGACTCAAGTAAGCCACCGGCTGCTGCAATAAGTTCATTTACTTCGCTGCCAACCGTTAACGGGTAAACGCCTGGGTACGCAACATGACCATTAATTTCAACAAGTTGCATTGCTGTATTAACAGAAGCTTGCTGTTTAAGCTTTGCTATAATTGGTTTTAATAAGTTATAGCGACTAAAGACTGCGTAATCTTCAGGTTCTAACTCCTGCTCTTCTTCTTTTGCTTTACGCTTCGATATTTCTGCGATGGTGAGTACTTTTTCTTCCTCAAGCTTGAAAGGGTCTTCTTCTTTTAAAACACCAATATAGCGTTCAAACTCTTTATTTTGATATTCGTGCCATTGCTTCACTTTAAATTGCTGTTGCTGTTGCTCTTCGCTTAACGCCATATTTGCAAGTGCAATTTCTTCAGCTTCTTTTTCTTGATAACGGCTAAAAACAAACAGTTTATCGTTTGCTTTTAACTCTAAATCATGACCTTGAGCTTTCACGATAGCTTGGGCAATATCAAATTGAAAAACCTCAATATCACCGGCAACGTTTATTTCACGTACCAGTAAGCCATAACCAAGATCGGCCTGTGGCAGTAAGTCGCCACGCACTGAAGTGAAAATATCTGAAATGCGTTTACCTTGATGCCATTGGTAATGACCAGGACGCGCAACAGCACCAATTAAGCTAACACTATTTTGATACTGTAAACTGATAGGGTTAAAACGAATACGGTCACCATCACGCGGAATATAGATAATTTTATCTGAGCTAAAGTCAACAGATAATACTTCTTTCATGTTGTGATTGTTAAAGCGCTCAACCAACGCTTTTTTAGCATATGCTTGTGGCTTTAAACCGCCAGCCATTTTTAAAAGCTGCTCTGCCGTTTCGCCTTTTTTTAACTCAAAAATTGCTGGACGTTTTACAAGTCCCTCAACAGCAACTTGCGAACCAACAGGCGGGATAAAAACAACATCACCTGGCTTTAATATAATATCGTTACTGCTATCACCCTTAATAAGCAGATCGTACAAGTCAAAATTTGCAACAACTTTACCGGCACGTTTAACTTGTATGTTTCGTAATGAGGCTATTTCTGACACCCCGCCGCTCACAAACAAAGCATGCGATACTGTAGTCAGTGATGACACACTGTAACTACCCGGTTTATAAGCTTCACCTAACACTAAAATACGAATACTACGAAGTTTACCGACCGATACAAACGCTTTAATGCCAATAACTTCCTGTTCAACTTTGGCTTTAATGAGCTCTTTTACTTCTGCAAATGTAAGCCCTGCAACTTGGACTGGGCTAAGATTTGGGATACTTATACGGCCTTCACGATCAACCATCACATCGTAGCTTTCACTTTCTTTACCATAAAAGTTAATAGTAAGCTCATCACCACGGCCAATTAGATAAGTATCTGGGACTGGGGCATTTTCGCTGGGCATAAATGTGGTTGGCTCACCAGCAAATAGCTCATAACCAAAAGGTTTTACTTCATCGACTTTCGGCGCAAAACGTTCATCGTCTGTGAGTTCTTCTTGTTCTTTTTCAAAGCGAGGTTGAATTGTTGACTCTTGTTCAACAGATTCTTTATTAGAGGTTTTGCCTGTTATGGTGGATAAATCGACACCATATTGCTTAGCAAGCGCTTCTTGCTGAGCTTTAGGAAGCTTTTTAAATTGCTCAATTTGAGCTGCTGTAGGGGTAAATGCCAATACTGATGCAGAAGTTAATAGCAAAAAAGTAATAAAGAGTCTTTTAAATAACATCACAAGTAGGGATTTCCATAGTTCTACAGTCAAAAAGATTGTCTATTCTACCTGAAATGACAAAAAATAAAAAAGGGACTTTCGTCCCTTTCTGTCATAAAAACATCAAAATTTTGATTTATTTAGTTAAAAACTGTAAACCAACGTTAATGAAGTCTCAGTATCTGTATTTTCTTTGTCGTCAGCTACATCAGAGTTGTGGGTAATGTTGTACGCCACTTTCATTTGCAGTGAACCATTAATTTTGGCAAGAATGGCTGATTCAGAACGTGTTTTGGTGTTGGTATCACCGTATTCCACAGAAACGAGCTGAGTGAAACGCGCACTGTCTGAAATTTGCCAATTGTAGTCAAGTTTACCTAACGCAATTACTTCACCTTCGCGCTCACCCGCAAGTGAGTTACCGTTTTCGTCAACTTCTGTGCTTGTGTCTGGGTATTGGAAGTATTTATAACCTGGACCCACTTCTGCATTTAACCACATATCAGAACGGTCGATTAATCGTAAACCATAACCCGCTGAAACTACGGTCTCATTACGGTAAGCACCAAAGTAATCAGATACGTGCGAACCGTAAATGAATAGGTGTGAATGTTTTTCGTTTAGCTTGTAGTTACCTTGTGCAGAAAAAGAGTACTTTTCGTTAGTACGCTGTGTTTCTTTAACACCGGCATCATTTTCGATCTCGTCTTCTTTATAAAGACCATCAAGCTTATATTCGTTATTCCAGCTCTCAAGGTTATGTAATACCTTTATGCCACCTTTTAGAGTGGTTGTTTCTGTATTACCGCTGGTTATGATGGCACCTAACTCACTCGTAACGTCCCACGTTTTCGTTTCATCGGCTGCGAATGCGCTAGTTGCAGCAGATGCTGCAACTAGAATTGATAAAGCTTTTAATTTCATTAAAAAATAACCTTTACTACTTTTAATTAGACAATTTAGTCTTCTTTGTGCAAATGAACGTCCATTTGCGGGAATGGAATAGTGATGTTTGCATCATCAAGTGCAATCTTAATGTTTTCCATTAAGTCGAAATATGTTGGCCAATAGTCAGCAGAGTTAACCCATGGACGAACCACAAAGTTTACGCTTGAATCGGCAAGTTCAGATACAGCTACTGTGTATGCAGGATCTTTTAATAAACGCGTTTCTTTGTCTAGTACTGACTTAAGCACTGCTTTTGCTTCTTTAAGATCAGCGTCGTAACCAACACCAATTACTAAGTCGATACGACGTGTAGACTCACGTGAATAGTTAACAATTGCATCGCCCATGATTTTTGAGTTAGGCATTACAATTACTTTGTTGTCTGGTGTGCGCATTTCTGTAGAGAAAATTTCAATTTTCTTAACCGTACCCGCTTTACCGCCAGCTTCAACATAGTCACCTGATTTGAACGGACGAAGTAAAATAATTAATACGCCAGAAGCAAAGTTAGATAATGAACCCTGAAGTGCTAAACCAACAGCTAAGCCCGCAGCACCTAAGATAGCAATGAATGATGTTGTCTCGATACCTAGTTGAGATAGAGCCATTAAGATTGTTGCAGCAAAAACGATTGCATAAACAATGCTCGCTACAAATGAACCTACCGCTTTATCTACTTTTTTCTTATCAAATGCTTTTTCAGTTAACCCTTCGCAGAATTTGGCGATGCGGCTACCAATAAAGAAGATAATTAGCGCCAGAACAGCCTGAACGGCGTAATGTATTATTAAATCTGAATTCTCATTGATCCAGTTCATTATTGTATCCATGTTCTCTCCTGAAGTTCATTTTTAGCGTAACGCTGTTGAAATTATATATGATCTTTGGTTAAAAAATCATTAAATAACATGCAGATTAATCAATGAGTGATTGCTTAATTGCAAAAGCGAGAGTCTAGCCCCCGAAACTGAACGCCAGCTGACCAGTGTTAAGTTTCTGAAATTTCTTACTCTTTCAACTTTTTTATCTTTTTTTATATTTAGGGGTTCACAAGCACACGTTAATTATGTAATATGCGCGCCACACCAAACATGGTGTATCTCAGTGGCGGCTGTAGCTCAGTTGGTAGAGCCCCGGATTGTGATTCCGGTTGTCGTGGGTTCAAGCCCCATCAGTCGCCCCACTTCTCTCCCCTTTGTATTTCTTTTGTTGTTCCTTTATAGATTTATTCTTAGCCTAGTTACCCTAGCATTATTTTATTTCAATTTTTAGCCTTTGTTTTTAACTCTCTGTTTTTATTCAGCACATCTTATACATTTCACCTTGCTTATTTTAAACCATAAAGCTATTTAAAAAGTTGCTGCGCGAACGCGCCATGCAAGCATAACGCCTACGGTTTAATGTAGGCGTGAAATTTATCTCGCGTGAATAGGTTGTAAGCAACGAGCATCGAAAAGCGAGATACGAGATGCGAGATGCGAGATGCGAGCTAGTACAGCTAAATCGAGATAGTTGTTTAATGCCGCCGAAAAGGTTTATTTTTTCGGCGTTAAAACGCCTCCTACGTGTGTCGTGTGCATCTTTTGTAGGAGGGGCTATAGTCGTGAATTTTAAAAGACAGGTTGCTGCGCAAACGCGCCATGCAAGCATAACGCCTACGGTTTAATGTAGGCGTGAAATTTATTTCGCGCGAAGAGGTTATAAGCGACGAGTTGCTAGGTGCGAGCTAAACCGAGATGGTTGTTTAAGGCCAGTTAAAAGGTTTACTTTTTCGGCGTTAAAACGCCTCCTACGTGGGTCGTGTGCATCTTTTGTAGGAAGGGCTTTAGCCGTGAATTTTATAAAGAGACGTTGCTGCGCAAACGCGCCATGCTAGCATAACGCCTACGGTTTAAATAAGACAAAAAAATGCCACCTTTCGGTGGCATTACACACGGGATTATTTCTATTTACTAGAAATGCTTTACATCAGTGCAAGGCCGACGATTTACTCGTCTTTACCTCACGCTTTTTAATTACTTCCAACTTTTCATTTTATGCCCTTTTACAGCATAGAAAAGTATGAATAAATAACAAGGCAACATCACAATATAAGCCATTTGTTGCGCCTCGGCACTTTTAACGCCGCCACTTGCCAAGCCCCAAAATAACGGACCAAATGCACCGCCGGCAATACCCATAACAAGCAAGCCCGATCCCACACTCGTAAGCTTACCTAAGCCCGAAAGCGCTAGCGGCCAAACTGCTGGCCAAACAATTGCATTGGCAAAGCCTAGCACAGCAATCAGCAATAAGGTATCAGGAAGTACCGATTTTAGGCCAAGCAATGTAGAAATAACGACCGACTCATTACTGCCTGTTACTATCGCAAGCGTTAACACACACCCTAACAGCGCTGAAATAGTCAGTGCTGCCTGCTGAGACAACACACGTGGAATCAATAAGATACCTAAAAAGTAACCAAGTACCATACAACCCATGGTGTACGATGTCATCACGCTGTATTGCTCGACACCCAATGACAGAGCAAAGCTACCAATGGTGTCACCAGCTATTACCTCGACAGCCACATACACAAACAACGCTACAATCCCTAACGCAAGGCTCGGATGTGCCAATGCTTTTTTAACTTGCCCAGGCTGCTGTTCATCAGCATCATCAATTAGTTCAGGTAACGGCATTTTGGTCACTGCGAAGCCAAGTATACCAATAAAAAGTGCCATCCCTAAATACGGTAATATTAAGCCATTGGCCATGGCATCGATGTCAGCTTGGCTGAGCTCTTTACCTACAAACCCTTTAAAATCACTCAGTATGAGTGCGGTAAACACAATCGGGGCTACAACCCCAGCACCTTTATTTAAAATACCCATAACACTTACACGGGCTGCGGCTGATTCCTCGGGGCCAATTCTTACCACATACGGGTTCACCGCTGTTTGTAGTAATGTTTGACCCGCGCCCATAACGAGTTGCGCAAATAAAAACAGTGCAAACACTTGTGTTTTTGCAGCAGGAATAAATAACAATCCTGCAACCATCATGGTTGCCATGCCAAGGGCCATACCATTTTTGTAACCCACTTTACGAATAATCATCGCTGATGGAATCGCAGTGAATGTTACCGCGATATAAAACGAGAAAATAATCAACGACGCCTGAAACGGCGAAAGCTGCAAAACTTGCTGCAGGAAAGGCATTAAAGAGCCATTTAACCAAGTAGCAAAGCCTAAGATAAAAAACAGCGTGGCAACGATAGCCATAGGTATTAGGCTGCTTTGTTTATTCGTTTCTGACATGGTAATTCCCATTCATAGCATTGACTCAATTTATCAACGCTATTTGTTCAAGATGATTATAAATACGTTTGATGAAATATTTATAACACTAACGCAACAAAAATGACAGCGCTGCCATTAAACTGACATCAAATTGTAGTCATAATACGATGCCTTTAGTTAAAAGCAAGATAATAAAAAAGGGCCAAAGGCCCTTTTAGTTTGCTTGTAATCTATTAATTTACATAGGTTATTCGGCTTGTTTGCTGCGAATTTAAACGGCTACGCAAGGCTACATTCGCATCATTTTCAACACTGATCGGATCAGCATAAAGCTGCCAATTTTTTCCATTATCTAGGCTGTATTCAATGCTTAAATAGTTAAACGCTGTGTTGGCTTTTAACGTCCCATTTTCAATAACAGCTCCCGGCACAGGTAAATGCAGATTGATACCATCTTGCGCCAGCTTTTCGAGCTCTTTTAAACCCACAGCGCTTGAGAATTCAGCCCAGTCTTTCGCTTGCTTTTTGGTATCGACATTTTCGCCTTCCCACTCTGCTTTGTGCCACGCACGTTCTGCAACTGACAAAATACGCGGAAAAATCATCGCTAACACCTGATCTTCAGTGCGGATAGTTTCAGACCACACCTGACCTTGCATACCCAGAATATTTTCAGGTTTCTCAAGCTTAGGTAACGGGCGACCAACCAAGGCTTCTAAATTAACAATTGGCTCGCGAGTACGGGTATAGTCTGCGTTCGCGTATACATCGTCTGGCATGTAGTTAAAGGTTTTTTTAGTATCGGTGTAACGGGTTGCCCAATAATAACCGCGCTCTTCTGGGCTGGCTTCATAGGGATGATCGAAATATAAGTGCGTGCCATGTGATAACACCACTTGGTAGCCCGCATTTGCTAACCGATATGCTCTGTCTGCAACGCCCCACTCCCAAATATTATCCCATGTATTAACCGTAAAGGTTTTATTTGGGAATTCATCACGTTTAAATGAATTCTCACGGTCATACATGATGCCGTCTTCCCAAATTCCTGGGGAAATACCGCGCTTTTCTAATAGTGTCGCGACGCGTTGCGTGAAATATGGTTTAAGATCAGCGGGGCCCGACACGCCATTACTCGGCTCGGCGAATAACGCCTGACAAACAGGTGAGCCAATCCATGAACCAGCCCCCACTTCATCACCACCAATGTGTAGGTTTGTCAGCTGTACGCCTGCTTCGCGGTACATTTGTTGTAATTCATACGTTACTTTATCTAAAAATGCATAGGTTGAATCCATACAGACATTTATCGAATTATCTTTGTAATTTTGTACCGTCATATACACTGAGGTGTCTTTCGGATCGGTCAGTAGATACTGTGTTGCAGGACCCATATCCACTTGTT
Source organism: Pseudoalteromonas sp. MB41 (assembly GCF_020966275.1). Classification (NCBI taxonomy): domain Bacteria; kingdom Pseudomonadati; phylum Pseudomonadota; class Gammaproteobacteria; order Alteromonadales; family Pseudoalteromonadaceae; genus Pseudoalteromonas; species Pseudoalteromonas sp. MB41. Next base: position 65,666 of record NZ_JAJJZF010000015.1, on the reverse strand, counting down.
GTATTTCTTGCTTGGCCGAGCCAGTTTTTATATTGTTTTTAGCTGCTTTTTCGGCTTGTTCGAGCATATTATGATAACGTGCCTCCATCGCTTTTATTGAAGCACGCGCATGCCCGGGTCCCTCTACTTCAGGGATGATCTGAATATGGCGATCTTTTGCGTATTTTAACAGTTCAACAAATTCTTCGCGTTTTAAGTAACCATTACCCGAACCTGTTTTAAATGGTCCCGTACCTAGCTGCGTTAATAAACAGGTGCGCTCTTCTAAATCAAAACAACGGTATCCACCTACCTCGGTAAGCTCCGGTAGGCCAGGTATTTCGAGTCGCCAACCTTCATCTTCAGAAAAATGCCAATGTAGCTTATTCATTTTATAGCGCGCCATTTGCTCAACGAGCTTAAACATGGCTTCTTTACCGTGAAAGTTACGGCCATTATCGTAATGCATACCACGCCAGCCATAGCGAGGTGAGTCTTCTAATTCAAGCTGAGGTAAGCTTGCTGAGCCTTGGGTTGCTGCTGGCATCAAATTAAGCACACTTTGCATCGCATAAAACACACCTGCATTATCACTGCCGACGATGTTAATGACTTCATCATCAATTTCGAGGGTGTAGCTTTCAGCTTTACCGGCATTCAGTGCAGGGTCGACTTTAAGACGAATAAGTTTCTCTTTACCAAGGTTAATATGGTCAGGCTGCGCTTTAAGGCTAATACCATAGTCATCTTGTAAGTCTTGCATAAACACCATTACTTCGTGCTTGAGCTGACCTTGATAACTAATTTGCCAATCATTATTGATGGTTGTTGTACCCCGGTTAAAGTCAACTTTACGTGGTTTTGGAATAATGCGTTTTAGTGCATCTTCTTTACTTACAGCAACGTTATCTGCATTGTTTCTTTCAAAACGTACTTTAGGCGTTGCAAGCACAGATAAATCTTTCGGCTCGTTATAGCGGTATAATTGGTTATCGCGCGTAAAAGGCATTACAAATTGTTTAAAGTCTTCGGTATCTGTGTTTGCAAATACCGCTGGCTTATTTTTTCCTGAAACAAAAAATGCACGCGGCATAAAATCACTGTAAGCAACAACCCATACTTGTGCATCAAAAGGCAGTTCTAGGCTTTCACCCGCTGCTAACCCTTTAAAGCTGCTCGTTGGCACTATACGGTGTAAGTCACCATTAACATGTTCAATATTTAAGCCTGCGACATGTTCGGTCGAAATTTTACGAACAGAATGAATATAAAGCTGCCAATCACTTTCACCCGCAGGCAAAGCCACGTCAGAGCGATTATTAAGCGTAATTTGACCTAAGAACCCCGCGTCTTTATTACGGAAATTATCTTCTACCGAAAATAGTAATTCAGTGTCTTTAGCAAAGTGATTAACCTGTGATTGCGTCAGTGTCGCATGTGCGACTACAGGTGATGCTACCAGTATCGCGGCGAGTATTGACCTCTTAAAATCCATTACTTTCTCCTCGTTTAAGCCCTGAGTTTACGGTATTTATTCCGTAATATTTGTCATTTTTGTTTATTATTCATAACTATCATATAAAAACTAAAATGACAGCGCTATCATTTTATTAATAATAAGCGTGTAGCTTCATCGTAGGAAGCGTTTTAACGCTAATTTTATTAAATAGATGTTGCTGCGCAAACGCGCCATGCAAGCATAACGCCTACGGTTTGTTGTAGGCGTGAAATTTATTTCGCGCGAAGAAGTTGTAAGTTACGAGATGTGAGATAAATAAGCTTCGAGAAGCGAGGTGCGAGATGCGAGCTAAACCGAGATGGGTGTTTAATGCCAGTTAATAGGTTTGCTTTTCGGCGTTAAAACGCCTCCTACGTGTGTGATGTATGTCACTTGTAGGAGTGGCTTTAGCCGCGAAAGAGTTATAGCAACGAGCATCGAAAAACGAGATACGAGCTAATACAGTTATACTGAGAAGGCTGTTTAATACCACTGAACAGGTTTGCTTTTTCGGCGTTAAAACGCCTCCTACGTGTGTCGTGTGTATCTTTTGTAGGAGGGGCTTTAGCCGTGAATTTTATTAAAAAGATGTTGCTGCGCAAACGCGCCATGCAAGCATAACGCCTACGGTTTGTTGTAGGCGTGAAATTTATTTCGCGCGAAGAGGTTGTAAGTAACGAGTTGCGAGATAAATAAGCTTCGAGAAGCGAGGTGCGAGATGCGAGATGCGAGCTAAATCGAGATGGCTGTTTAATGCCAGTTAATAGGTTTGCTTTTCGGCGTTAAAACGCCTCCTACGTGTATCGTGTGCATCTTTTGTATGAGTGGCTTTAGCCGTGAAAGGGTTATAAGCAACGAGCATCGAAAAGCGAGATACGAGCTAGTACAGCTAAATCGAGATGGTTGTTTAATGCCGCTGAAAAGGTTTGCTTTTCGGCGTTAAAACGCCTCCTACGTGTATCGTGTGCATCTTTTGTAAGAGGGGCTTTAGCCGTGAAAGGGTTATAAGCTTCGAGAAGCGAGGTGCGAGCTAATACAGCTAAATCGAGAAGGTTGTTTAATACCACTGAACAGGTTTGCTTTTTCGGCGTTAAAACGCCTCCTACGTGTGTGATGTATGTCACTTGTAGGAGTGGCTTTAGCCGTGAATCTTATAAAGGTGTTGCTGCGCAAACGCGCCATGCAAGCATAACGCCTACGGTTTGTTGTAGGCGTGAAATTTATTTCGCGCGAAGGGGCTATAAGCGACGAGGTGCGAGATAAATAAGCTTCGAGATACGAGATACGAGATACGAGATGCGAGATGCAAGATGCGAGCTAATACAGTTATACTGAGAAGGCTGTTTAATACCGCTCTGAATAGGTTTGCTTTTTCGGCGTTAAAACGCCTCCTACGTGTATCGTGTGCATCTTTTGTATGAGTGGCTTTTTGTAGGAGGGGCTTTAGCCGTGAATGTTATAAAAGAGATGTTGCTGCTTAAATGAGCCATGCAAGCATAACGCCTACGGTTTGTTGTAGGCGTTAAATTGATTTCGCGCGCAGAGGTTAAAGCGGCTTTTAAATCTTCATACAAAGATACTTCTCTTCTAGATACTCATCTAAGCCTTGATGACCACCTTCACGACCCAGGCCCGACTGTTTCACACCACCAAATGGGGCAACTGGGTTTGAGATAAGCCCTTCGTTGATGCCTATCATGCCGTATTCAAGTGCTTCACTTACGCGATAAATCTGTTTGATGTTGTCACTGTAAAAATAAGCAGCTAAGCCATAAGGCACATCATTGGCAAGTTTCAGTACTTCTTGCTCGTTATCAAAGGCAATAATGCTGATTACGGGACCAAACACTTCATCATGGTAAATATCCATCTCTGGGGTGACATCAGTCAAAATGAGTGGCGCTTGAAAACTGCCCTCAAGCTCCTTATTATCGCCTATTAAAGAAGCCCCTTTGTTCACCGCATCTTCGACTAAGCTTTGTACTTTCTCTTTTGCTTTTGGGTAAATTAATGGGCCAATATCCACCCCTTCATCAAGACCATTGCCTACCTTTAACTCTGCTACTTTGTCAGTGAGTTTTTCAAGTACGGTTTCAAGCACTGAGCGCTCTACAAAAATACGGTTTGCGGCGACACAGGTTTGCCCTGCGTTTCTAAACTTCGCGCCCATGAGCCCTGTAACGGCGTCATCTAAATTGGCATTTTCAAAAATAATAAAGGGAGCATTACCACCGAGCTCCATCGATGTGTTCTTAATTGTAGAAGCACACTGAGCGAGTAATTGCTTACCGACCCCAGTTGAACCTGTGAAAGTAAATTTACGTACGCGCTCAGACTCTGTCATGATTTCGCCGACCATTTTTGCGTTTTCAGATACCACCACATTTAAGGCACCTTTCACGAAACCGGCTTTATCAGCGAGATATGCAAGTGCAATTGCACACAACGGCGTATGCTCAGAAGGTTTAATAACAAAGCTACAGCCTGCCGCATATGCGGGGGCAACTTTACGCGTGATCATGGCAATCGGGAAGTTCCACGGTGTAATACCTGCTACCACACCCACGGGCTGCTTTATTGTTGATAAACGATGCTGACTATCCGTCGCAGGAATACTATCGCCGTAACTGCGTTTGGCTTCTTCGCTAAACCATTTAATAAACCCGGCGCCGTACTCCACTTCACCCAATGCTTCTTTTAAAGGTTTACCTTGCTCTTTGGTCATTAACTCAGCAAGTTGTTGTTTATGCTCAATGACTAAGTCGTACCAACGTCGCAACGTTTCACTGCGCTCAGTCGCCGTTGTTTGCTTTAGTTTGCTAAAGGCTTCGTCGGCACTTTTTATAGCCAGTTCAACCCCGGCTTTATCAATATTAGAGACATGGGTAATAGCCTCTGCGGTTGCGGGATTATCGACACTAAAACGCTGGCTTGTAGAATAAAAGTCACCGTCGATAAATGAATCAGAAAAAACCAAATCAGACATAGAACCTCCAAGTTAAAGACACTAGAAATCAGAAATCTGACGACTATCATCTGAAATCTACTATCTGACAGCTAAAAAACAAAAAACCGCTGTAGAGACCAAGCAACTACAGCGGTTTTTAGGTATTCAAAGCCGTTAAGAATTAATGCTCTTCATTAACGATATTGAGATTATACTTTGGAATTTCAACCACAAGATCTTCATCTTTAATGATTGCTTGGCAACCAAGACGTGACTCTGGTTCAAGTCCCCATGCTTTATCTAACATGTCGTCTTCTAGCTCATCACTTTCGTCTAAAGAGTCAAACCCTTCACGAATAATTAAATGACATGTCGTACACGCGCATGATTTTTCACAGGCATGTGGGATGCTAATGCCATTTTTAAGCGCAACATCTAATACAGTTTCGCCTGCAGGTGCTTCAATTGCTGCGCCTTCTGGGCATAACTCTTCGTGTGGAAGAAAAATAATTTGTGGCATACCTTACCTCGTTAAACTTCGTCTACTGACTGCCCTTGCAGCGCTTTTTTAATTGATGCGTCCATTCTACGCGCAGCAAACTCGCTACTTGCATTATCTACAGCTTCAATCGCTGCTTTAATTTCTGCCGGTGTTGTGGCACTTTCGCGTACCGCAATAAGTTTAGCAATTTCTGCTTTTAACACACTTAATTCTTGTTCATCAAGCAATTGGCTATCGGTTGCGAGTGAAGCTTCAAGTGCTTCAACAACACGTAATGCTTCAACTTGCTGCTCTTTGAGCATTCGCGCTTCCATGTCGTCTTTGGCATTTGTCATCGACTCTTTCAGCATATTAGCAACTTGATCATCCGATAAGCCAAATGAAGGTTTTACCTGTATTTCAGCTTGCACACCGGTTGATTTTTCCATTGCTGATACGCTCAATAGACCATCGGCATCAACTTTAAAAGTAACACGAATATGCGCAGCACCTGCCGCCATAGCCGGAATGCCCTTTAAGCTAAATTTAGCCAACGATCGACAATCATCTACTAATTCACGCTCGCCTTGCAGCACGTGTAATGACATCGCCGTTTGACCATCTTTAAAGGTGGTGAACTCTTGTGCACGTGCCACCGGGATTGTGGTGTTACGTGGAATGATTTTCTCGACCAAACCGCCCATGGTTTCAAGACCAAGCGAAAGTGGTAATACATCGAGCAATAACATGTCTGAATCGGGCTTATTACCCACTAACACATCTGCTTGCAGTGCAGCACCAAGGGCCACAACGCGGTCGGGGTCAATTGAGGTCAGTGGTTCTTTATCAAAAAATGCCGCAACTTGAGAGCGTACAATCGGCATGCGGGTAGACCCACCCACCATAACAACTTGCAGTACTTCTTGGTTTTCGATACCGGCATCTTTAACCGCACGTCGGCACGAGCGAAGCGTTTTCTTTACAAGTCCTAGCGCCAATTCATCAAAGGTTTCGCGCGTTACTTCAACTGTGTAGCTTTGGCCATCAAACTCTAAGCCAACGTTCACTGTTTGGTATTGGCTTAATGCTTCTTTACAGGCTTTTGCTTTATTGATGAATAAACGTAAAACCGATGCCGATAACTCGTTAACACCCGTTTGCTGCTTAAAGTAGTCAACCAGTAATGAGTCGAAATCGTCACCACCTAGGCTCGAATCACCGCCTGTCGCCATGACTTCGAATACCCCTTGATGCAGGCGTAAAATAGAGATATCGAAAGTACCGCCACCCAAGTCATAAACGGCAATAATGCCTTCTTGACCTGAGTCTAGGCCATAGGCAACTGCCGCTGCCGTTGGCTCGTTGAGTAAGCGTAAAACATTAATACCCGCAAGTTCAGCCGCGTCTTTAGTGCTTTGACGCTGTGCATCATCAAAGTACGCTGGCACAGTGATCACGGCGCCCATAATATCTTGGCCGGCAAAGCTTTCTTCAGCACGTTGTTTTAAGGTTTTTAATATTTCACTTGAAGCAGACACCGGGCTGATTGCGCCAGCAACAGTGCTAATGGCAAGTGAGCCATTATGTTCACAAAACTGATACGGTAATTGACCGTAACTTTGCTCAATTTCGGTTTGTGTTTTGCCTAAGAAGCGCTTCACTGAAATGAGTGTATTTGCTGGGTCTTGTGTAGCCGCTGCAGCCGCTTGTTCACCCACTAATATGCTGTCTGCTTGATACTGAACAACCGACGGCAGCATTGCATTACCTGCAAGGTCTGTTAGTGTGCGAGCTTCGCCACTTTGGACAGTCGCAACAAGTGAATTTGTTGTACCTAGGTCAATACCCACTGCCAATTTGTGCTCATGTGGTGCCGCGCTTTGCCCCGGCTCAGCAATTTGCAATAATGCCATAATGCTCTTTTAAACTCTTAAATAGCTGTTAAGTTACAACTAACGATTAATCATCAAATAAACTGTCTTCAATTCGCTCAAGTTCTTCGCGTAGCTTATAAACAAACTTTAACTTACGAATATTATCCGCCGCTGCCTGCCATTGCTGTTCATCATTGCTTGCTAGCTGAGCAGCCAGTTCGTTGCTGTATTGCGTGTCTAACTGTTTAATTTGCGTTTCAAACTGGGCAATTGCTGCATCAGGATCTGCGGCATTTTCAAGCTCTTCGAGCTCTTCTCGAAGCTCCATTTGCTGCATTAAGAATAGCGGATCTTGTAATGTTTGTTGTTCAGCACGAATATCAACGCCCAACTCACTAAGCATGTATTCAGCACGCTTTACCGGGTGTTTTAACATTTGTAATGCGTCATTGATTTCAGCCGCGTTTTGCACAGCAAGTAGTTTGTCGCGGCTACTAGCACTGGCATGACGATCTGGATGAACTGCACGTTGCAGCTCGAGGTAGTGTTTATTAATAGTCGCTAAATCAATGTTATAGTCTACTGGAATCGCAAATAACTCAAAGTAACGCATTACATAATCCAACTCGGTAAACAGAAAAAGAACAAAGCCCTACACAGGTAGGGCTTCAAGCAAGGAAAACGTGCTAGCTTAAACGGTAAAGCTTTCGCCGCAACCACACTCATCGGCCTGATTCGGGTTATTAAACTTAAACCCTTCGTTCAAACCTTCTTTAGTGTAATCAAGTTCAGTGCCGTCTATGTACACTAAGCTTTTTGCATCAACGATTACTTTCACACCGCGACATTCAAAAACTTCGTCGCCATCTGCTAACTCATCAACAAATTCAAGAACATAAGCAAGACCTGAACAGCCCGTCGTTTTAATGCCTACGCGAAGACCAATGCCTTTACCGCGATTTGCTAAAAATGATTCTACGCGGTTTGCTGCCGCATCTGTCAATGTCACTGCCATGAATTTATCTCTTACTTCGCTTGTTTGCTTTTGTAATCAGCAATCGCTGCTTGAATCGCGTCTTCTGCTAAAATTGAACAGTGAATTTTCACTGGTGGTAATTCAAGCTCTGCACTGATATCAGTGTTTTTGATTGTTGAAGCTTCGTCTAATGTTTTACCTTTCACCCACTCTGTTACAAGTGAAGAAGAGGCGATTGCGCTACCACAACCATATGTTTTAAATTTTGCATCTTCAATAACACCTTCTGGTGATACTTTAATTTGCAATTTCATTACGTCACCACACGCAGGTGCACCCACCATACCTGTTGCAACAGATGGATCATTTTTGTCTAAAGAACCCACGTTACGTGGATTTTCAACATGATCGATTACTTTATCACTATAAGCCATAATACTATCCTCACTACCTGCTAGCGGCGGCGATCACTGATTAGTGATGCGCCCACTCAACTGAATCTAAATCAATACCTTCTTGATGCATTTCCCATAAAGGAGACATCTCACGTAAACGGCCAATCGAGTTTTTGATTAGTTCGACGGTATAATCAATCTCTTCTTCAGTCGTAAAGCGGCCAATGCTGAAACGAATTGAGCTGTGTGCTAATTCGTCGTTACGGCCTAACGCACGTAGTACATAAGAAGGCTCTAAGCTTGCTGAGGTACAGGCTGAACCTGATGAAACAGCAATGTCTTTAACAGCCATTAATAACGACTCACCTTCAACAAAGTTGAAGCTGATGTTTACAATACCCGGAACTGACTGACTTGGTTCACCATTAAAGTAAACTTCGTCCATATCAGCCATAATGCCATCAACCAAACGCTTACGAAGTGCGCTGATATGTGCATGGTCTTTTTCGAAATCTTCTTTTGCGATTCTAAATGCCGCACCCATACCCACTAATTGGTGAGTAGCCAGTGTGCCTGAACGCATACCACGCTCATGACCACCACCGTGCATTTGTGCTTCTAAACGAGCACGTGGCTTACGACGAACATACAATGCGCCAACACCTTTCGGGCCATATACTTTGTGGCCAGAGAACGACATAAAATCAACTTTTAACTGTTGCACGTCGATAAGTACTTTACCTGCACTTTGTGCCGCATCAACGTGGAACATAATTTTGCGCTCACGGCACATTTCGCCGATTGTCGCGATATCTTGGATAACACCTAGCTCGTTGTTAACGTGCATGACACTAACAAGTACCGTGTCATCACGCATAGCGGCTTCAAGCTTTTTAAGGTCAAGTAAACCGTTTTCTTCAACGTCCATATAGGATACTTCGAAACCTTGACGCTCTAATTCACGACATGTATCAAGCACTGCTTTGTGCTCTGTTTTAACCGTGATGACGTGCTTGCCTTTCTTTTTATAGAACTGTGCAGCACCTTTAATGGCGAGGTTATTTGATTCTGTAGCACCTGAAGTGAAAACAATTTCACGTGGATCAGCGTTAATCAGATCAGCAATGTCTGTACGCGCTTGATCAACCGCTTCTTCTGCTTGCCAACCAAAACGGTGTGAGCGTGATGCAGGATTACCAAAATTACCGTCCATAGTCAGGCATTGCATCATTTCTTTTGCCACACGTTCATCAACAGGCGTGGTTGCTGCGTAATCTAAATAAATCGGTAACTTCATTTCTCTCTCCGCTTTCGTCAAGCTACAGTTGACAGCTTACTTGAATGTTTTCCAGTTGCTTAATTGCAGTGTTGATGCTGTTATCTTGGCGCGATGCGACTTCTTTCACATCTGATTTTTCTACCAATTCAGCAAGGGTAATACTATTTAAAAAATCTTCGATACGCGCGCTTAAATCTGACCACAATGTATGAGTCAAACAGCGCATGCCACTTTGGCAGCCACCCGTTGCACCATGGCAGCGAGTTGCATCAACAGACTCATCAACGGCATTGATAACATCGCCAACAGAAATTTCATTCGCGCCACGTCCTAATAAATATCCACCACCTGGGCCACGCACAGAAGTCACAAGGCCATTTTTACGTAAACGGGCGAATAATTGTTCGAGGTAAGACAACGAAATTTCTTGTCGTTCAGAAATATCGGCAAGGGGCACTGCACCCACATTTGTATGGAGTGCAACATCCAACATGGCGGTTACTGCGTATCTGCCTTTTGATGTTAACTTCATGGAGCCCCCGATGTTACTGCACGCTAAGGTGTGCAAATTTTAATTACCAGACCAAAATAGTCAAGTATTATCACGTGATAAAAATTGATACTTGCCATTGATAAAACCGAATACCCGACTAAATTGGTCAAGTACTATGTCTATTGTAATTACCTGAGTAATTTAGTCAAGTATTATGCTTATAACCTGTGATTATTTTATAGACTTATTAATTGAAGTCAGAATGCCGCGTAAGATATTCATTTCGGCTTCTTCTGGGCGCGCACGATTAAACAAACGACGTAATTTAGTCATCACCATACCTGGGTGCTGTTTGATGATAAACCCGGTGTCGTTTAATGTTTGCTCTAAATGCTCATAGAACAACTCAGTTTGTTTTGCGTTAGGGTAAGTAACGTCGTCTTGTTCTTGCTGTTTTGGCTGGGTGTTTAAATACGCCATACGTGTTTCATAGCACAGGGTTTGTACTGCCATAGCAAGGTTTAATGAGCTGTATTCTGGGTTCGCAGGAATGCACACATGATAGTTACACTGTTGTAACTCTTCATTGGTTAAACCGCTATTTTCACGACCAAACACGAGTGCAACTGGGCCATTCGCCGCTTCTGACACTAATTTTTCACCACATTCACGTGGCTCAACCATCGGCCAAGACAAGGTGCGCGAACGAGCACTGGTGCCAATCGTTAAACTACAATCAGCAATCGCATCAGCAAGGGTATCAACAACCACGGCTTTGCCTAAAACATCGGTTGCACCTGCAGCAAGCGCACTGGCATGACTATCAATTTCACATGCAGGGTCAACAAGATAAAGGTTTGATAAGCCCATCGTTTTCATAGCACGTGCTGCTGAGCCAATATTACCAGAATGAGATGTGTTAACTAATACGATACGAATATCATCAAGTGTCATTGCGTTGTTACTTACTGAATGTCAAAAATTGCGCGAATTCTACCATGAAAGCTATTCTGGAGGCTATACAGATCACGCGATCAATCAGTATTGATCACAGATCATGGGCGGTGCTAGGGATTTTTCTTTTACTAGTACATCCTTATTTTTAGTATCAGATTTATGTATGAAACGCCCTGTATAATTTTTAGCTTTTAAAAATAGTCAGATAGAAATTTAATTTAAAATCAGTTCAGTACAAAAAACAACCAAAAGTATTTCCGCTTTGTTGTTTACTTTGCAGTAAAAACCGCTAGAATACGCCGGCTTAAATATATTCGTTCTTTTACAACCCAAAGGTAATGCTATGCATCCAATGTTAAACATTGCGGTTCGCGCTGCGCGTAACGCAGGCAAAATTTTACTTCGCGCAAGTGAAGACTTATCAAAAGTTGATGTACAACAAAAAGGCACTAACGATTTAGTGACTAACATCGATAAAGAAGCTGAAGCCGCAATCCGTGACACTATTTTAAAATCTTACCCTGATCACTGTATCGTTGGTGAAGAACTAGGTGAGCACAAAGGCAAAGATGCAGATTACCAATGGATTGTTGACCCACTTGATGGCACAACAAACTTCATCAAGGGTATCCCTCATTACGCAGTATCAATCGCACTTAAAGTAAAAGGTCGTTTAGACCAAGCTGTTATCTATGATCCAATTCGTGGTGAATTATTCACAGCGTCTCGAGGTCAAGGCGCACAGCTTAACAGCAAGCGTTTACGTGTATCAAAAACTAACGAGTTAGCAGGTTCTATTCTTGCTACAGGCTTTCCGTTTAAACAAAAGCATCACTTAGACGCATACTCTGAGGCATTCAAAGCTTTATTTATTCACACGGCTGATATTCGTCGTGCAGGTTCTGCTGCTCTTGATATGGCGTATGTTGCAGCTGGCCGTGTTGATGGCTTTTTCGAAATTGGCCTTAAGCCTTGGGATACAGCCGCTGGTGAGCTTTTAGTTAAAGAAGCGGGCGGTATGGTTGTTGATTTCGCAGGCGGTATTAACTACAACCAAAGCGGCAACATTATCTGTGGCGCGCCAAAATTAACACAAGCAATCATTCGTGAAATTCGTCCAGTATTAACTGAGTCACTACTTCGCTAATGACCCATTAGTTCTAACGCGTGATTAGCATGACAAAAAGGAGCTACGGCTCCTTTTTTTGTGGCTGAAAATAGTCATTCTCCAACTTTATTTCTATGGCACTCTTTTCTGTAAACGGCAGACCGGCTAAGTCTTCAGCAAAGTAACTGTTGAACATCTGATCAAACTCACCTGAGCTTTTCATCGCGTTTAAGCCTGTTAATAATACCTCGGCTAGCTCTGGCTTGTTATTGCTAACAAAAAAATAAAAAGCGCTCGGGTAGCTAATATAGACATTGGGCACAATCGCCAGTTGCTCACTATTTATTTGCTTAAGCTCTGAAGTCACCTCGATAAATGAACGCGGGAAGTAATCAACCCGGCCACTTATAACTAAGTTAAACATTGCTTGATAATTCGCCAGTGGCCGAACCGCTAAGCCATTTTGCGCCAATATTTTTGTATCAGGCCAGTCATGACCTTGTATAGCGGTAAACGCCATTAAGTCTTGTTTAGTTTTTATCTCTTTAAACCGCGGTAAAAATTCACGTTTTGTAAGCAGTGCGCGTTTACCGATAAACCCTTTAAATAAAGGGACTGGAACAGCAATCGCTAGATGCTCTCGCTCTGGGCTGGTCATACTCCAGTAGACATCGGCTTGGTTTTCGTCGAGCATGAGTAATGTGCGCTGTTGATGAGGGTGCACCAGTACTTCGTTTATAACGGTGGGATACTTTGCGGCACGAAACGCTGCAGCTAACAGCGCGTGTAAATAATGATCGCGCTGATACAAGGGACGTTGCTCTATGGCTAAGTTCACCACATTTTTGGCATCAATAGGCAGGCTGCATCCTAGGCTTAGCACAACAAGGATTGCACTACATAGTCGCTTCATTATTATTATTCTTAACGTGTTTTTTTTAACCTACACTGGCTTAGAGTGAGACACAAGTGAAATTGGCCGAACTCAAATTTTCTTCATAACCCGATTTGCAGGGTGTCATCGCTCGCGGCACTTAGCCTCACCACTGCCGGGGCCGGACAACGACGCTTACAAACAAATAAGTGACTCGTTTTAAAGCGTTTGGCCTCTTTTTTCGCATCAGTTGCGAGTGCTGCAACTTGATGGCTATTAATGCATTGCTCAAGGTCAGGTTTAACGAGACCAATCGACAGCGTTAGCAAAGGTACAAACTGTTTTTTACCTTCGCGGTTACTCGCCCAATACCCCCCTTGCGAGATGTGTTCAGGGGTAAAAAAGGCGCGTGATTTTTCTTCAAATTCTGAAATGATCGCATGGCACCTATGCTCTGCATCGTCTTTATCGAATACCACCATAAAATCATCGCCACCAATGTGACCAACAAAGCCTTTGCTTTTGCTACAAACATCAACGATCACTTCGGCTAATAATTTGATCACACTGTCGCCACTGGCGTATCCATATAAATCATTAAATTGCTTAAAGTGATTTAAATCGACATACGCTAACGAAAACGCATAACTATTGCGCAGCCTTAATTCGATGGCTTCATTTATTGCCACATTACCGGGTAGCATGGTCAATGGATTTGCGTGTTGAGCGTGGCGTATTTTTTCTTCGGTGATGTGTTTGAGAATATTACGTAAAGGTGCCAATCCTAAGTAGTCGCCGTTGCGTGTTATGACGATATGGCGGCGAATATCGAATTCAAATTCGGTGATTTGTTGACTAACCGTATCAAGCAATTCGTTTTCATCGACCACTAGCGGTTGCTTATCCATTAGTGCGGTAACAGGCTGCTTATCATAAAGCGCGTGACCATAAGGAGCTGCAAACACCTCGGTAAGTTGATCTCTGTGTAATAAGCCTACGGGACTATTTTGTTCAAGGACAGCAAGACTGGTGAGTGTTTTATCTTGCTCAAAAATACTGTGCGCATCTTTACAACGGGTATTCGTCTCAATACTGGCATGCTCAACAGCAAGCCAACCGATAGCCATTGATTGTTCAAAGCTGCTGCTGTTGTCTGATGATTCAAGGTGTTTTAAGCAATGCAGATTAATTTGGTAGCTGGGCTGTAAACTCGGTCTTTCTAATAAAAAGCCCTGTGCATGCTGAACTCCTAAACTTTCGAGTAAACGTAACTCTTCTACGCGCTCGATACCTTCGGCAATCACTTGGGTATTCGTGGCTTTAGCCAATACAATGATTGATTTTAGAAACTCTTTTTTCACCACACTTTGGTCACAGTGATCAATAAAGTATCGGTCAATCTTTACAAACTCAGGGCATAACTCAGACCACTGCTTTAACCCCGAATAACCTGCCCCTAAATCATCAATGGCAATTGAAAAGCCTAATTGACGATAATGCGCGATGGTCTTTAACAGTAAACATCCGTCGTCTACTTTTTCTTGTTCAGTTACTTCAATGACAACGCGATTAGCCGCCAGCCCAAAATGTTCAACTAGGTGTAATGTTTCGCCTTTAGGATGACATGGGTCGAGCAGTGTTTTGGGGCTGACATTTAAGAACAACTTACCTTGCAGGTTGAGCTTAACAAAGTTTTCAATGGCTTTACTGCGACACAAAAGCTCAAGTTCTGAAATTTTATTGCAGGCAATTGCAGCAGAAAATAAAGCGCTGGGCATCTCAAGTTCAGAGCTTTTTGGCCCCCGACTTAAAGCCTCGTAACCCAAAATATGTTGATTAGAAACATCAAAGATGGGCTGAAACAGCGTTTTAATGTCACTGTTTTCTAATATTCGCTGTAGTTGTGCACTCACCTTTCACCTAGTTTCTGTCATACAAATAGATGACTAAATTAGCAATCTAGTATGACAATTTTATGGCAAGCGCTGCGCTTCATTCACCTCTTGTTCATTTATTCCCACTAATTCCAATTGCTTAATGCGCGCTAAGCTATCGATCATTTTTAGTTCAGCCTGTTCAATATCAACATGATTCATTTGTTGTTGTGTCGTCATCGCCAAAACGGCTAACGGATTAAGTAACAGCTGTTGTATGTGATAACAGTTAGGCCCTGTAAAATCGGGTAACTCAGGTTGTAAATTAAGGGGCTCATTGTCACTAGAGATTGCCGTAAGCGGTGTGCTTTCAACATATTCAGTAATAGCGTCTAATGTCTGCTTACACTCTGGAAACACCTGATTAAACGCTAAAAATAATCCCTGTGATGAATGAACCAACGACAACAGCATGGATTTAACTTGCTGCGTATCTGACTGCCCTTGCAGTGCTGTCACAACCTGCCACGCCAAACTTTGGTACTCACCTAATTGTTGTTCTGGCGTTATTGTGGGTGGCTTTGGTGCTGACTCAGCTTGCTTGGCAACCTGTTGCTCTTTGCAACCGAGCAGTAAAAAAATAATAAATACATTACTTATTAGATACTTCATAATTTCTTCCATAAAAAAACCGCCCAAACAGGGCGGTTCTTTTTTAAGCATGGCTTATTAAGGCATAGGATCGAGATCCGCACCTTCTTTTTCGATTACTTCTGGAATTAAGTCTTCTTTACTTACACCCATTGCAATCGCCACTGCTGATGCAACATACACAGATGAGTAAGTACCGATAAACACACCAAATAGTAATGCTGTCGCAAAGCCGTGAATAGTTTGACCACCCCATACAAACAACGCAATCAATACTAAAATTGTGGTGATTGATGTTACAAGGGTACGATTCAATGTTTGCGTAAGTGAAATATCAATGATTTCTATGGTGTCATCGATACGCACTTTACGGAAGTTTTCACGAATACGGTCAGATACAACGATGGTATCGTTGAGTGAGTAACCTATCACCGCCAAAATCGCTGCTAAAATCGTTAAGTCAAACTCAAGATCCAGTATTGAGAATAAACCTAATGTGATAATAACATCGTGTAATAGTGCTGATACCGCGCCAACCGCAAAACGCCATTCAAAGCGAAATGCCACGTAGATCAAGATACAAATAAGTGCAGTTAACATGGCCAAGCCACCCTGCTCTTTTAAATCTTCACCTACACTTGGGCCCACAAACTCAATACGGCGCATTTCAACACTTGAATCAGTTTGTTTTAAGGCATCAATGATTTGGTTACCAATGACTTCTGCTTTCACGCCATCACCTTGCGGTGCAAGGCGCACAAGAATTTCTTTACTTGAGCCAAATAGCTGAACAGAGAAATCTTCAAAGCCACTTGCCGTAATTGCTTCACGTACTTTTTTCAGATCTGCAGGTTGTGCAAAGCCAACTTCAACCGCTGTACCACCGGTGAAGTCTAAACCGAAGTTTAAGCCTTTTGTAAAAAACGATACGAAAGAAGCCAAAATCAACAATGTTGATAATGTCATGGCAAACTTGCGGAACTTCATAAACGGGAGTGTTTTACCACCGAGTTTTAAGATTTGCATGCTGACTCCTAAATCGACAACTTATCAATACGCTTACCGCCAATAAACAAGTTGATTACCGCACGGGTACCAACAATGGCTGTAAACATAGAGGTGATAATACCAATCGCAAGTGTCACGGCGAAACCAGCAATTGGACCCGTGCCCACTGCAAACAGAATCACTGCTGCGATTAACGTGGTGATATTTGCATCAAAAATTGTGCTAAATGCGCTGTCGTAACCGAAATGAACGGCTTGTTGCGGACTACGGCCGTCGGCAAGCTCTTCGCGGATACGCTCAAATATAAGCACGTTTGCATCAACGGCCATACCCACGGTCAGTACGATACCTGCAATACCCGGTAAGGTTAATGCCGCACCTGGAATTAATGACATAACACCCACGATTAATACTAAGTTCGCACCAAGGGCAATATTTGCCACCATGCCAAACCCTTTGTAATAAACCAGCATAAATACAAGCACAAATGCAAAGCCTAGTACCACTGCCGTCATACCTGCTTCGATATTTTCTTGACCTAAGCTTGGGCCTACCGTGCGCTCTTCTACAATTTGAATAGGAGCAACAAGTGCACCTGCACGTAGTAATAAGCTCAGATTATGGGCTTCAGCAGGGTTATCAATACCCGTGATTCGGAACGAACGGTCAAGACGTGCTTGAATTGTCGCCACGTTAATCACTTCTTCTACCTTAATTGGAGGAAGTGCTTTACCGTTTTCATCTGTTTTACCCGATGGCTTGTACTCAATGAATACAGTTGCCATACGCTTACCAATCGCGCGCTTAGTGAACGCATTCATTTTTGCGCCACCTTTGCTATCAAGGCTAATGCTTACTTGCGGACGTTGATACTCATCCATTCCTGATTGCGCACCAGTGATGTGGCTACCTTCAAGAATAATGCGTTTTTTTAGTACCACAGGGTAACCGTCACGCGCCATGATCACTTCGGTGCCTGGTGGTACACGCCCTTGTAAGGCTGCACTTGGGTCAGCATCTTCGTCTACTTCACGGAACTCAAGCGTTGCCGTAGCCCCTAAAATTTCTTTGGCACGGGCGGTGTCTTGTACACCAGGAAGCTGTACGATGATACGCTCAGCACCTTGACGCTGAACGTTTGGCTCAGCAACACCGATTTGGTTGATACGGTTACGGATAATCGTTTCGTTTTGCTTGATAGCGTAATCACGAATTTCTTTAAGCTTTTGTTCGCTCATACTGGCGTAAAAAGCGTTATCACTGCTGCTATCATCAATGTACACATTGAGCGGGTAACGGGTTGATAAAAAGCGCTCTGCTGCGTCTTTATCTTCTTCGTTACGCATTTCAACACGTAAACGCTCGCTGCCAGCTACACGACGAATCGTGCGGTAACGCAGCTTTTCTTCACGTAAATCACTTTTAAAATCTTGTTCCATTTGCTCAAGCTGTGTATCAACCGCCGTCGCCATGTCGATTTCCATAGTAAAGTGAACACCACCACTTAAATCCAGACCCAGCTTCATCGGGTTACCACCCAATGCTTTTAACCACTCAGGTTGTGCTGGAGCCATGTTGATGGCAGAGATGTAATCTTCACTAAGGGAATCACGCAGTAGGTCTTGCGCTTTAAGTTGATCTTCAACATTCTTAAAACGTACAAGGATTTGTCCGTCTTCAAGTTTGCTTGATTTAACAGTAACGTTATGTTCTTTGAGGGTCGCATTTACTTTATCGAGTACGCTTAGGTCAGCATCAGTACCTTTAGTGCCCGATACTTGTATGGCCGGGTCACGACCATACAAGTTAGGAGAGGCATATAAAATACCAACGACTAACACAACAAGAACAAGTAAATACTTCCATAATGGAAACTTGTTTAACACGTGTGAGTCCTTATTTTTATTGTTATAGCGACTTCATAGTGCCTTTTGGCAATACTGCAGAAACAGCTGATTTTTGTACTGTTACTTCTGCTTGGTCGTTTAATGAGATAACGATGAAGTCTTTGTCATCAGCGATTTTAGCAATTTTACCAACTAAACCACCTTGCGTAAGCACTTCGTCACCTTTTGCCATCGCGCTCATAAGGGCTTTATGCTCTTTTACACGCTTAGCTTGCGGACGGTAAATTAAGAAATAAAATACCAGACCAAAAATACCCAACATGATTAGCATTTCCATGCCACCACCTGCTGGTGCTGCACCTGCCGCACTTGCGTGCGCGTTTGAGATGAATAAACTCATTACACTTCCTCTTTAATTTTTCTAAAAATTTAATCTGATGTATCTGCAAGCTCTGGCACTTCTTGGCCGCGGCGTGCATAAAAATCTGCAACAAATTCGTCTAGTTTGCCATGACTAATGGCATTACGTAAGCCTTCCATTACACGTTGATAATAACGTAAGTTATGAATCGTGTTTAGACGTGCGCCTAAGATTTCATTACATTTATCAAGATGATGCAAGTACGCACGTGAATAGTTTTTACATGTATGGCAATCACACTCTGGATCAAGTGGACCGGTGTCTGTTTTATGTACTGCGTTACGGATTTTAACAATGCCACCTGTCACGAATAAGTGACCATTACGTGCATTACGGGTTGGCATTACACAGTCGAACATATCGATACCACGACGCACCGCTTCAACCAAGTCTTCTGGTTTACCAACGCCCATTAAGTAACGTGGTTTGTCGGCTGGCATTTTATACGCACAATGATCAAGAATATTGATCATTTCGTTTTTAGGTTCACCCACTGATAAACCGCCCAGTGCATAACCATCAAAACCAATGTCTTCTAGGCCTTTTTGTGATTGTGCACGAAGCTCAGGGTACATACCCCCTTGGATAATACCAAACAGTGCTGCTGGATTATCACCATGGCCTTCTTTTGAACGTTTAGCCCAACGCAGCGAGAGCTCCATTGAGTCTTTGGCTTCTTTTTCAGTGGCAGGATATGGCGTACATTCGTCGAAAATCATCACAATATCAGAGCCTAAGTCGCGCTGAACTTGCATGGCTTTTTCTGGTGAAAGCATGATTTTTTCACCATTCACAGGCGAGCTAAACATGACGCCCTCTTCGGTGATTTTACGCATCGCACCTAAGCTGAATACTTGGAAACCGCCTGAATCAGTTAAGATAGGACGATCCCAATTCATGAAGTCGTGTAAATCACCGTGTTGCTTAATGATTTCTGTGCCAGGACGCAGCATAAGGTGAAAAGTATTACCAAGGCAGATTTGTGCCCCCGTATCTTTTACTTCATCGGGAGTCATCCCTTTTACCGTGCCGTAAGTACCTACTGGCATAAATGCAGGCGTTTCTACAACACCACGCTCAAAAATCAAGCGGCCGCGGCGCGCTTTACCGTCAGTGCGGTCTAATTCAAATTTCATATTATCCTCTAGTGTCGGAAAAACAGTCCAACAAGCTATAATTTAACCGCTCGATTCTAACCTGTTTGCGCATTTATTACTATTAATTGGGCTAAATTCAAAAATAAAAAGCCCGCTAGCTAAACTCTCCCCACCATGCAGAATTCAGCGTTGCACAGAGGCTTCATATCAACGCATAGCTTAGTAAGAATGGCTGAAAATAAAAAACCCAGTGAAATGCTGGGTTTTTTACGGGGTGATATAAAAGATGACTAACGCTTATTTACGCGTTAAGAACATGGCATCACCATAACTGAAAAAGCGATACTGTTGCTCAATCGCTGTTTGATAAGCACCCATAATGTTTTCTTGGCCTGCGAACGCGCTCACCAACATAATCAACGTTGATTCAGGTAAGTGGAAGTTAGTGACCATGGCATCCACCACATTGAACTGATAACCCGGGTAAATAAAGATGTCAGTATCACCAAAGTAAGTATCAAGCTTGCCACCATGTACTTTTGCAGCCGACTCTAAAGAACGTACTGAAGTGGTGCCCACCGCAACAACACGCCCGCCTTTTGCTTTGGTTTCGGCTACGGCTTTTACAACCTCATCGGGAACTTCGATATATTCTGAGTGCATAACATGTTCATCAACTGAATCAACACGCACAGGTTGGAATGTACCCGCACCCACGTGCAAAGTAACAAACGCCATGTTAATGCCTTTGTCTTTTAAAGCCGCCATTAATTTATCGTCAAAGTGAAGCCCTGCTGTTGGTGCTGCAACAGCACCGGGTTTCTCACCATACACCGTTTGATAACGCTCACGATCAGCCTCATTATCTGGGCGGTCTATGTATGGCGGTAATGGCATGTGGCCAATATCGTTTAAGATATCTAATACATTTTCGTCTTTAGCAAACTCAAGTTCAAATAGCTCACCGTGACGCGCTACCATGGTTGCTTCGGCTTTGCCTTCAAGGATAATTTTAGAGCCCGGTTTTGGTGATTTACTCGCACGTACGTGAGCCAGTACACGGTGCTCGTCCAATACGCGCTCAACGAGTACTTCAAGCTTACCGCCAGACTCTTTTTGGCCAAACATGCGTGCTGGTATCACTTTCGTGTTGTTAAACACTAATAAGTCATTTTCATTTACCAGAGATAAAATATCACTAAACACTTTGTGTTCAACCTGCCCTGTTGGGCCGTCGAGCGTTAATAAACGACTGCTTGTTCGATCTGCTTTTGGAAAACGAGCAATTAATTCATCAGGAAGGTCAAAGCTAAAATCAGCCACGCGCATAGAGCATATCTCTCATTAATAAAAACGCGCCAAGTTTACTCTGATACGCTTGCCACCTCAAGCAAAGCACCTCGGTTCAAGAACAAACAACCTAACCGTGTAAGCTGGTACAGGCTAATAACCGTTTTTAGGTAAAGTTTGCTTGTAGAATAATAGAAATGTCATTATTCTAACCCATTCACTAAGCATGGGTTCAGTTAAGAGGTAGTAGCGCCATGGCAAAGCAGTTGCAACTGCTAATTTTAAACGCTAGCGTTGCTGAGCGTGAAACAATTAAGTTAACACTCAACAAACTTAATGTTTTTACGTTTATTGAAGCCAACGACTCGCAAGAGGCGTTAAAAATACTTAAAAGCCAGCCGGTGGATATTATTATTACGGGCCTTGAAGTCGGCAAAATTGACGGCTGGCGCTTCTCGCGCATGATTCGCTCGGGGTTATTAAAAACCCCAAAAAATACACCTATACTGCTAACTCCCCCTATTTATTGTGAGCGTATCGCTGAAACAACAGCCCGCAGTTATGGTATTGATGCTGTATTGCCTTTTGAACGCCAAGATATGCTGCCGCAAGTCCTTGCTAATGTCCTGTCGACACACCTAGAAAAAAGCAGCCGCCTTAATTTACTCCTACTTGAAACGAATAACAGCAAAGCAAATAACATCAACGAACAACTCAAACTCAGTTTTGCTGTTACACACACGACATCGACAAAAGCAGCACTGGCGACGTACCTACAACAAAAGTTTGCAATTGTATTGATTGATGCAACGCAATCGCAATCAGATCCCGCAGGCGCGCTGATTAGCGAAATATTGCAGCATAATCCTAAACAAGCCATTGTTACCATCATTGATAACAACGATGCTGATTATGCCGAGCAACTGCTGCTCTCTGGTGTCACCGATTTTATACGCGCCCCTTATGATCAGTCTTTACTGAGCAAAGTATGTGACCATGCCGCACGCCGTGAAGATTTTATGGTGAGTTATGCAGAGTTTGCACAAAAAGTTGAGCAACTAAGCCAAAGCCAAAGCCGCTATAAAGAACTGTTTTCGGCTCACCAACGTATTTTATTGCATTTAAACACCGTGGTATTGGAGTTTGATCAGCAAGGAAATATTCGCTTTATTAACCCTGCATGGGAAAACCTCACGGGATACGGCATTAAATCAAGTTTATCTAAGTCGTTAACTGATTTTTGTTTGCCTGAGTGTCAGCCCAAGTTACAAGATACGATTCAAAGTATTTTGCACGGGGGGGAGCTACAACAGCAAGTTGAGATACAACTGAGTCATAAAAACGGCAATGCCATTTGGGTTGAATGCCGAATGCAGTTAATAAAAAACAGCCGTAACTCTGCAACGATTACAGCCACTATCGATAACATTCACGAACGCAAGCAAGCTGAGTTACAGCTTCGTCATTTAGCATTGCATGACACGCTAACTGAATTACATAACCGCTATTATTTTGATCAACAATTGCAACGTATTTGCCAAGCCAAATACACCAATGGCGATATAGAACATGCGCTTATTTATATCGATTTAGATCATTTTAAAATCATCAATGACAGTAAAGGTCATCAACAAGGTGATATTGTGCTTAAAGAAGTCGCTCAACTCTTTACTGCCAATATTAGCGACGAGCACTTAATTTGCCGTATTGGCGGTGATGAATTTGCGGTTATTCTGAAAAACACCAATTTGCTTGATGCCCATTTAGTCGCAGAAAGTATTTGTATGGCCATTGAAAAACATCAATTTCATTCAGAAGGCCAAGAATATTCAATTAGCTGCTCAATTGGCCTAACACAAATTACCGCACAAAATAATGATCCCAACGAATGCCTTAAGCAAGCTGATATTGCGCTGTATGTTGCAAAAAGCTTAGGCCGTAATCTGGTTCATTGTTATTCAAAAGAAGACACTCACCACAATAGCCTACAAGCAGGGTTAGAGTGGGGCCACAGCATTCGCCAAGCGCTGCAACACGATGCAATTGAATTACATTACCAACCAATTTGGGACTTTAAACGTGGCCATGTGGCTTACTTTGAAACCTTACTGCGTTTAAAGCTTGATAATGAGCTTATTTACCCGAATCAATTTATTCCCGCATTAGAATTACTAAACGACACATACCTGATGGACCAATGTGTTATTCGTAATGCGATTAAAAGTGTTGCTGATTTTCCTGAGCTCAACCAAGTGGCTATTAATTTATCGGCACAGTCATTTTTAGATGAACGATTATTACCGCATATAGAATCAAGCCTACAAGAGTATAACGTTGAACCCACGCGTATTATTTTTGAAATAACCGAGTCAGCCAGTATCAATAATTTAGCGGCCACCCGCGCAATGATAGAGCGCCTCAATGGCTTAGGCTGCCATTTCTCGATTGACGACTTTGGCACTGGCTTTAGTACATTTAACTACCTTAAACAGCTGCCAGCACAACATGTAAAAATTGATGGCTCGTTTGTTCGCGATATGTTGAACGACCCTATCGACCTTGCGCTCGTGAAGGCGATAAACGATATTAGCCGCTCTTTAGATAAGCGTTCTGTTGCTGAATACGTTGAAAATAAAGAAATATTTTTAGCACTAAAAGAGATAGGCGTCGATTACGGGCAAGGTTACTTTATTGCACGCCCCATGCCCGTTGAAAAAATTAGCAGTGAGCTTGAAAGAATCTCTAACAATAAACTTTTTAGCTAACAACTGACTAGCTAATCCGCCCCGAATATTGATACATTTTTAAACAATTTTATTAACTTTTTATCTACCATCCTGAGAATACTCATCTATAATTAATTCACGCCAAGAGATAATGTCGCGTATTTATAGTGATAATCTAAAAAAAACATGACATTACCTTTTATATTACACATGCTGAAAATAAATTAACATCTATAAGTTCTTGTATTAGCGGTATTTAGGAGAAAAGTGATGACACAACTAATCGTATTGTTACTGATCGTTAATCTAGGGATAGCATATCAATGTTACCGTAATGCGACCTACAAAGGGTACCCGGTAAAAGTATTTACAGGGTTGGGCTTAGTGCCTTATTTTAATCTGGTTGTTTGGGTTTACTTATTGTTTTTACCCAGCTTAAAGCCTTTTTCAATGGATGAAAAGCAGCCCTTATAGGCTGCTTTTTTGGTTGGAAAATCAATTAATTAAAATACATAGCTTGATGCACGTTCGAGTAGTTGCGACGATTTAATATTCCCCACTACACACTGTTTAATATCTGCTTTTTTAAACACTTTAATGTGATCCTTTTTGCTCTGATCGAGTCCGCGAATAACAACACTGACGTGCTCATCGTCGGGTAAGCTTCGTAAACCACTGCCATAATCACACAACGATAATGCAATACTGTTATTTACACTGTTTGTTAGGGCCATCATTTGCTGCTGCTGCTCTTTTGCGCGCGCTTGCTTTTTCTCTGCAAGTTGTTTGCGTAACCTTTGCTGCTTCAATGACAGCGTTTGTTGCTCTTTTTCAAGCTCTTTAATAGAGGCTTGTAACTCTTTTTTACGTTGCTCAAGTGCTTGATTTTCAGCTTCCTTATCATGACGACGCTCAAATTCAATATCACGTTTTTCGCGTTCAAGATCACGAATTTCACGGCTAATATCACGCTCTTGCTCAGCCACTTCACGGACTTGCTCTGCACTTTCACGCATCATTTCCATCGCGTGCTGATACGCTTCTTGCGTTTTAACGACCACAGCGTCGCTTATCACCTGCACATGGTCACCAAGAATCTCAATGTCGCTTATTTCATCAAAATTAATATCTGGCATAGGTGGCAAAGGAGCATCAGGCACCGATGCAAAAATAGTTGACCATCGCGACCCCCGCACGTCAAAACTAAACACCACACCTTGGTGCTGTAAATAACTTGCTGACACGTTGCTCACTTTGTTATCCGTATCTTGCTTTAAAGCAGCCGTAAGAATTTTTTCCATAATTCCCACTTCACGTTGAATTTTATCTAACTCATCACTACTTTGTGCAAACACTGGGTTCACTGTTGCTACACCACATAGCAATAACACCGCACTGGCTATCATGTTCTTTGGCATTTTAATACTCCACGTTGTTGGCAACGGTTGGCATGGGTCGGCCATCCACTTGCTCTGCTAAATCATTCAATTGCATACGCAAGTATGCTTGGTCTTGGGCGCGTTGCGTTTTGATATAAGCAAGCACACTGGCAATATCTTCTTGTCGCTCTACACGACCCGTTTTAATCGCTTCTTTCGCTAGCTGATACATATGCTGTTGCTGTATGTCATTTTGTGCTGTTAGCATGTTCTGCAATTGATCTATTTGTTTTTGTTGTGACTCTAATAAACGAGTTTGCTTAGCCACTTGCTCAAGCAACTGTGAGTCTGTTTGTTCTGGGCTGGTTATTAATAACCAGGCACACAATGCGATAGACGCAGCCATCGCCCATAAACCAGAACCAAAATACACAGCCTGCTTTTGCGTTTGTGGCATACAAGAACCACGATCCCAGTCAGGTACTGGTAACGGTTGATAGTTAAGACTATGCTGCTGCCACTTTGTCGCATTTTCCATCATCAAGGCATAGTCAGGATTACTTTCGAGCAATCTAATTTGCTCTTCCGTTAAGCTTTCACCTTCTAGCCATGCTGTAAATAACGACTCTAAATTAGCCATCTACTGCCTCCAAATGCACTTTTAACTTACCTAACGCACTGTATAATCTTGATTTAGCAGTATTAGTTGAAATACCTAACTGCTCAGCAATTTCCTCAAATGTGCAATGCTGAAAAAACTTTAACTCTACAACCAAGCGCTGCTCCCACGGCAAATTGTTCATCATACTTTTAAGCTCATTATGCTGTTGAGATTGCTGTTGATTCGCTTCTATTTCACTACGCTCACAGGCTTCTTCGGGTAAACCGTCTAGGCTTTGATGGTGCTTACGGCGACGATAATACTCAACACTTCGTCTATGCACGATTTGGTAAAGCCAAGTATTAAAGCTGCAATCTCCTCGAAAGCTAGGCAAACTCTTATACACAGAAATAAACACTTCTTGCATTAAGTCCATTGCATCATCAGGGTGACTCAACATTCGCAAACAATAGTTATAGACCTGCGTTTCATATTGCTTCACTAATTTCAACCATGCCCGTTTATTGCCTTGTTGCGCCTTGGCAATTAATGTGTCGAGTGATTGAAAAAACACGGTAGCCTCGTCATGTTATTTATCTATCGTAAAAAGGGGTAATGTATAAAGTTAGTCGAGGGAAGGAAAAAAATAGTTTGCTTTAATAATAAAAAACCCCAAATTTTTATTTGGGGCTGCAATTTATTCTGCTGATTGGGTATGTAAGCTGCATTGCTTGGCAAGAAACAGCTCTAACTGTTGACTAAACAGCCTAAAATCGCGGATTCGCCCGGTGGTTTTACGCCACACAATACCAATATCTCGGTATGCGTCGCTTTGTGATGGTGTTGCCACCATGTCTTTTTTCTCTAGAATGCCCGCGTTAATCGCCATTTGCGGTAAAAAAGTAACGCCCAGTTGATGCTCAACCATGCTCAGTAACGTATGTAAGCTGGCCGCTTCAAACGGGTTAATGCAACTTGAGCGATTTAAATGACAAGCACTTAAGGCATGGCCTGTCATACAGTGCTCTCGCTCTAGCAAAAACACACTGGCATCGGGCAACAAGTTAAAGTCTTCGACACCTTTCGCTGGCATATAATCTTTATGGTGAACTAAGCTAAAGTGGTCTTTAGCGAGCACTTGGGTGTGAAACTTTTCGGTATCGAACGGCAACGCAAGCAGCGCGATATCAATTTGCCCGTGTTCAAGCTTATCCAGTAACTTTTCACTGGTATCTTCAACAAGTACTAACTCAAGCTCGGTAAATGCTTGCTTGCAAAAGTGATACAACGGCGCCGCGATAAAGCTGGCGATGGTAGGAATTACGCCTAAGGTTAACTTACCACTTAACGGGGTTAAAAAGCTTTTGGTGAGTTCTTTCAAACTTAGCGTATCGTCAATGATTTTACGTGCTTTCTCTACGACCTCTTCCCCAATGGCAGTAAACATTAAGCTGCGATTTTCACGCTCGATAAGCTGACAACCTAAGGTTTCTTCTAAGTTTTGAATCGCACTGCTTAACGTGGACTGACCAATAAAGCAGGCACTTGCGGCACGACCAAAGTGTTGGTGCTGATGAACGGCGAGTAAATATTGTAGTTGTTTAATACTGGGTAAGTTATTCATACTCTTTTTTACTACCTGCAAATAAAAAGACCCCAATACCTAGGGCATTGAGATCTTTTCAAGCTAAAAGTCTGTTAGTACTTTTTAAACGCCGAAGGCTGTTCTCAGTACGTAGAAAATAACAATAGCAAGGGCTGCGCCAACTGGCAATGTAATTACCCAAGAAACTACAATGTTTCTTACAACACCCATGTTAAGCGCTGCGATACCACGTGCCATACCAACACCTAATACAGCACCTACAAGCGTTTGTGTTGTAGAGATTGGTAAACCCGTACCTGATGCAATAACAACCGTTGATGCAGCAGCAAGCTCAGCAGCGAAACCACGGCTAGGCGTTAAGTGAGTAATACCTTCACCGATTGTTTTGATTACTTTCTTACCTAAAATAGCAAGGCCAGCAACAATACCCAAACCACCCAGTGGTAAAATCCACCATGCGATAGCGGCTTTCTTAGCAATTTCACCGTTGTGCTCAACAATGTTTACAACAGCAGCTAGTGGACCAATCGCGTTTGCAACATCGTTCGAACCATGGGCGAATGCCATACAACAAGCTGTTAATACCATTAATACCGCGAACACTTTTTCAACGTTATTAAATTGCATTTTCTTGTCAGCTTTAGGATCAATTTTTAAGCGTGAAATAGCAAACTTACCAATAATACCAACCACGACAGCGATCGCGATAGAAAGTGCGTAACCCTCAACAGCGCCTAGGTTAATACCAATGTGCTTCAAGCCTTTCTTAATCGTAACTAAAGACATAATGAAGCCCGCTAGACCCATATACACAGGGACAAAGCGCTTAGCGTTTTTAAGTGGAGCATCGGTATCAAAAATAAGCTTTTGTGCACTCATAAAGATAAGGTAAGCAATAAAGCCCGAAATTGCAGGTGTTACAATCCAACTCCCCACAATGCCCAGTACTTTATTCCATTGGATTGCTTCGCTGCCAACAGCCACTAAAGCAAAACCAATAATCGCACCGATAATTGAGTGAGTAGTCGATACAGGCCAGCCAAGGAAAGAGGCGATTAATAGCCAGCTACCTGCAGCAAATAACGCGGCAATCATGCCTAAGATCATAAGCTCAGGTATATCAATAAATGGCGTGGCGTCGATAATTCCTTTACGAATAGTTGATGTAACCTCACCACCGGCAAGGTAAGCACCTGCGAATTCAAACACCATCGCAATAATAATTGCTTGTTTGATAGTAAGTGCTTTTGAACCTACTGATGTACCCATCGCATTGGCAACGTCATTTGCACCAATACCATAAGCCATGAAGAAACCGACTGCTGCGGCAATTAAAACTAAAAAAGTGCCGTAATTTGCAATGATATCCATTGTGTGAAACCTTTAATTTTTCGTATTTGAACTGATTTTAAATTAACGAGCTAACATCAGCTCAAGACGAGAACCTACGCGCTCTGCAATATCAGCTAGATCGCCGACCCACTCAATGATCTTGTACAAGAACATCACATCAATTGGGTTTAGTTCATTTTCAACGGCGCGCAATTGACGGCGTATTTTGATTTGCATGTCATCCGTGTCTTGTTCGATTGCATCCAATTCAACGAGCATTTTTTCTACTAAAGTCACTTCGCGACCTTTGAAGCCCGTTTCAAGTAGCTCATCTAACTCGTTAATTGCTTTTGATGCTTGTTTTGTCGCATCAACACAACGTGTTACATAAGCAAGAAAATCTTCTTGAATTTCTACCGGAATCGTCATTTCTCGACCAATTACACGACCTGCAATGTCTTTTGCTTTATTCGCAATTTTGTCTTGTTGGGTAACAAGCTCTAACAAATCGGTACGCTCAACTGGCATAAATAAGCCGCGCGGTAGTTGAAGGCGAATGTTACGTTTCATGTCATCCGCTTCACGTTCTAAATTACGAATGTTTAGACGGATTTCCTCCGCTTCTTTCCATTCTTCTTTAAAAACGTGATTAAAGAAAGGGATCAAGGCTTTGCTTGCTTGATGTACTTTCTTAATGTGATCTTCCATAGGCTTAATAGGAGATTTAGCAAAAACCCCTAAAAATGCATTTGTAGGCATAACTGACCCTTTATAAATTAGTATGCTTTGGCAGGTTCGAATTTTACAGCATTGTGTACGATTTTGAACGCTTTTTCTGCCTGACATCACCAATAATAGACAAAGCGGCCTAAAGCCGCTCGGTTTAAAAATGAAAAGTGCTTAAAAATTTACAGCGACTTTTCGATATCTGCTTGAGATGTATGACGAATATCTTTACCGTTCACAAAATAGATAATGTATTCTGCGATATTCTGACAACGGTCGCCAATACGCTCAAGTGAACGAACTGACCACACTAAATCCATAATTTTAGGGATTGAGCGTGGATCTTCCATCATATATGTCATAATTTGACGCGTAATTGCTTCATATTCACGGTCAACTTTTGCATCTTCTTTGTGAACTTCGAAGGCACATTGCACATCCATACGGGCAAATGCATCAAGTACATCATGAAGCATCTTCGACACTTGGCGACCCATATTTTCAATATTAACAAGAAGATCTTGTTGGTCTTTGGTAAATGAATCAAGCGCCACTTTTGCAATGCGCTCTGCTTCGTCACCAATGCGCTCTAAATCGGCGATTGTTTTCGCAATCGCAATAACTAAACGTAAATCACTGGCAGCAGGCTGACGACGTGCAATAATGCGTGTGCATTCTTCGTCAATATTGACTTCCATGGCGTTTACTTTGTAGTCGTTTTCACGGACTTTTTGCGCCAATTCTGCATCACCTTTACTAACCGCATCAAGCGCACTATTTAACTGCTGCTCAACTAAGCCACCCATGCTAAGTACATGGTTACGAACATTTTCAAGCTCTTCATTAAAGCGACCTGAAATATGCTTATTAATATTATGTTCCATTGTCTACCTCTATAAAATTCGTTTACGTTACCAAGTGTTTTATTCGACTAGCCGTAGCGGCCAGTGATGTAATCTTCTGTTTTCTTTTTACTTGGTGTCGTAAATAAGGTGTTGGTATCTGAATACTCTATCAATTCGCCCATGTACATAAACGCTGTTTGGTCTGATACACGCGCGGCTTGTTGCATGTTATGAGTAACAATAACCACGGTAAACTTATTCTTTAAGTCGTTAATGAGCTCTTCAATAACTAATGTAGAAATTGGATCGAGTGCCGATGTTGGCTCATCTAACAAGAGCACTTCTGGCTCAATCGCAATTGATCGCGCAATCACAAGACGTTGCTGCTGACCACCTGATAGGCCAAATGCACTATCGTGAAGACGATCTTTTACTTCATCCCACAATGCAGCACCACGTAAAGATTGCTCAACGACTTCGTCTAATTTACGCTTTTCTTTAATTCCTTGTAAGCGTAGGCCATAAACAACATTTTCGTAGATTGATTTTGGAAATGGATTCGGACGTTGGAATACCATACCAACATTACGACGCAGTGCGGCAACATCGACACTTTTATCGTAGATGTTATGACCATGTAGTAAAATTTCACCGGTGATACGACAGCTATCAACTAAATCATTCATCCGGTTAATACAACGAAGCAGCGTCGATTTACCACACCCCGATGGGCCGATAAACGCTGTTACCTGACCTTTGGGAATCTTCATATTCACGCCGCTAAGCGCTTGTTTATCACCGTAGTATAGATCTAAATCTTTAATCTCTAACGCAGTTTGCTCTGCGGTTAGATTCTCTAAGTCTAGTTTTGCCGCGCTTTTCGCTTGGTTTACGTGTGGTGCAACTGTAATCATCTCTGTCTACCTATAAAAATTCTGTATTAATGCTCTAGAGCTCTAAACTTTTCGCGTAAATGGTTACGAATACCAATCGCGGTGATATTCAGGGCGATAATTACTGAAACCAGTAAGAATGCCGTGGCATATACCAGCGGACGCGCCGCTTCTACGTTCGGGCTTTGGAAACCAACATCATAAATGTGGAAACCTAAGTGCATAAATTTTCTATCTAAATGTACGTATGGGAAGTTGCCGTCTAGTGGCAATGTAGGCGCCATTTTAACCACACCCACTAACATAAGTGGCGCAACCTCGCCCGCGGCACGTGCAACCGCTAAAATTAATCCAGTCATAATCGCTGGGCTGGCCATTGGAATAATAATACGCCATAAGGTTTCAGCTTTTGTCGCACCCAGTGCTAATGAACCGTGGCGAACAGTACTTGGAATACGTGATAAACCTTCTTCTGTTGAAACGATAACCACAGGTAAGGTTAAAATCGCAAGGGTCAATGCCGACCATATCACACCTGGCGTACCAAAAACGGGGCTTGGTGATGATTCAGGGTAAAATAATTGGTCAATACTGCCACCCAACATGTAAACGAAGAAACCCAGACCAAATACACCGTAAACAATAGATGGTACACCCGCAAGGTTGATAACGGCGATGCGAATCATCTTCGTGACAGCATTTTTGGCTGCATATTCGTGCAAGTAAATTGCCGCAACCACACCAAATGGCGTCACAATAACGGCCATCAGTAATACCATGAACACGGTACCGAAAATCGCAGGGAATACACCCCCTTCGGTGTTTGCTTCGCGCGGATCGTCTGACACAAACTTACCTAGCTGTACAAAGTAATGACCTAACTTAGCAAAGAACCCCATGTCATTTGGGAACCACACATCAAGCACTTGATAAAGTGGTAATGTAACAACCTCACCGCGCATATCTTTTACGGTTACTTGGTCACGCTTTGCTTCTTTGCGTAGCGCAAAAAGTTGTTTTTCAAGTACCGAGTATTCTTCACGTAGCTCAGCACGGGCAGCTGCCAGCTCTGCAACACGTTCATCGGTAAGTTCATTATCAAGCTGATACGCTTTTTCTTTTAAACGTAAGCGCTCAAGTTCGTAGTTAATGTGACCAATGTCGCCATTTTGCAGATCAAGTGCTTGGTCATTTAACTCAACAGCACGCTCAACAAGATCATAGAGTACGTCTATTTTGTTCTCTGTGATAACTTCGCCGTCTTTAATAACTTGGTCAACATAGCCGTAAAAATTACCATTTTTACTGCGCTCAAATACGGCAAGTTCAGCCGGCGCTGTGCGTGATTTGATATCGGTTTCTAATACCCAACGGAAATCTAAATCAACGTATTCACGGTTACCGGTTTTAATTAATAAACGTTCTAACTGCTCTTTGTCGTAATGAGATAAATCAACGCCTGTTGCCTCAATACGTGACTTTGCAACGAGCTCACGATCATAAACTTCACCAATCACAGTTTGTTTTGCAACTGAGCCTTGTAACTCAAGTTGAATAACTTCTGATGGCCAGAAAAAGCTTAAACCTTTCCAAGCAATCATGGCTAACAAACCAAGAACTGAGATTAAACTGATGCTCACCGCACCACCGGTCATCCAAATCCAAGGAGAACCAGACTTAAACCACTGCTTTACCATGTCGTGTC
Source organism: Pseudoalteromonas sp. MB41 (assembly GCF_020966275.1). Taxonomy (NCBI): domain Bacteria; kingdom Pseudomonadati; phylum Pseudomonadota; class Gammaproteobacteria; order Alteromonadales; family Pseudoalteromonadaceae; genus Pseudoalteromonas; species Pseudoalteromonas sp. MB41. Next base: position 32,804 of record NZ_JAJJZF010000015.1, on the reverse strand, counting down.
TCTCCACCTACATTGAACTGTATTTATCACGCAGTTGCTGACGAACAAACTCAGCCACTGTGTTGAAAATAAATGTGAATATGAATAGTACAAACGCTGCTAAGAATAGAATGCGATAATGCGAGCTGCCTACTTCTGACTCTGGCATTTCAACCGCGATATTCGCTGCAAGTGTTCGCATACCTTGGAAAATACTCCAATCCATAATAGGCGTGTTACCTGTTGCCATAAGTACAATCATTGTTTCACCCACTGCACGGCCAAGACCCATCATCACTGCGGAGAAAATACCTGGGCTTGCAGTAAGAAGAACCACACGTACCAGTGTTTGCCATTGTGTTGCACCGAGTGCCAGTGAACCATTCGATAAATGTTTAGGAACACTGAACACCGCATCTTCTGCAATCGAGAAAATAGTGGGGATAACCGCAAAGCCCATCGCAATACCGACAACGAGCGAGTTACGTTGGTCGAATGTCATGCCTAATTCATTGGTGAGGTACTGACGAACATTACCATCGAATACCCATGATTCAATTGTGCCACTCATCGCAAATGACAACCAACCAATAAACAGCACAACCGGAATCAATAAGATTGAGTGCGAACCTTCAGGCACACGGTGACGAATAGAAGCTGGCAGCTTATTCCAACCAAATGCAGTCAGTAAGATACCAATCGGTAGTAACAGCAGTAAGCCCACAATCGCTGGTAAATGCTCTTCAATTAACGGCGCTAACCAAAGACCGGCTAAGAAACCCAAAATAACGGTCGGTAACGCTTCCATGATTTCAACGGTTGGCTTTACGACTTTACGCAGCTCACTCGACATGAAGTATGCGGTGTAGATAGCCGCAGATAAGGCAATTGGTACCGCAAATAACATCGCGTATAGTGCGGCTTTAATGGTACCGAATGAAATTGGCACTAACGAGAATTTAGACTCAAAATCATCACTCGCTGAAGTTGACTGCCAAATGTATGCAGGTTCAGGGTAACCTTCGTACCAAACCTCTTGCCATAATGCAGACCACGTTACTTCTGGGTGCTCATTATGGATTTCAATCACTTTCAATGCATCATCAGCAAGAATAAGTGCAGCATTTGAACGCGGCGCAATTGCGAAATTATCAATTGGGCCGTCACTGACTTTACCTTGCCACAGCTTTGCTTCACTGGTGGTGTAGTAAATGCCTAGTTCGCCATTGGCACCCGCAGTAAAGAAAGTGCGGCGATAGAATTCAGTGAAAATACTTAACTTTGATTGTTTGCTGGTTTCAAACGCGCGAATTTTTTGAAACTCACGGCCTTCGTCGGTATTCACCTCAAACCACTGCGAAACTTCGCCATTATCATTGGCAAGCATCAATGAGTTTGCACCGGCAAGTAATTGCGTAGAAACGAGGTTTGCGTTTTCTTCGTTTGCAGCAAGTACTTGAATAAGCTCTACCTCAGACGGATAGCGCGTATCGTAAACATAAATTTGGTTAGCTGAGCGAATAAAGGTGCGCGTCGTATCTGGCGACATTAATAACTCATCAACACGGCCATCAATATCAAGCTCTGTGCGCTCAACGCTCCATTCAACTTCGCCAGTGAACATGTTCTCTTCAGCTAAAAAGCTGCTAAATAAAACACGTTTATCCGCAGTTAACGCAACCACCGCGGTTTTATCTTCGTAATGGCTAAATGCAAACTTCTTAATGGCAGCGCCTTGCTCATCAACTTCTAACGCCACTTTACCCAGAGGGTAATCTAAACGAGGCGTTAATTGACGCTCATTGTTAGGGAATGTGACCAAAAACTTCGGCACCACAACCATAACAGACCCGTTTTCAAGGCCATAAGCGTATTGCCCTTGAAAAGGAGCTGAGCTTGCAAAACTGCTTACATCACTGGGGAGTTCAGTGTTAAGAGTGGTGATTTTTTTACCGAAGTGTTGTTTTTCAACATTGTAAAAATCAACCGTGCCTTTTTCGCCTAGTAAAAAGGCAACTTCGGTTTGTTCTTCAATACCGAGCCCAACAATTTCTGACGCATTTTGTAGTTTTACACTGTTACGTGTCTCTACTTTTGCTGATTCAAAAATAGGTTGAACAACATAAAGAAGGTAAAAGAAAATTAGTAACAGCGCGACAAGCACCATTACACCACCTGCGGAAATACCCCACTTGGCAAACCGATCTTTAAATAGACGGCTTCTATCCGTATGAAAGGTCGGTTTATTCGGATTGGAAGTCATCAAAACACCCTTAAATCTTAACGTTGGGCGCATTATATTTCACCAAGATGACAGTATTGTTACAAACGTCATATTTCAGTGTAATAAAACAGGTATTTTAGATACGGGGTTTATCCCTAAAACATGACCAAAATACTACCAAAAACAATACTCTAAGAATGCCAAAGGAATTAAGCTAACAATTTGTTATCGCTAATTTTTTATTACTCTATGGAAAAAATTGGACAAACGTTAAATCAGCATTAATACTCAATGTGACTTATTTTTTTCAATAATAAGAATCATCTTAACCCAACGCCTCCTTCCTTTTTTGCATTTTTCAGAGGCTTTTTATAGAGAATTAAATATGAAGCAGTTAGTAATTACTATTTTAGGTCCCGATAAACCGGGCCTCGTCGAAGATATTTCAGCCACGATTTTAAGCCATCATGGCAATTGGTTAACCAGTAACTTAAGTCATTTAGCGGGCCATTTTGCGGGCATTATTGAAGCCGCAGTTCCTGAAGAACACTTGCAAGAATTGCAAGATGCGCTGCACAGCTTACCGCATTTAGAGGTAAGGATTGAGCGCGGCACTGATACCTTACCTGACGTGCCTTCTGAAGAAATTAATTTTGTGATCACCGGTAACGATAGACCAGGCATCGTGCAAGAGCTTGCCAGTGTCATTCGCCACAAAGGCGCTAACATTACGCATCTCAATTCAAAACAACAGAGTGCGCCAAATTGGGGAGTGCCTATTTTTAGCGCGGTGGCCACCGTTGCGCTACCAGTGGGGATGAACAAAGACGAAGTCATCAGTGCGCTTGAATCGATTACCACCGATCTTATTGTTGATATAGAAGATGCTTAATCAACGACTATAAGGGCACAAATAACCCTTGATACCTAACGACGTGTCACATTAGTGACACGTATGTCACATAACCGTCATCTGCATCCTCTATATTCTAACTAGCCAGAAACGTTGGAAAAACAGATGAACGCAAGTCACTCCTCTTCACACGCCGTCACTTACTTTGCCAAAGAGCTTAGTTGGCTGTCTTTTAATGAGCGCGTACTGCAAGAAGCAAAAGACAAGTCGAATCCAATCATCGAACGAATGCGCTTTTTAGGGATTTATTCAAACAACATGGACGAATTTTTCCGTGTGCGTGTCGCCGATGTTAAGCGTCGTATTCTACTTAACAAACTGCCTGACGCGAATTTTGAAGAAGACGAAATACTGTTACAGCAAATACAAAAAAAAGTACTGCAACTAGGTAAGAAATTTAATCAAATTCATAAGGATATTTTAGCCGACTTAAATGAGCACAATATTCATGTTGAATTACCCGAAAAGTTAAGCGAATTCCATTTAAACTGGCTAGAAAAATTCTTTCACGACAGTGTATTGCAACATATTTTACCTATTTTGATCACTGAGAAAAAAGACTACTCCGATCAAATTAACGACACAATGACCTACTTTTTTGTCGAAATGAGTACGCAAAAAAGCCATTACGCAATGCTTGAAGTCCCTACCGACCGAGTGCCGCGTTTTATTATTTTGCCGCCAGAGAAAACCCGTCGCCATAAAACCATTGTGATGCTGGATGACATCATCGCTTATTTTATTCGCGATGTGTTTAGCAGCTTTTTTAGCTTTGATGATATTCAGTGCTATGCAATTAAATTAACCCGTGATGCTGAGTACAATCTAGATGATGAACTTGAAGAAGGGTTGCTCGATAAAATGTCGAAGGGGCTAAAACAGCGGATTTATGCAGAGCCTGTACGCCTTGTTTATGATGAAAGCATGCCCGATGACATGCTCAGTGTCATGAAAAAACGCCTCAATATAAGCCAACATGATGCGCTTATTCCTGCAGGACGCTATCGCAATTTTAGAGACTTTATCGCCTTTCCGAATGTGGGTCGCCAATACTTAGAAAATAAACCATTGGTGGCGTTAAAAAGTGCTGCATTTAATCAGTTTTCAAGTGTGTTTGACGCGATTTCAGCACACGATATTTTACTCTACTACCCCTATCACACCTTTAATCATTTATTAGAGTTTGTTCGCCAAGCTGCGTTTGACCCTGATGTTACGCAAATTAAAGTAAATATATATCGCGTTGCGAGCCAATCGCGCTTAGTGTCAACGCTAATTAATGCTGCAAAAAATGGCAAGCATGTCACAGTTATGGTTGAGTTAAAGGCGCGCTTTGACGAGCAAAATAATATTGAGTGGGCGAAAACGCTGAGTAATGCTGGGGTTAAAGTTATTTTTGGTATTCCCGCATTAAAAGTGCACAGTAAATTGTGCGTTATTCACCGTAAAGAAAAAAACACCGTCGTGAAGTATGCTCACATTGGGACGGGGAATTTCCATGAAAAAACCGCAAAAATTTATACCGACTTTAGCTTATTCACCAAACACGAGGGGATCACAGAAGAGTGTGACAGCGTGTTCAAATTTATTGAAAGTAGCTACCGACCTTTTCATTTTGAACATTTAATGATTTCGCCTGTCAATGCGCGCGAAACGATTATGGCGCTCATTGATGATGAAATAGCCCTCGTAGAGCGTGGAAAACAGGGCCGTATTACCTTAAAAGTGAATAATTTAGTTGATAAGCAGCTTGTCGATCACCTTTATTTTGCTGCAAGACGCGGTGTTAAAATACGTATTATCGTTCGCGGTATGTGCTCATTAGTCCCGACAACCACCAGTGCGCATGACAATATTCGTATCATAAGCATTGTTGACCGATTTTTAGAACATCCCAGAGTGATGGTGTTCCATAACAATGGTGATGAAAAAGTCTATATTTCCTCTGCCGATTGGATGACCCGAAATTTAGACCATCGTGTCGAAGTGGCTGTTCCTATTTTTGATGCAAAACTTAAGCAACTCATTATTGATATTCTTGAGCTACAGTTTAAAGACCGAACTAAAGCACGTTTGATCGACAGTGAGCAGAAAAATCACTATGTTCGCCGAGGTAATCGCAAGAAAATTCGCTCGCAAATTGCCATCTACGATCACTTAAAGAAATGGGAAAGTAACTATAATAATGAATGATTATCCTTCAATTGCTGCAGTAGATTTAGGCTCAAACAGTTTTCATTTAGTGGTCGCAAGAGAAGTCGATGGCTCTTTGCAAATACTCCATAAAGAAAAGCAGCGGGTTTATTTAGCAGATGGCTTAGATGATAAAAATCATTTGAGCCAAGCGGCAATCGAACGCGCTTTAGCTATCCTTAAGCAGTTTGCAGCCACATTACAGGACTTTCCACTTGAGAACGTGAAGGTTGCCGCCACGTATACACTAAGACGTGCCAAAAACATTCACTCGTTTTTAACCCAAGCCAGTGACGTTTTTCCATACCCGATTGAGGTCATTTCAGGACAAGAAGAAGCGCGCTTGATATACCAAGGTGTCGCGCATTATATTCATCATGATAATAATCGCTTAGTCATTGATATCGGCGGTGGAAGCACCGAATTAATTATCGGTAAACACTTTAAGCATCGCTTACTTTCAAGCCGAAACATGGGGTGTGTCAGCTATACAAAGCAGTTTTTTGCTGATGGACAAATTAATGCCAAACGCTTCGCGAAAGCACAAATACGCGCAGAGCAAGAGCTTGAAGTTATCTTTGCGAACTACATCAACACAGGTTGGCAGTCTGTCGTGGGGACATCGGGTACAATAAAATCAATTTTGGCAATGATTAATGCAAATGACGCAGAGCAAGAGCTGATTACTCTTGAAAGACTGCATGAGCTTAAAACGCAATTTATTGCCGCTAAACAGATTCAAAATTTACACATTGAAGGTTTAACACCTGAGCGACAAGAGAGTATTTGTGGTGGGCTCGCGATTTTAATTGCACTCTTTACGCTTTTCGACATCGATGCGATGCAATACAGTGACTTTTCACTGCGTGAAGGGCTCTTGCATGAAATGCAGCAAAAACTCGCACACAAAGATATTCGCACCAATACCATTCATAATTTAAGCGATCGCAATACCATCGACAAAGAACACGCAAACCGCGTATCTAGCACCGCTGAATGGTTATTTGAACACGTTAAAATACCTTGGCAGCTCAGCCATCCCGATTTTTTAAATTTACTTAATTGGGCGGCACAGTTACATGAAATAGGGCTGGGCATAAACTCATCTGGTTTACATAAACACAGTGCCTATATTGTGGCAAATAGTCAGCTTCCGGGCTTTACACAGCAACAGCAAACGCTACTCAGCTGTATGATCCGCTTTTACCGTAAAAAGATTCGTTTAGACCAATTTCCCACTTTACACACAGTGCAACACCATCAAATTTTACAGCTGATCGTGATTTTGCGTCTTGCCGTGCTTTTAAATCAAAAACGCACACCAGATCAAGGCGTGTCGTTAACGGTAACGGCCAAGCAAAATAGCATGTTCTTAAAATTCAACGACACGTGGCTGAAGGAACATACTTTGCTTTTGGCCGATTTACAGCAAGAACAAAAATACCTTAAAAAAGTCGGCTTTTTGCTCGATTTTCATTAATGATACCGCTCTGCTTAATTAGTGGTCTATTTTGAGGCAATAAAACCGCGTTGATAACAAGGCTAAAATGTCGTTATTTAGTTGTTCTCGGCCATTGCTCTTGCATTGCATTGCTCTGCATCCATGCAGTCGTAAATCAGACATTTTTAACGCAGGTAGCAACTGGTTTAATCACCCAAAATGATTAAGTATTATTGCGGATTAATGGTATTACATATCCCTATGACGATTAGCACTTTGCATCATTTGCTTTAAGCCTTGATGCTCAAGTTCGAGTAAGCGCTCAAGCTTTTCAATCGTGTCTTGGGTTTCTGCTCGCGAAACAAGGTACTCGTATAAATCGATCACCTTTTTATGTTGAGTTGATAGGTAAACTTGAATGGCTGTTTCGTCTATTTGCTGATCAGTGCTGATGTCACTGAATGTGATCAGTTCAGGGTTGTCTGCAAAGTATTCATAACAGTAAGTATCAAGGGTGTTTATTTCGGTAATGGCTTTAAAGCCAACCAAATCTTCGGCGAGCTTTTTCTCATAGTTGAGATAATACTCCACCAGCATTTGATTATGTTCATCCAATAAGTCTTTTACACTATGGAAGTTGGCCGCCATTTGGGTGTGAAATAAAACGGTCCAATCATAAACCTGTTGTATTGTTTTAACTTGCATGTGCATTCCTTATTAAAGTCAATTTAATAAATAAATGCATAAATCAATCCAGATTAAAAACTCTTTTAAATCAATAAATAAACTGTGGTATGTGTAACCTGTACGCAAAAAGAGCGTACAAGTTACACACTGGCTGTAAAATTTATAGGTCTCGTTTACGCCAGATAAAATACAAAGCAGGTAGCACCAGTAAAGTCAGTACCACGGCACTGAACATCCCACCGACCATAGGCGCAGCAATTCGGCTCATTACCTCACTGCCGGTGCCAGTACCGTAAAGCACCGGTAACAAACCAATTATAATAGTGGCTACGGTCATCATCACAGGTCTAACCCTTAATCCTGCACCATTGATGATTGCTTGGCGAAGTTCAACGACACCAAAGTGCTCTGCTTGCTGTTTAGCCTCGAGATAAGCTTGGTTAAGATACACCAGCATGATCACCCCTATTTCTACGGCAACCCCTGCAAGCGCAATAAAACCAACCCCGACAGCAACAGAGAAGTTGAAACCTTCGATATACATCAGCCAAATACCACCAATCATCGCCAGAGGAAGTGTTAGCATGATCATCGCCACTTCAATAAAGCTTCTAAAGTTAAGGTATAACAGCACCACAATGATAGCGAGCGTTAGCGGTAGCACATAACTCAATTTAGCTTTAGCGCGCTCCATGTACTCGTATTGACCTGCCCACGTAATTGAGTAGCCAGCAGGCAACTCTAGCTGCTCATGCAGTGCCTTTTGGGCACGCTCAACATAGCTGCCGATATCACTGCCTTCAATATCAATTAAACTCCAGCCATTGATTCGCGCATTTTCGCTCTTTATCCCCGGAGGACCGTCTTCGATAAAGACATCAGCCACATCAGCCAGTGCAATTCGCTGCCCACTTGCAGTGACAATAGGCAGCAGCTTGAGCTCTTCTGGCGAATCACGGTAATCTTGTGGATAACGTAAATTAACCGGGTATCGCTCTTGTCCTTCAACCGTTTCGGTTACATTCATACCACCAATTGCAGTTGCCACAACCTGTTGCACATCGGCAATGTTAAGACCATAACGTGCAGCCTTGTCGCGATTGATATCCACTTTAATATAGCGCCCACCCGCTACTCGCTCTGAATACACAGACGCAGTACCCGGTAAGTCTTTTAATATCACTTCAATTTGCTCACCAATTTTTTGTATTTCACTCAGCTTAGGGCCCGCTACTTTAATACCCACTGGCGTTTTAATACCGGTGGCAAGCATATCGATACGCGTTTTAATCGGCATAACCCACGCATTCGTTAAGCCGGGGAACTTCACTAAGCTATCAAGCTCTTTTTTAAGCTTTTCGGTTGTCATTCCCTCACGCCATTGTGATTTAGGCTTAAGCTGAATAAAGGTTTCAATCATGGTGAGTGGCGCAGGATCAGTGGCTGTTTCAGCCCGCCCCACTTTACCAAAGACACTCTCGACTTCTGGCACACTGGCTATGAGTTTATCGGTCTGTTGTAAGAGTTCTCGGGCCTTACCGATTGAAATACCCGGATAGGTTGTGGGCATATACATTAAATCCCCCTCATCAAGCGGAGGAATAAACTCACTGCCAATCTTATTAACCGGATAAAAACCGACTACAGCCAAAATGATAGCCATCACTAGCGTGGTTTTTGGCGCTTTAAGAACCGCATTTAATAACGGTTTATAACTTGCCACAAGTAAACGGTTGACTGGGTTCTTTTGCTCAGAAATAACTTTTCCGCGAATAAAGTAACCCATTAACACCGGCACTAAGGTTATTGCTAAGCCAGCGGAGGCTGCCATGGCATAGGTCTTGGTGTAAGCAAGCGGAGAGAACATACGCCCTTCTTGTGCTTCAAGAATAAACACCGGCATAAAGCTGACAGTAATAATTAATAAACTAAAGAATAATGCAGGGCCCACTTCTGAAGCCGAGTCCATCACCACTTGCCAACGGTTTTCGTCGGTAAGTGGGGTTTTTTCCATGTGCTTGTGCATGTTTTCGATCATAACAATCGCGCCATCCGTCATTGCGCCAATCGCAATCGCAATTCCCCCAAGTGACATGATATTGGCATTAATACCTTGCCAATACATAACCACAAATGCGGTTAATATGCCCATTGGTAAAGTAATAATTGCCACAATTGATGACCGAATGTGAAACAAGAACACCACACACACCAGGGCTACAACGATCAATTCTTCAATCAGTTTTGAGGTCAAATTATCCAGCGCTTTGGTGATTAAGTTAGAGCGGTCATAGACAGGCACAATTTCAACGCCCTCGGGTAAGCCTTTTTTCAAAGAGTCTAACTTTTCTTTTACCTGTTTAATTGTGGCTTGTGCATTTTCACCAAAGCGCATCACAACAACGCCCCCAGCCACTTCGCCTTCACCATTAAGCTCAGCAATACCGCGGCGCATTTGCGGCCCTAATTTTATATCGGCAACATTGCGAAGCTGCAGCGGTGTGCCGTTGGCATTAGTCCCCAACGGGATAGCCTCTAAATCGGCCACACTTTTAATATAACCGGTGCTTGATACCATGTATTCCGCTTCGGCCATTTCAACAACAGAGGCACCTCGCTCCTGGTTACCTTGCTTAATTGCTGTTTGAATCAGGCTCAGAGGAATGCCATAAGCACGCAGTTTATCGGGGTCTACATTGACTTGGTATTGCTTAACCATGCCACCGACCGATGCAACTTCTGACACCCCTGGTACAGTTTGCAATTCAAACTTTAAAAACCAATCTTGTAAGCTACGTAGCTGACTAATATCGTGCTTTCCTGTTTTATCAACTAATGCATAAAGGTAAATCCAACCGACCCCTGTTGCATCGGGACCAAGCTCTGGTCGAGCCGACTCGGGTAAGCGAGCACTCACTTGACTTAAGTACTCTTGCACCCGACTGCGTGCCCAGTATAAATCGGTGTCTTCATTAAATATGACGTAAACATACGAATCGCCAAAAAATGAAAAGCCCCTGACCGTTTGTGCCCCTGGTACCGAGAGCATAGCGGTGGTAATTGGAAACGTTACTTGGTCTTGCACTACTTGTGGCGCTTGCCCGGGGTAGGATGTTTTAACGATGACCTGTATGTCAGATAAATCAGGTAGCGCATCAACTGGCGTATTCTTCAAAGAAAAAATGCCAAAGCCTGCCAGCATGACGGACAGCAGTAATACAAAGAAACGATTACCGACTGACCAGCGAATGACTGCTGCAATCATTTCATCTCTCCTTGCATTGGATGGCTTAAGGTCATGATGTCAAAAATCATAAATTCACCCTCTACCAGCTTAAACGTGAAATGTACTTCGTCATTAGGTTGTAGGTGTGATAAATCGATACGCGGCGAAAAATGAAACTCCACGGTTGCTGCCTCACGGCCCCATTTTGGAATTGCTTCACGGCTGATCACCGCGGTTCTGGCTTTGCGATCAATACTGTTGATCACCCCATTGACCATGGCACTCTCGCTATCAGGCTCTTGCATACGCATAAAGTCAGAGCTTTTGCTTGATTCGGAGTCAATCAAGAATTGCGCTGATGTCACCACGTTATCGTCTTTTAGTAAGCCTGATAAAATTTCAATGTCGTGATTATCACTGCGCCCAATGGTCACAGCGACGGACTTAAAGCGCCCTTCACCTAAATCAACCACCACTCGGTCTTGGCTACCTGTGCGGATCACCGCCTCTTTCGCTATCACTATCTGTGGCTCTGTTGGCTTAGCCGTAATACTGACCTCAGCAAACATATTCGGTTTTAATAAGCCCTCATCATTCACAAACCTGAGGCGCACACGTAATGTACGGTTTTTCTCATCGAGGGTAGGATAAATATAATCAACCTTGCCGTGCCATTGACGGCCCGGTAAATAATCTAAGGTCATTGTTACAGGCAAACCTTTACTGATAAGCCCTGCTTGGCGCTCGAACACTTCAGCTTCAACCCATACTTCTTCAAGGTGAGCAATACTCATCATGGTTGTGCCGGGCTTCACATAAAAGCCTTCTCGAATGTTTAGCTCATCCAGTACACCACTTTGCTTGGCATAAAAGGTGATGTTTTGTCTGACCTTCTGACTTTGCTCTAAGCGCTCAATAAAATCACTCGATACATTTAATGAGGCCAAACGCGCTTTGGCAGCACGAATAAGCACACTATTATTGCGCTTTAGGGCAAGTAGTAACTCTTCTTGCGCATTCACCAACTGTGGAGAATACAAGGTATAGAGTGGTTCACCTTGCTTTACTTGATCACCCGCAGCTTTCACGAACAGCGTTTCAATCCAGCCTTCAACACGTGGATGAATATGCACTAATTGATCTTGGTCGTATTGCACGTAGCCCACAGTATCAACGGTAGTTTGCAGTGACTTAAAACGTACCGGTGCGGTTCTAACACCTAAATTGTTGACAACGGCAGGTGATATTCTAACTGTTCCGGGGCTGTCTTCGGCGCTGTTTTCTTCATATACAGGGACTAACTCCATGCCCATTGGCGACAATCCTGGCTCATCACGTCGGTAGTTGCTATCCATGGGAGCAACCCAATACAGAGGTTTCTTTTCTGCACTTGGCATAGCGGAATGATCAGCAGTAGAAAGCTGATTTACTACGGTTGCCAAAGCGGCACCCACTGCCAAAGCCACTCCTAATTTAACGGTATTATTCATGATGTGCTCCTTGGCTGTGTGCTGCATTAATTTGGCTGTCTTTTGCTGCTGCGTAATAATTTAAACGTGCCAGCGTAATTTGTGTGTCGATATCGATATTTAGGGCATCTATTTTTGCATTTAACTCACTGATACGAGCACGCATGACTTCTGAAAAGTCCCCATCATCATTGGTATATGCATTTAATGTGGCTTCGGCTTGCTCTGCCATTTGTGGTAAAAGCTGCTCGACATAAAGCGCTCGACGTTGGGCTAGGCGACTTAACTGGCTAAGCTCTTTAAAGTATTGACCTTGCAGTTTTTGTAACGTGATTAGCTTTGTGGTTTTAACTGCTTCAGCATTTGCAATAGCCGCATTGACTTGCTGATCTTGGCGGTTATCTGTAAATAAGGGTAAATCAACACTGACCCCTATCGAGAATAAATCGGCGCGCGAACTTCCCATCGGCGTATCATCACGATAACCATAGCCAACATTCATACCAAACTGTGGCTTATAGGCTTCTTTTGCCACTTCGATTTGTGTGCTTTTTGCACGTAAGGCATGCTCAATAGCCACAACAGCAGGATGCCCCATAAGCACTTCGGTCACGCCTGTTGGTTGCATATTTTGGTATGGCATTAAAGCCGCCACATCACCATTATCACTGCTGACAGGGCCACTTAGCATGTCAATTGGCAACCACTGTGCTAAGCGCTTTTTCGCACTATCGAATTGCTGCTCAAGCATCACCAATTTATCTTCTAAGCGTGTAAGCTCTAATTGAGCACGAATGATATCTTGCTGGCGCGTAGTCCCTAAAGAATTTGCATAGCTTGCTTCTGTGATATCAATCAATTGGTTGAATAGCGCTTTATCTCGGTTAATTAATTGGATACTTTGCTGAGCTCGGTAGGCATTTAACCATGCTTCAGTAACAATAGCCTTTACTTGCGCTTGTCGGTCTGCACGTTGCCATGGGTATTGTTCGGCCGATTGCCTTAACGCTTGCTGCTGTAATGCCAAGCTATCACCGCGGCTAAACTGTTGTGATAAACCCACTTTGAATTGCGTCATACCCTCTTGGTCAAAGGCAAAACCATCCGTCGGTAAATTCATTAGCCCTACCGTCAGAACAGGGTCTGGCAAGGTGCCTGCGGCAATACTTTGCGCTTCAATTGCCTCTTGCTGATATTTGTTTGCTTGTAGCCAAGGCTCATGCGTCAGTGCGTATTCAACCACGCCATTCAGTGTCAATGGATTAGACTGAACCATACTGGAAGTCGTTACTAATACACCAAGGCAAAATGCCTTTAAAAATTTGCTGTGAGTCATCACATGCTCCACTAAAATTCTAGAAAGTTAAAAAACAATAGAGTTAGGGGCAGAATGGGTTGTAAAGCAGCGCTTAGCTGAATTTTTGACAGACCTATCCTGCTTAAGCAGTAATAGGTGGGCGATATAAAGAACTTATAGGGTAGCTGCGTTGGCTAACATTAAACAAACGTACTTTTTCAGATTGTTTGTTAGCATTCATCACTGGGTTATTAAGAGGAAGGAGTGAATGCGCAGTACACGCATTAAATGGACACGCACAGTCGGCACTGTCCATGGTATCTTCATGACAACAGTCCATGTCAGACATGTCGTTATCATTGTCCATATCGGCATGATGATTCATAGCCATTGAAGCATGCGGCATGTCGCAGACCATTGACACAGACGCAACTGACTGACTCACAAATGTGAGCAGCATCATGGCTATTAACATATAGCTTGAAAGTCGCGTCATCAACATACCTTAAATATTAATCGTGTAAATTGTAGCCTGAAAATTACGCCAACTACAAGGGTTTCTCTATTTTTATACTGCTACTAGCGGCTATTGCAAATAAACAGTAGCCAGTAAAATACCAAAAACCCACCCCCAGCTCTGCGTGCATTTTTATCAACTCACCCATTTGACCATCGGCATTGCCTGCTAAATAAGCAACGATTAATGCAATGACAAACACATCAACCATACTCCATTTGCTGAGTTGCTGAATAAGTTGACCGAGTAACTGCTTAAATTTATTCACGGGAAGAAAACAATACAGTAACTGCATCAATAATTTTATTGCCGGGATAACAATCGAAAACACCGCAACGAGTACCGCTACTAAGTAGTTTTTATTGTTAGCAAGCTCGTTCACAGTGCCCCAAATACTGCGCGTTTTTTTGTACGCGTCTATTTCGCCTTCAAGCTTATCAAGACCTAACATACTGGAGGCCATCATCAATACGCTGCGCGTATTTCTGTCACCTTCATCTGCTAACATTTCAATGCCTGTTTTAGCTAACTTAGATTTATCTATTTTACCTTCTAACGTGAGAACGGGCTGAGTAACCCCTGGGACAAGTAAAGCGAGGGCAAAAATAATCGTCACAATTGGAAATATTGAACGCATGGTATAAAAACCTTATCCACTAACAGTGCGAGCATAATAACCAACTCAATGTCATTAGTCTGCAATTGATGACAAGGTCGTCAATACTTCATCTGCGTAAGCACGTGCGCTGTACATTGCTTTAAATACAACGTCCATGTGTGAAGCTGGCCGAATCATGGTTAAAAATGACCGCACGTCTTGCCATTGTTCTTCTTCGATTGCTTTAACAAGTCGCAGGCTAATACCTTGCATACCATTAAAGCTTAACAATGCACTGGAAAGTTCTGCGCCGAGTGAAAACTCTTTTGTAACTCTATCTAATTCCATATCGAGAATGGCATCAAGCACAGACAGCAATCCGACTAAATAACCTTGCTCTGATAGCTCTTTACCACCGGGTTCAAGCATCAACGCAATAAACTTTGCACGTGTAAGCGCAAGCTTGGTTAATTCTTGTGGTTTATCATTCCCCAATTCACTTAATGCTAAAACACGGACAAACTGACGAATCGCATCTTCACCTAAGTAAATAACCGCTTGTGAGATTGATTTTATCGTTTGTTGTGAATTAGGTGAGCGTGCATTTACCAATCTTAAAATACGCGCTGTTAAACCAAGGTCTCGACCAACGCGTTGCTGCACCGCATCAAAGTCAATATCAGGCCTTGCTGTACAGCTTAGTAAATCAAGTACTGCCATTTTCGACGGTTCAACATTACCAAAGCTAAGCACTTCTGGCTTTGCAAAAAAGAAGCCTTGAAATAAATCACAACCCGCGTCTTTTAACTGTTTAAAGTCATCATAATTTTCGATGCGTTCAACGATTATGATTGCATCTGGGTAACTGCGTTTTAGCTTTTTGATCATCATATTGGTTTTAATAATAGGATGCTCAACCTCTAACTTGATGAAGTCCATCAAAGGAAGTATGTCTTGCCATTTTTCAGTGCCATCATAATCATCAAGGGCAAAAAAATAGCCCTCTTTTTTGAGCTGTTTAACACGTGTTACAACTTTTGGGATACTTGTCGTTCGCTCAACTATTTCGAGTACTGCACTGCTTGGTTGGAGCAGTCGCGGAAAATCATCAAGAATGGCATCGGTCGATAAATTAATAAACGCAGGTTGAAACCCTGTAAGCTTTTCAAGTCCCATTAACATCAATGCATTAAAAAAGAGTCGTCCGGTGGCTTGGCCATCACTGGTTCCTATCGGAAAAACATTATCGCTCGATTCTCTGTATAACAATTCATACGCATACACACTTCTATCAGCATTAAATATTGGCTGCCTGGCTATATACTGAGTCACGTTTTGACTTTTTTTACCTTCCATATTTAACTCTGACATATTACTTCTCACTAAATGTAACTAAAGCCACATTACAATTGTTATAAGTATAGTGAAAGATGTTTTCCTTGCTAAAAAAGAAAAACCCGACCAAACTAAATTTATGAATAACTTTAAACATAGTCCATTGCACTTAATTTTTTCGTTATTTTTCATAATTTTATACGGTGCTATTTTTAGCTCTGCGCATGCGGCATCGCCCCCTGCGTTAAAGTATAATATTACGGCCTCTGGAAGCTATTACCCATACTATATTGATGACGAAAACTCGCCCGGTATCCTGCCAGAAATCATCCAACATGTGCTAAGTCTGTCTAACATTGATGCACAACACATTGAATTGCCAGCCAAACGCACGGTTAAGTATCTTCATTTAGGCCACATCGATTTTGATGTTATCAGTCCTGAATGGCTCAGTGAGAAAGAGCGAGAAAATGACATGTTCCGCTATTCAGATAATTTATTTACCGTCGAAGAATACCTTGTTAGCTTGAGTAAAAATATCAACAAATGGCAAGATTTAGAGGCAATAAAAAAGCACCCTGTCGGCACGGTACTTGGCTATTACTATTATGATGATGAGCGCTTCACGCGCGTTGATTTTCACTCCGAAAAAGAGCTGGTTAAAGCATTACAACTCAACAGAATAGAGGTGGCAATTATTGATAAGCTCTCTGCGATATACTGGTCAAACTGGTTCAATATCAATACGCAGCTTGGCGCCCTTCATTCACAAGGTAATTTGAAAATTCGTATCCGAGCAGAACATCAGTCGCTCCTCAAGAATATAAATGCAGCTATTGAGCAACTTAAAAATAATGGCACGATTGATACCATCATCAATAAATACACAAAAAACATACCCCCACAATAATTAGGGATATTCCGCTTTGGGGCTACATTTGCTATACTGCGCGCTGTTTTTCTTGTTAACTAAAAAGAGCCTCCTATGAGCATTGAACAAGCCCTTATCGAACGCAGTAATAACCAATGTGAACTGTGCGCCGCAACAGAGAATTTATCTGTATACGAAGTCCCTCCTGTCACGGAAGCTCACTCTGATAAATGTATCTATGTCTGTCAGACTTGCAAAGACCAAATCGAAAATAACGCAGAATTAACTGCAACTCACTGGCATTGCCTAAATGACAGCATGTGGAGTCAAACGCCTGCTGTTCAAGTGGTAGCGTATCGTATGTTAAAACGTTTAGCGGCAGATAATGGCTGGGCACAAGATGCTTTAGACATGATTTACCTTGAAGAAGACACGCTAAAGTGGGCGCAAACAGCCCTTGCTGAAGATGATGACATTAAACATATCGACAGTAATGGCGTTGTGCTGCAAGCGGGCGATACAGTAACGCTAATCAAAGATCTCGATGTAAAAGGGAGCAGCCTCGTTGCTAAGCGCGGCACCGCCGTAAGAAATATTGGTTTAACCAGTAACCCTGAACACATTGAAGGACGTGTCGATGGGCAACGTATCGTTATTCTAACAAAATACGTGAAAAAATAATTTCTTATTAAAAATGGGCCTTGCGCCCACTTTGACTCAATTAAGCTATGATTAAGTCAGCGAACTTTATGCTAATACAATAATCTCAGTGTATAACACTAAAAACGCAAGGAAAATATCATGGCTTCGGATACCTTTTCATCTTTAAAACGTGCTTCACTTTGCAGCGTAATGATCTTAGGAAGCAGCTTAGTTCTTACCGGTTGTGGCGAAGACTCTGCCGCGCCTCAAGCAGAGCAATCAACAATGAAAACGCTCAATACGCAAATTACTTATTTAGACCGTAGCATGCTGCCACCAGGCTCTGTATTGAAAGTGCAGTTAGCCGATGTATCAAAAATGGATGCAAAAGCAGACGTGATCAGCGAACAAGAAGTTGAGTTAAAAGGGGCGCCTCCTTATAACGTCGCACTTGAGTATGATGAAAGTAAAATTGCTGATCGCCATCGTTATAGCGTCGGCGCTCGAATCGAAAACCAAGGCAAGCTGTTATACATTAGCACCACTCACAACAACCCGTTTGCTGAAGGTGCTCAGAATGATGTGTATAAAGTGACGGTATCTAAAGTGTCGGCGAAAAAGCCCGATGTAACGTTAACTAATACATATTGGAAAGCAGTCACGATTAACGGTGAACCCGTTAAAGTAGAAACAAAAGAGCCTTTCATTCAATTTAAAGAAGATGGCTCAACGCATGGTTTCCTTGGCTGTAATAGCTTTTCAGGCAGCTATGACGTGAATAATCAATCACTCACCTTCAACCCGTTAGCCAGTACTAAGAAAATGTGTATCGAGCAAATGGATATTGAAGCTGCAATGTCTGCTCTACTCACTGCGACAGCGCAATTTTCAATTAATGGTGAGCAGCTTACGCTATTAGATGGCAGCAGCGAACCCCTTGCTACATTTGCAGCAACCTATATGAATTAATGACAGTTAACACGAAAACGCCCCGCAATTGCGGGGCGTTTTTTATTTATACCCTTTATTAAATAGGCACATTGTTGCAGCATTACTCTTCAACTAATTGCTCACTGCGATAAAAGCCACTACTGTCACTTAATACAGAAACAAGCTCAGGTAAAACCGCGTCCATCGTCTGTTTTAGTTTCCATGGTGGGTTGATCACTATCATGCCTGAGGCAGTCATACCGTGTACCTCAGTATCTGCTTCGGTGGCTAATTCAAATAATTGAATATTACGCATGCCAGATGCGATTAAACCTGCTTCCATTTTATCTATGCGCTCACGATCAACGACCGGATACCAAATCATGTACGTACCCGTTGCAAAGCGTTTGTGCGCTTTAACGAGGGTTTTTACCACCGTGTCATAGTCATCTTTAATTTCGTATGGAGGGTCAATCAGCACACATGCACGACGCGATGGCGGTGGCAGCAGACCAACTAACCCTTGAAAACCATTTTCGCCACGCACACGGATAGAGCGTTTACCTATCATATTCTGCTTAAGTAATGCTAAGTCGCGAGGATGTAACTCAAAAAACCAGCCATTATCTTGGCGACGCAAAAAGTGTTCAGCAATTTTTGGCGAGCCAGGATAGAAATCTAATTCGCCATTCTGGTTAAACGATTTAATCAGCTCTATATACTCATTTAACGGTGCATGCTCACTCTGGTGCTGCCAAAGCTTTGCTATGCCATCTAAATACTCTTGTGTTTTTTGTGCATCACTGCCCGCTAGTTCAAAAAAGCCCGCCCCCGAATGGGTATCAATATAATCGAGAGGCTTATCTTTAATTGTTTGGTATTTAAGAACTTCAGCTAAAACCAGATGTTTAAGCACATCAGCAGGATTGCCTGCATGAAAAGAGTGTCGGTAACTAAGCATATTTATAAATCGCTAAATGCAGTGCTGCATGAAAAATAGATGAAGATATTGTACATGATAAATAGTGAATAATCCTAAAATCTAAGCGCAGAGTGAACCATAAATGAATAAAAATGCAGCCACGCTGAATTACACCTTAATTTTAAATAAAAATACGCTAAAACAGGCGTAAATGCTGGCATATCAACACACTTTCCTTTACATTTGCATGACAATAATCACAGTTTTATGAGCGCATTTATGAATAACGAAACCCTTTCCCAACTCGAACAACTGATCGACAAATTAATCCACCGAAACAGCGAACTTGAAAGCGAAGTGAAAAGCTTAAAAGATCAAACTGCAAAATTAATAGACGAGAACGAAACGCTTCAACTTGAAGTACTCGATAGCGAAGAAAAACAAAAAGAAGCAAGCAGCACATTAACTGGCCTGCTTGAGAAATTACAAAGCGTACACCAGGCTAGCTAATGAGCAGCCCACAAAGTCAGCGGGTCACCGTAGAGCTACTAGGTAAAGAACATGAGTTCTCTTGCCCTCCGGGTCAAGAGAACGCCCTAGTTGCTGCTGCACAACATTTGAATGACTTAGTGGACCAAATGAAACAACGCTCTTCTGTTCGTAATGAACAAAAAGCGTTATTAATGGCTGCGCTGCACTTAAGCCATGAATTGCTCGAAGCACAATCGCAACAAGCAAAACAAGAGCAACAGCATGACTCTTTAATCGATAAACTTAGCCAGTACTTAGACCAAACTCACTCGACTTAACACGCCGTGAGTGGTATTGGTTATATAAAAAGCGCATCTTGCGCTTTTTTTGTTTACAATGCTCAACCTGAATAATAACCGAGCAAATTAGAATGCGCATATATGCTTTATCAATGTGGGCTTTTTTAGCGCTACTAACAGCAAGTTTCTCATCTAAAGCCAAGGTTACATGGCAGACTATCAGCCCTGAGATTCAATTTTTACAACAACAGGCATCGCTGCGCTTTTACGATTCAAACCAGGTCCTTATTGAAGGTAAAACGTGTGCACTTATGTTTGATGCCAGCGGTGATTTTGCCGCGGTTGAGCAACTCGCACAGCGTTTGAAAAAGCGCTTAAAAACACCTTTATGCTACTTGGTTGCGAGTCATTATCATGATGACCACTTGCTGGGTCTTGCAGTGTTACAAGCCACGTTCCCTGATGCAAAATTGATTGTTCATCAGCAACTAGCGAATGAATTCACCCACTATCAAAAAGCCTTAAACGATAAACTTGATGGCTATGAAAAAAGCATAGAACTAAGTTATCAACGTTTAGCAAGCCAACCACAAGAACAACAAGCCGTTTGGCGAGAAAAACTATCACTTGCTAAACAACGCCTGTTTCGTTGGCGCGAATTAACACTCAATCCCCCCGCTATCCGTATTGCTAAAGAAACGCATCTCGACCTTGGTGATTACCCGATTACTGTTATGCCGTATCAAGCACACACGCATGGCGACTTAGTATTAACAGCCGATCATGGCCGGGTATTACTTGGTGGAGATATAACCGATTGGTTACCTTACCCAGGGCATGGGCAAATAGATAATTGGCTCGCAGCGTTAACTGAGATTCAACAAAATAGTGCTATCACAACAATTTTACCGGGTCATGGTGCACAACTAACTCCTGCAGAACTTAATCAGCCGAAAACATTTTTATCTGCTATTTTGACACTTGCAAATGCACAGCCCGAGAAGCCTATTGGTGAGTTAATTCCCCTGTTTCCTGAGCAAATAAAACAAGACTATCAACTTGATGAAGTCGGTCAACGCGCTTTCGTCATGTTTCTAGAAGCTGGACTTAAGCAGGCCAAATCGTCAAAATAGCGCTAAAATAGTAAAGGGATTTTATTACATGGCTTTAATGCGTTTGAAATATTTACTATTGCTGAGTTTTTTTATTGGCCTACAAGGATGCCAAACAACTCAGCAAGATACACAACAAGAGCAACAGGCTCGGCCAGAGATTTTTAGCCATTTCAAGCCTGATTTAAGCTTACAAACACAGCCGACTGAGCAACCTGTTGCTACAGCCGATAAGACTGCTGAACCTGTAAAACTTCAACCTTATAAAGATACGCCACTCGCTAAACCGCGAGCGGCTGATTTGTGGCAACACATTGCAAATAATCTATCGTTGGTATTTCAAACCAATAAGCATACGACAGCTCGGATAAAGTGGTACTTAAAGCAACCAGCCTACCTTGAAAAAGTGAACCGACGCGCTGCACCGTATCTTTACCATATCGTCAAACGCGTCGAAAAACAGAATTTACCGATGGAACTTGCATTACTCCCCTTCGTAGAGAGTGACTTTAGACCCACTATTCAATCATCAGAGCAAGCTGTGGGGATATGGCAGTTAGTTGGGGCAACTGCCTATCACTTTGGCGTGCAGAGCGACCAATGGTATGACGGCCGCCAAGATATTCTCGCCTCAACCGATGCTGCCTTAGCGTACCTCAGTTATTTGCACAAACGCTTTGATGGCGATTGGTTACACGCAATCGCGGCCTATAACAGTGGTGAAGGGCGTGTTAAGAAAGCCATCGAGAAGAATAAAAAACTCGGTAAGAAAGCCGATTACTGGTCGCTGTCATTACCAAAAGAAACCGCTGAGTATATCCCTAAATTATTAGCACTCAGCCACTTAATCAGACACCCTGAAAAAGGCCTAAAACGCCCAAAACTCGCTAATAAACCGCTCACAACGGAGTTTAATGTCGGCCAGCAATTTGATTTTTCGGTAATTGCGAGTTTATCTGGGATTGGGCGTAGCCAATTACATAAACTAAACCCTGGCTATTTAAAGAATCAAAGCTCTCCTAATGGCCCCCACACGCTGATATTACCAATAGAGCAGCGTACTTTATTACAGAGTAAACTATTTCGTAACAACTTTATTGGCGAGTACACCGTTCAAAAGGACGATACGCTTTATCGCATCGCAAGACGTTTTAATATGCCTATAAGCCAATTAAAAATGCTCAATAATAAAACCTCGAACCTCATTAAAGTGGGTGAGCAATTGCGCCTAAGTAAACCTCAAACGATGCCTGGATCGTTAATAGTTGATTACAATATCAGCCCGTATTTAGAGCAACAAGAAGACGTTGTTTCAACTGTTGCTGTCGATTATCAAGTAAAGCCGGGGGATTCTATTTGGAGCATTAGTCAGCTTTTTGATGTCCCTCATAAAGACGTGGCTATTTGGAATAAACTCAGCGCGTCTAGCCTACTAAAACCAGGCACCATACTAACTTTGCATATTCCTCAAGCAAAGCCACCAGCCCCTCAAACATCAGCCAGCGAGGCTATGCTGTCGGGTATTGAAAGCTCTTTGAAAAAGCCTTGATTGCTGTGTCATTGTGGTTAGCGTAAAATCAGTGTTTATATTCTAAGTTTACAAGAGAAAAAACATGCAAATCAGCAAAGACACTGCCGTTGAGTTCCACTACACATTAAGTGAAGCAGGCGAGCAAATTGAATCAAGCAAAGATGGCGAGCCACTTTCATATATCCATGGTACAGAAGGCATGCTACCAGGTCTTGAAAAAGCCCTTGAAGGTAAAAGCGCTGGCGATAGCTTTAGTGTAACACTTGAGCCAAGCGAGTCTTATGGTGAGCGTGTTGATGACCTTATTCAGCGTATTCCACTTAAGCACTTACAAGGTAACACTAAAGTGTGGAAACCGGGTATGACTGCGATTGTTCACTCAAACCAAGGCCGTCATCAAGTGACGATTGTAAAAGTAGGTCGTTTCAATGCAGATTGTGACTTAAACCACCCATTTGCAGGTAAAACACTGACTTTTGACGTTGAAGTACTCAACGTCCGTGAAGCGACACGTGAAGAATTAGCGCACGGTCACGTACATGGTGAAGGCGGTTGTGGTCATAGCCACTAAGGGTAAATAATGACAAACGTTGCTATTGTCACAGGTGGCAGTAAAGGGATTGGTAAGGCTATTGTTGAGCGCTTAGCGCGCGAAGCATACATCGTGTATAACCTTGATATTACACCATCAGAAGGTCACTACCGCTACTGTGATGTCAGTAATGTTGAGCAGGTAAAAGCGGTTATTGCTGATATAGCACAAGAAACAGGCCGTATCGATGCGCTTATTTCTAATGCTGGTCGTCATTTAAGTGCCACCATTGAAGATACTGACGAGGCAACGTTTGATGCTCTTTTTGCGCTCAACGTAAAAGGCGCGTATGCGGCAATTCAAGCAGTTTTACCCAGCATGAAAGCAAAACGGCAAGGTAGTATTGTTTTAATTGCCTCTGATCAAGCGCTTATTGGTAAGCCCAATTCTTTTGCTTACAACGTAACAAAGCATGCACTTGCTTCAATGGCAAAAACAACCGCTCTGGATTATGCCGCATTTAACATTCGCGCTAACGCTATTTGCCCAGGCACCATTGAAACACCTTTATTTCATAATGCAATTGACGCTTACTGCAAGCGAAGCGGTGCCGATAAAACCACCGTCGTCGCAGAAGAAGCAGCATTACAGCCATTAGGGCGCTTAGGTCAACCAGAGGAAGTGGCTGCATTGGTTAATTTTTTAGTTAGCCCTGAGGCAAGCTTTATCACGGGTAGCCTACACAGCATTGATGGTGGGTATACCACGCAATGAGCGACAAGATTATTGACCCCCATGTGCATTTTTTTAACCTCACTGAGGGTCAATACACTTGGTTGCAAGGCGAGAAACCACCTGCGTGGCCTCACCTCGATAAGATCAAAGCTCCTATTAGCATGGCGCAACTAAAATCAGCATGCCCATTTCAATTAGAAGCACTTGTTCATATTGAGGCAGGGTACGATAATAATGACCCTATTAAAGAGCTCAACTGGCTAGCACAGCATTTAAACGGCTACAAATACAAAGCCATTAGTTATAGTCGAATAGACGCTACCTTGAACGAATTTAGTCTGGCGCTTTCGGCATTAACACATTCACACCTTGTGGGTATTCGCGATATTACTGAAGGTAAAGATGCGACTCGTTTACTCGCACCTAATTGCCTTGAAAACTTAGCCTATCTTGCTGCGCAAAACTTGCGATTTGAAGCACAGTTTGAAATTGAAAACCTACACATTACCGAGCAGCTCATAAAATACTGCCATGCCCTTCCCTCATTACGAGTCGTAATTAACCATTTAGGCTTTATATGCGATGAACAACAATGGCTAAACGCGGTTATTAAATTAAGCCGCTGTGATAATATTGCGATTAAGTTCTCAGGCTTAGAGTTCAGCAAACTGGCTGCAAGTAAGCACCAATGGCTGCTTGATACACTGCTGCAATACTTTGGCGAGCAGCGTATTATGTTTGCCAGTAATTTTCCTGTTTGCCAAATAAAGACACACTACGAGACATGCTGGCAGCATTACTTTTCATTGTGTAACCAGCACAGCGTATGGCATCGTCTAAGCTACAAAAACGCCCACGAAATCTATCAAATTGATTAAAAACTAGCTATATTTAGTTAAATAAAAGCGGTTTAGGTTAGTGGTTATGTTTATTTTTTCAAAAGAAGCGGCCATTTTAGGTGCGTGCGTATTTAGTCTTGTTGGGTGTGGCGGCAGTGGGAGTGACAACTCCGATTCAGGCAATCTAGACCCAGCCACCATTACGTGGACACAAGGTGTGTTTGAGCCATCGAGTAAGTTTGATCAACAATGTCAGGCACTCAATGAAAAGCACTGGCTGCGTTCATGGAGCCATGAAACATACCTTTGGTACGATGAAATAATAGACCGTGATCCAGCCCTCACTGATGGGGTTCTCAATTATTTTGCGTTACTAAAAACCGAAAACACCACGGAGTCAGGGGCTAAAAAAGACAACTTTCATTCCAGTTTACCCACCGATGAATGGCGAGCACAAAGCCAGTCGGGACAAACCTTTGGCTATGGCTTTAAAATACGTTTAATAAGTGCCAGCGCCCCACGTCAAGCCATTATAACTTATACCGAACCCAACTCACCCGCGGCAACACAAAACCTAGCGCGTGGTTTTGAAGTGTTAGAAGTGGATGGTGTAGACTTTGTAAATGCCAGCACCCAAGCTGAAGTCGACGTACTCAATGCGGGTCTTTTTCCGTCTGAATCCGGGAAAGTAACGACCTTTGTGTTTAAAGATATCAACACCAGTGAAACCCGCGAAGTCACCATGACAGCCCAAACTATTACGGGACAAGCTGTAGGCAATATTAAAACATTCGCAAATGGAGAAGTCGGTTACTTCCAATTTAATCGCCACAATGCGATTGCAGAAAAGCCCTTATTTGATGCTTTTAATACATTAGCAGCACGTAATGTGAAAGACCTGATTATCGACATGCGATACAACCCCGGTGGTTTCCTACAGATGGCAAGTCAAGTTGCTTATATGATTGCAGGTGCCGAAAATACTGACGGCAAAATTTTCGAAAAGACTATCTTTAACGATCAACACCCAACCTTTAACCCAATCACTGGGGAGCGTTTGGAGCCCGTGCCGTTTACCGATGAATTTGTCGGATTTGCAGAAAACCCAGCAATCAACCCTGGCACACCATTGCCTAGTTTAGACCTAAAACGTGTTTTTGTGTTAACAACAGGCAGTACATGTTCAGCCAGTGAAGCCGTAATTAATGGCTTAAGAGGGGCCAATATTGAGGTCATTCAAATAGGGGAAAATACCTGTGGTAAACCCTATGGTTTTTACCCAACCGATAACTGTGATACGACCTACTTCAGCATTCAATTTACAGGGGTTAACAATAAAGGCTTTGGTGAATATGCCGATGGTTTTGCCCCCCAAAACAGCACTGGCAGTGAGTTTCAACCCGTGCGAGTCCCAGGTTGTGCAGTCGCCGATGACTTTAGCCATCAGCTAGGCGACGAAAATGAAGCATTACTTAGTACTGCACTGGCATACAGAGCGACTGGCACATGCCCTGTAGCAAGCTCAATGACCAGCAAACAGGGTTTTGCACCAGCGCTGTTCACTGATACACCAAAAGTACAGGACAACCGAGCAACAACGCTTATTGAGCAAAACAAAATACTTGAGTATTAGAGGCGTGTATGAACTTTAAAGTAGCCACAGCAATATACTTTGTGACTTTGCTTGGGTGTAGTGCACAAAGCCAAGAGCCGACTCCTAAGCTACAACATGCGGTGTTAACAACACCGCAAAGCACCTTGATTGCACAAGGTATTGCCAGATTAATGCACAGTCAGCCTATTGCAGTCGCCGATGATGCCTTTATCAATAGCAGTATCCTCGTTACTGACAGCATGGGCATCACAGATGCGCAAGGCAATCCAATCATGGGAAAGCAGCTTTCTATGCCCGATCGCTTTGAATTACTCATTAAAGATAAAATGTGCTTTGTTCGTCATTTAGACAGCAAAGCAACAGAGCCACTGCCGCTGGTAAAGTGTAAAGCGGTTAACTAAGCCTCACATATACCTAAACACCTATAAAAAAAGCCCTTACGGGCTTTTTCATTGCTGAATCTATTTATTTTATTTCGACACGTTGCGAACGCATCACAACATCATCGTTTAACTCAATACCAATGCCAGGTTCTTCGGATACTTGGAAAAAGCCATTTTTAGGTTGTGGGTCTTGAATACATAACTCACGATTCCACTTTTTAATCGCGTAAGTGTGATGCTCATGAATTAAGAAGTTAGGAATGGCTGTTTCTAAATGCAACGATGCCGCTGTTGCAACTGGACCGCCACATACATGCGCTTGAATACGCACATCAAAAATATCAGCGTAATCACAGACCTTTTTCGTCTCGGTGAAACCGCCACATAAACCAAGATCTGGCTGAAGCACATCAATGCTTTGATCTTCAAGATAAGGACGTACACCCCAACGATTATACAAGCGCTCGCCACCGGCTATGGGCACTGCAACTTTATCAGCGACTTTGGCATGCAATGAATGGTTTAGGTAGTTCACTGGCTCTTCATAATACATACAATCGAATTCTTCGGCGATTTCACCAATTTGAATTGCAGATGTTGCCCCTGGCAAACTATGACATTCAAAAATAATATCAACTTCATCACCCACTGCTTCACGAATAGCCTGCATACGCGCGCGGTATAACTTCATTTCACCACGAGAAATAATATTAGTGCGGTCATAATAAGTATTGCCGTGCTTATCGTATTGGATAGGGTCAACTTTCACTGCATCGTAACCTTCAGCAATCGCTTTTAATGCCGCTTCTGCATATTCTTCTGGATGAATAAGTGCTTTAAACTCGCTGTCCCAGTCAAACTGTAATTGCGATGCGTAAGTACGAAGTTTGTCGTTAACTTTACCCCCTAGCAATTGATAAACAGGTAAACCTAATGCTTTTCCTTTGATGTCCCACAGTGCAGTATCAATCGCACTCATCGCAGCGTAGACAACAGGTCCTCCGCCTAATCCCCAAAAGCTCTCGCGTAGCATTCGTGACCATAGCTTTTCAGTTTGAAACGGATCATGGCCTATTAAAAAAGCGTCAGCCATTTCTTTGATCATCGCAGCGGCTGCACTGTGACCTAAGTCATAAGCAAGCCCGGCTTCACCAACGCCACTAATACCTTCATCTGTATGAATACGCACAAACACAGGTGTCCAAGCAGGTCTGTCTGGACAATGAATATCGAACACTTCGACGCGATTAACTTTCATGGTTACTCCTTACTGAGCAAAACTAGGATCAAGGCGATAAGCCTTACGCAGCATCGCAGGCCACGCTAATTGGCCTCCAGTACTGCCGCTATGCACGACATTCGCTTGATTATAAATATTATCGATAATAGGTTGAGGCACCGGAATAGCTGTTTGACCACTGGCTTGAATCGCCAATTGAATTTCACAGGCGCGCTGTAAATCATAGAAGCGCATAAATGCATCCCCCACCGTTGGGCCCACCGTTAAACCGCCATGATTTACTAAAAGCATATGATTTGTAGTGCCTAAATCATCTTGTAAGCGTTTTTTTTCATCCTTGTTCACGGCTAAGCCTTCATAGCCATGGTATGACAGTGACGGCAATGAAAACATCGAGTATTGGCTTAACGGTTGTAAACCTTTTTCTTGCGTTGCTACCGCAATAGTCTCTTTGGTATGAAGGTGGATAACACAATGCGCATCATCGCGCACTTCGTGAATAGCACTGTGAATAGTGAAACCTGCAGGGTTAATTTTAAACGGTGTATCGTCGAGAATATTCCCTTCTAAATCAACCTTCACTAAGTTTGACGCGGTTACTTCATCAAAGCTTAAACCAAATGCATTGACCAAATACTGATTTGTGCCCGGTAAGCGTGCAGATAAATGGGTATAAATTAAATCACCCCAACGAAAATGCTCGACCAAACGATAGCATGCAGCCAAATCTACGCGAAGCTGCCATTCTTGTTCAGATACTTTATTTTTTAAATCGAGTTTTGGTAAGTCAAACATGGAAAACCTTGTATATGCGACAAGCATAAATAGATGTATAGAAGTCTAAATCACTATTAACCGATGATCAATAGCTGATACAAAAAGGCCACATCAATTGATGTGGCCTTTTTTATTAAATGTAGCGGATTATTTAACTTGTGATAAATAATCTGCAATTGCTGCCATTTCTTCTTCAGATACGTTCGCAACCATTGCTTTCATCGCAGAAGCCATACCGTTATTACGTGCACCAGACTTAATGTCTTTCATTTGTGCAAGTAAGTATTCTTTATTTTGGCCATTTAGCTTAGGGTATAGCGGCATAATGGGTGCTTTACCTTCTGCACCGTGGCACGTTTGGCAAAGTTTTGCTGTGTATAGCGTTGCGCCATCAGCAGCCATTGTATTGAAAGATAGGCTTGCAGCCATTGCAAGGCCAGCCCCACATAGAATTTTAGTTATCTTGCTCATTTGTATCTTCTCTTTTTAACGGGTTAGAAAACATTTTCTTTAGTGTAGACCATGATTTAACAATATTGCACCCAAATTGCCCCCGAAAAATTGTTACAGCAACCTAAATGCTATGCAGTTATGCGGGTTACCATATTAAATCATCAGGCACTTCAAAATCAGCATAGGGATCGTCTTCATCCTTTTGCTTATCTTCGGGTTCGACATGGAACACTATATATTCTTCGCTAACTTCAGCGACTTTTCGAGCTGGTTCATCTTCCAGAACAAAAAATTGGCCTTCTAAAACACAAATCGCTAAGCGACCACCCGCTAACGCTTTTTGTGTTTTTTCATTTACGTCGAGCTCTTTCACTTTATTTTCATAGGTGAAGTTAAAGGTGCGATCGCCACGGATCTCATCCTGATTATTATGCTCTAAAATTTGCTTAACGCGAGCAACTTGCTCACGTTGTTTTTGCTCTTCCAAACGCGCTTTATTTAGTTCATCTGCTTTTTTCTGCTGCTCGAGCTTGGTTTGCTCAATGTGCTTTTGCAAATCACTTGGGTTACTGGTAGCCCCTTTCTTTTTTTTCTTTTGCTGCTTACGTTTTTCAGTTTTAGCTACTTTCGCTTGGTGCGAGGTAGTGAGCCCAGCTTTAAGTAGCTGATCTTGTAATGAACCCATCACTAAATTCCAATAATTAAAATGCGTATAAGGGCTATTTTAATCAGCTATGCAAACAAATAACAGTACTGAACCCATTTGAATCTTTGCTATTTATATTATTACACGCAGATTAACACGCGATGAAATCATGACACTTTGATTTAACGCAATATTTCTTACTTTAATCATTATGATACTTGTAAAATTACTCGCACTCTATAAGCTAATACTTTTTCTTCACGGAGCTAAAAATGCAGCTGCGACATTTGTTACTTTGCTCTGTATTTATTTTCTTTGTTTTATACGCACCCCAGCCCCTACTTGGATTATTTGCTCGCCATTTTTCTGTGTCGCCAGCCGCCGCCGGCAGTTTAATGACAGCCACAATGCTCCCGCTAGCAATCGCTCCATTAGTGTATGGGTTATTTTTAGCAAAGCGTAACCCGCTGGTTATTTTAAAAATCGCTATGGTTATACTGGCTATTAGCTGCGTTATTTTTACCTTTGCGCCGAGCTTTAACGTGTTACTTTTGATACGTTTTATTCAAGGTATTACGCTGCCAGCCGCACTCACCGCGATGACCAGTTATATTGGTGTCACTTACCAAGCCGACCTACTACAGCGTAATATGACCTTATATATTGGTAGTACGATTGTTGGTGGTTATTTTGGTCGTATGTTAGCGGCCTTATTTACTGATTTTTTAAGCTGGCAAAGCTTTTACTATGTGATAGCGATTGGCTTAGTCTGTCTTGCCTTCGCTATCCCTAAACCCCAAAAGACAACCGCAATTCATACCCCGCAATCGCCCCTTTTATATTTAAAGCAATTAAAAAGCCCATTAGTTTTGAAGCTCTATGGGGCGGTTTTTTGTATGTTCTTTTGCTTTGCAGCGCTGTTAAATTATTTGCCCTTTATTCTGCAAGATAGCTTTGCCATTACTAACACGCGCGAAATCGGACTTGTTTATACTGGCTACTTAGTCGGTGCGCTTGCGTCAATAGCCACCCCTTGGCTACTGAGAAAGTCTTCATCTCCTTGGCGCTTGCTCACTGGGGTATTTTTATTTTATAGCCTCACAATATTGCTGTTGATGAGTCAACAGCTGCTGTTATTTGTCATCGCATTTACAGGTTTTTGTGGCGCTATGTTTGTGATTCATTCAAGTGCTGCACCATTGGTTAATAAAATTAGTACCGCCCCTGCCAGTGTGACGAATGGGGGCTATGTATCGTTTTATTACAGTGGTGGTGCACTTGGTTCACTGTTACCGGGGCTGATATACCAGCAACATGGTCAAGTTGCCTTTATGGCAGTACTGCTGCTGGTATGTTTAATAGGGCTCGCGTTGGTTTATTTAGCAGGAAGGAATACGACTCGAGGCTGATGCCCTGTACTGGCAAAGAAGCGTTCTAAGTCGTCTTTTTTCATTAACCAAGTCGCGGTGTTCTCAAACGGATGGCAATGAAAAAGCGCATTAAACCAGATTTCTTGATCAAGCCACAACGTGACATTATTTTGTTTGTCGTTTAAAAGTGCCAGCATAGACACACAGCCAGGCGGCACTTTTAAATAACGTGCAAGCCGCTCATCTGAGGCAAAACCTATCCGCGAAAGTCCTTGCTGCTTTGCAATCGCTTTTAAATCAAGCTGTTTGTCGTGGGCTGTTATCACCAAAAAATGACGTTTACCTTCGTTATCACGCAGAAATAAGTTTTTCAGTCGCGTACCAGGCCTATCAACCATAAACGTATCAGCATCGAGGCTGCCATGTAATGGTGGGTGTTCTATTTCTTCGTATTCAATAGCGAGCTGAGCAAGTGCCGCTGCCAGCTTGGTTTTATCGGCATACATTTACAAACAACGTCCTCGTAATTGCACACTCAAATCACGCCATAATACTTCGTCAATTACATGTTTGTCGTCGCAATACGAACGCTCTTTGAGTTCTTCATTTAATAATTCAACCGCTTGATCTTCTAACAGTAATTTTAAGTTGCTCGACTCTTCAAAGTACTCTTGCTCGGCAAAGTCTTTAAATTGTCGACGCGTCATCGGCTTATCTAAATTAATAGGCTTTCGGCCTTGCGCTTTTACTGACACAACATAAGCAAAAATTTTATTTCCCTGCTCATCATTTTTTCCATAAAACTGTTTGTTGTTAATTTCAAAAGGAGGGGCGTCCCCTTGGCTTGCGCAACCAGCTAATAAAACAACCAAAAGCGATGCTATTTTTTTCATTATTGGATAAGCCTTGAACAGTAGATGCGACCTAGTCTATCAAAAATAAAAGCGGAGGGTAAAAATTCGATCATTTTTTAAAAAACACTTGACCGCGAATGTAAAAATAATTAAAGTTCACCCCGCTTAAGACGTAAGACTTAAGCATCCTGTATTTAGGAATGTGGGGCTATAGCTCAGCTGGGAGAGCGCCTGCCTTGCACGCAGGAGGTCAGCAGTTCGATCCTGCTTAGCTCCACCACCTTCCTACTTTTCTTAGGCACTCTGCCAAATTTAATATCAAACTTATCTAAAAAAATTATCTAGTTTATCCGTTATTTTTTGCCGTCTTAATTTTATTCACATAAAAAAAGCCGAGCAGAGCCTAATGCAGATCAGTTAAGCATATTTTTATGATCACTTGACTGATCTTTTCATAGCTTCACAATCCGATATTAGAAATAGTATCGGATTTTTTTATGTCTCTAATTCAACACTTCGATGATATGTCCTCCTTTTTAGATGATGTACATACACTCGACAAACTTAAGCAGGTTCTTGACCCTGATATTCTTGAACAAGCATTTGAACATGCGGGAGTTGCCACTGTTCGCAGAAGGCGGTTACCGCTAGAAGCTATTATGTGGTCTGTAATTGGAATGAGTTTATTCCGAAACGAAACTGT
>NZ_JAJJZF010000014.1:0-111183 GCF_020966275.1 Pseudoalteromonas sp. MB41 | reverse complement strand
CCATTCTTCAAAGGTTACCGTCCACAGTTCTACTTCCGTACAACTGACGTAACAGGTGACGTACAGTTACCAGACGGCGTTGAAATGGTAATGCCTGGTGATAACATCAAGATGACTGTAGAGCTAATCGCTCCAATCGCGATGGACGAAGGTTTACGCTTCGCTATCCGTGAAGGTGGCCGTACAGTTGGTGCTGGTGTTGTTGCAACTATCGTTGAGTAATCAACTATAGTGATGCATTAAGCATTCAAGAAAAACCCGAGCTTAGTCTCGGGTTTTTTTATGGATGAGAAAATAGATATTAGAAGTTAGATATTAGAAGTCAGATCACAACCGAGCGGGGGTTACTTACTGGTGTGATTAAACATCAAAAAGTTTGCTTGAGGTTAACGTGGCTTTATTTTGTTCTCGCTACTCGCTACTCGCTACTCGCTACTCGCTACTAACCACTATTTCCAAGTACTTTGTTTAATTCTTCTCTTAGTCGTGGGTGTTTTAGGCTGTCGGTCATAATATCAGCTACTTTACTATCGCCACTTGATTCTAAGCTTTGAATACGCTGTGCAAGCTCAAGAGCAAACTCTTTTTTATCGAGTTGATTAGCACGATAAAATTGGCTCACAAGGGCACTGGCTGACACGCTACGAACATAGTCGTTATCGTCGCTTTGCAAGAGCTTTTGAAAGTAGTCGGCTAGTTTTGGTGAAACAGAATCGAGTCGCGATAGATTCTCTATGGCATGAATTCGTGTGGTTGGTTCACTTGTATACTCACTGATATTGAGCATCGCGTCGACAACGGCTGTGTGTTGATTTTCATCTAGATCACGTCTGAGCATGCCTAACGTCATTTTAAGTTGCCCATAGGCTGCCAAACGGTCGTCATCGCTATTATTGATATTTAGTAGTGCAGAAAATGCGTCGTTAATTGATTTGTTTGCATAGTGTTGATCGGCCTTAATGCGCTGACGATAATCATCAGGCAAGTTTCTAAACCAATTAACCGATGGATTTCTTTTGGTTGCTTCTGCAATACGTTCTTTTTCGCGTTGTTCGATGACTTTATCGATTTGTTCTGCAATTAAAGTTGGCTCAATTTTAGGGCTACTTTGTTCTAGTGCGTTAATTCGAGTTTCAAGGTCTAGAATATAGCCATGCAATGCGACGAGGTTTTCCCTGTCTTCAAGGGGAACGCTACCACTTACAGATGAAAAATCGTACTTTGCGGGTTGCGGTTTGTTGAGTGGCTTAGATGCCCCAAACTGGTTGTATAACGTTATGCCTAATGCAGCGGTTGCAAATACAAGCGCAACATTTCCTTGCCATGAAGCCATGTCACATCATCCTAATTACTTCTGTGTAATCATCAGATTAAATCATGCTATTTTTTTAATCAATAAACGATGTTGCAATCAATAAAAAAGCGCATTAACTGCGCTTTTAAGATGGTGATAATGAGGTTAGTTTAATGCGCTTTTGCGTACTCTTCAGCTTGTTGCCAAACTCGAAGCATGTTGCCACTTAAGATCTTTTTAATATCTTTATCGCTATAGCCTCGATCTATGAGGCCTTGTACAAGGTTAGGGTAGCTAGACACGTCCTTTAAGCCTACAGGCAGTGAGTCACCAACACCATCGTAGTCAGAGCCAATACCGACGTAATCAATGCCTATTAGCGCGACTACGTGGTCGATATGGTCAAGTACTTGCTCAAGGCTTGCAAACGGGAATGGGTTCTTAGCACGATAAGCTGCGTCAAAATCTTTGCTGAGCTTCGTGCCTTCCTTCTTCTTGTCTGCTTTTGCTGTTTTTAGCTTATCATACCAAGAACCAGCTTGAGCGGTTACGAAGCTTGAACCAAAGTTGATTTGAATAACACCGCCATTCTTTTTGAGTGCTAATAACATATCGTCATTCATATTACGCTCAAAGCCTGGCGTATATTTACGCAGCGATGAGTGAGAGGCAATCACTGGTACTTTCGAAATTTCCATGACCTGGTAAAACGCATCATCTGAAATATGCGATACGTCTACAAGCATACCGATGTTGTTCATCTCTTTGACCAGCTCTTTACCAAATGGGCTTAAGCCTTTCCATTTACGGCGAATATCGTAAGAAGAGTCTGAAATGTGATTGCTTTGCGAGTGAGCAAGGGTGATGTAGCGCACACCACGGTCATAAAAATGCTTCAGGTTTTTCATGTCACCTTCAATCGGTGAACCATTTTCCATCCCCATTGCC
Source organism: Pseudoalteromonas sp. MB41 (assembly GCF_020966275.1). Taxonomy (NCBI): domain Bacteria; kingdom Pseudomonadati; phylum Pseudomonadota; class Gammaproteobacteria; order Alteromonadales; family Pseudoalteromonadaceae; genus Pseudoalteromonas; species Pseudoalteromonas sp. MB41. The sequence continues at coordinate 108,941 of NZ_JAJJZF010000014.1, read as the reverse complement.
AACGACATTTTACCTTGTTTAAAGTGTGCTTTGATATCTGCTGTTGAATCAGCCATTGCAAATTTATCTGGGGCACGCTGTACAATGGCTTCCATGCTATCGATTAACTGATTAGCAAGTTGGTAGCTTTTACCTTTGCCTTCAAACTCGAGGTTAGCTGGAATGTAAATTGACATAAAAGGGGCGTTTAGGCCGCCTTGCACTGCACGCGGATAGTCAAAATCGCCGTCATCAGTCGCTTTAGTTACATCGGCCCATTTATCGTGAATACGGTAAGGCACATCAATGTGTGTATCAATTAAAATCGTGTCTTTTGCTAGTTTGATGGCTTTATCTGATGCCGTCGTCTCACTTGCATGAGCTTGGCTGATTAAGGCCAACGAAACAGCGGCAACCAATGAGCTTAGTTTTTTCATTCTTAATGGCTCTTTAAAGTTAAAAAGCCATTGTGAAGGGTTGTAGAAAAAGTTACAAGTTTAGTCGTTAAACGACGCTTGATACTCTGGGTCGGCTTGTAATGCGATAAACTCGGCTTTTGAAATAATGGTGACAGATTCATGTAGTTCAGAAAAGAACACCATTGCGTCACCTTTTTTTAGTTGCTGAGTAACCTGCGCCACCTTACTTTCAATACTTACCTCTTGCTCGCCATAGTCAGTGCCCTCACGTAATACATAGCTTTCAATTAAATTGTAAAGTGTCTCTTTATCAAGTTTTTCGTGTGGAATGATCATCACTGCTCTTTTTAACTAACTGTTGAAAATACTCAGGCACAATACGCTCAAGCCAGTACTCGGGTTTAAACGGATTATTACCGCTAATAAAACCAACATGGCCGCCTTTTTCGGAGATACGCAGAGTAACATGTTCACTGACATCTGTGCTATCGGGCACGGCTTTAATTGATAGCATCGGGTCATCTTTTGCGTGCACAATAAGTGTCGGTGTTGCGATCGTTTTTAAAAACGGTTTGGCGCTTGCTTGTTGATAGTAATCTTCAGCGCCAGCAAAACCATGCAAGGGAGCCGTTAGTAAGTTATCGAACTGCCATAAGTCATCAATAGCCATTAACTTTTCTGGGGTAAGACTAATTTGCTGTTCTATTTGTGGCAGCTTTCTTTGCATTGATTTTTTCATGCGATCAAGCAAATACTTTTGATAAATTTTACCTAAACTTTTACGTATTACTTCGCATGATGCCGATAAATCAAAAGGAGCCGATACCACGGCTGCACCATGTAAGTTCGATTGGCTACCTTGCTCACCTAAATATTTAGCAAGCACATTACCGCCTAGCGAAAAGCCAACAGCGAAAAGAGGACGTGAGGGAAATGTGTTTTTTAGGTGGTTGATAAAAAAGCGTAAATCTTCGGTCTCGCCACTATGATAAGCACGCGCAAGGCGATTAACTTCGCGTGAGCAATTACGAAAGTGCATGAGCACTACCGCAAAGCCTTGCTGCTTGAGCTTTTTCATCATGCCTTTGGCATAAAAGCTATTAATGTTGCCCTCTAGGCCGTGTAACACAATGGCTAATGGAGCATGTTCATTGTGTGGCTGTGCCCAAGCAAGTTCTAAAAAGTCACCATCTGGGGTGTCGATTGTTGATAAGTCGTAGCGTGTATTATGAAAAGGACGAAAGAAGCGCGGCATTATGGTTTGCAAATGGCGATTGCGCATCCACCACGCAGGCTTAAACTCAGGTAACATAGTTGACACTTTCAAGACAAAACAAGCGCCCATTGTAGCAAGTTTTTGCTTTTTTAGAACAGGTGGCAATTTTGTGTTGTTGCAAATAAAAAGCCCCTAAACAATAAAATTGGATGGGGGCTTTGTGCGTCGTGCTTAATTCTTACTTAGGAACTTCTGCGTCGTGAACTTTCTTGATGAAATATCCGACGTAAAAAAGGCATAAAACGATAACAACTGCCAAAATGCCAAATGACATAAATAAGACGGGGTCGCTAAAAAAATCTCTAAAGAATACGTTCATGGTTGTGCCTCCTAATGTCTATGGGTTAATCATAGGCTGGCTTTGGGGTGGGTGATATGATCCAGATCAAGCTATTTTCCTGAAGCTACACAAGGCGATTTAGAAGTTGATTTGGATCAAGTTTGATAGGCTATTAGCGATTAGACGTCAGTCGATCGAGAGGCGTTTTGCTTCAGATAAAGCCTTAAGGGTATGGCTTACTACTTACTATGAGTGGCGTTGGATTGACTGCGAACTCACCACTTTACTTAATATATAATCCTATATTATTCGCATTGGAACATGGCGTTAGAGTCATCGTATTCAGTGCGTTTATAAGAAGCTGTTGCTGTTGTTTTTCGAGTTTTAATTCTGCACTGAGTAATTCTTTACGAATCGTGGCGTAATCAGCAATTTCGGTTTGATTGGCTTTTAGGTAGGCGCGAGTCTTACGTAGAGGCTTTAATACCTGCTCGTCAAATTCAATAATGCATAATTCAAGCTGATTAAGTTGAGAGTTGTTTAAAGCAAGCCCAAGAGAATCTAAATAATACAATAGCAGACACAGGTTAACGTTTTTACCTTGCTGGTTTTGGTAATCTAACAGGCGTGCTTGCATGTCATCTTTACTATAAAGCTGACATGCAAATTGCCAAAAATCGTCACTGTTAAGCAAGTTCATCGGCAAACGCTTGTTCTTTTTCTTCCATTTCTTCAAGGGCCATCAGTAGCTCTTCTTCAATGTTATTTACTTTTGGCGTTAATGTCGCTTGTTTTGCGAGTAACTCTTTGAGTTTTGCTTTGTTGTCATCGTTATAAAGCGCGTTATCGCCAAGTGCCTCTTCGATTTCAGCTAATTCCGCTGAGTGTTTATCGAGTTGCTTTTCGAGCTTTTCAATTTGCTTTTTAAGTGGTTGTACTGATTTTCTAAACTCGGCTTCTAAGCGCTTTTGTTCTTTACGATTGATGCTTGAATGCGCTTTCGGTGCGCTGTCTTCAGTTGTTTTTGCAGCTTCTTTGTTCGCATTGAGTAACCATTGGTAGTACGCGTCAAGATCATAGCCAAACTGGGTTACTTCTCCGTTATCAACAAGGTAATATTCATCGGCTGTGTTTTTTAACATGTGGCGATCGTGCGATACGGTGACCATTGCCCCTTCAAAACCTTGTAGAGCCATTACAAGAGCATGTCGCATTTCTAAATCAAGGTGGTTGGTGGGCTCATCGAGTAACAGTAAGTTGGGCTTTTGATACACCAACATAGCCAGTACTAAACGTGCTTTTTCGCCACCCGAAAATGGAGCAACTGGCTCAAGTGCTTTATCGCCAAAAAATGCAAAGCCCCCTAAAAAGTCGCGCAGTGATTGCTCTGTTGCCTGCGGGTTTAAACGTTGTAAATGCGTAACGGCACTGGCTCTTAGATCCAACGATTCGAGTTGGTGCTGCGCAAAGTAGCCAATATTTAATCCTTGATGCTGAAACACTTCGCCCGCTTGAGGTTTCAGATCTCCAGCTAATAATTTTATTAGCGTTGATTTACCCGCGCCATTTCGACCAAGCAAGGCAATACGGCTGCCCGGTACGAGGTTGAGCTTAATGCTGTGTAAAATGGTGGTATTGCCATAGCCCGCTTTGGCTTGGTCAAGTGTCATGAGCGGGTTCGGTAGTGCGGTTGGTTCAGCGAATTCAAAATCGAAGGGTGAATCAGCATGTGCTGGCGCCAGCTTTTCCATACGCTCCAGTGCTTTTACCCGGCTTTGTGCTTGTTTCGCTTTACTTGCTTTGGCTTTAAAGCGAGTAATAAACTGTTCAAGATGCGCAATTTGTTCTTGTTGCTTTTCGAACATGGCCTGTTGCTGTAATAAGCGTTCTGCTTTTTGGCGTTCAAATTGCGAGTAATTGCCTTTATAAATATTAATTTTTTGCTGGTCGATATGCCAAATTTGATCAACCACCGCATCGAGAAACTCACGGTCATGTGAGATAAGCACAAGTGTGCCAGTATAGGCGCGTAAAAAGCGCTCTAACCAGTAAACAGCATCAAGGTCTAAGTGGTTGGTTGGCTCATCTAAAAGCAATAAATCGGCATCGCGAATAAGGGCTTGTGCCAAGTTTAAGCGCATACGCCACCCCCCCGAAAAGGCACTCACAGGGTTGTCAATTTGCTCATTGGAGAAACCTAAACCATGTAGCAGTTCACCGGCTTTTGCTTCAATGCTGTAACCTTGGATATTTTCCAGACCAATATGTGCCTTTGCTTGTGCCGCGCCATCATTATTTTGCTCGGCTTCGCGCAGTGCGATTCTGAGTGTGTAATAGTCAGGATGGCCTTGGAGTACGTAATCAAGCGCACTAATATTGAGAGCCGGTGTTTCTTGCTTTACAGAAGAAATGGACCAGTCTTTAGGAATACTGCATTCACCAGCATCGAGTTGTAATTCAGACTTTAATAGCGCGAACAATGTGGATTTACCACAGCCATTAGCCCCGACTAGGCCTACTTTATGCTCAGGGAATAAGGTTGCAGAGGCACCTTTTAATAAGGCATTACCACCACGAAGAAGCTCGATGTCTGAAATTTGGATCATGAAAGTTTACTTGCACACCACAGTTTTAATTGCGCATATCATAACACGGATCGTATTAGGCTTCGCAATCGTATCAAACACAGAATTATTAGGCTAAAATAGCCGCCTAAATGGCACCGGAGATCATGTATGAGACAAAAAAAACGCTTTATCGCAGGGGCATCATGCCCAGAGTGTAATGCGATGGATACGATGATGCTTTATAAAGAGCATGATGTTGAGAAAGTAGAATGTGTGCAGTGTGGCCATAAAATGACCCAGCCAGAAAAAGCAGTACAAGCCTCAACACGCCAGTTTGAACAAGTGATTGGGGTGTTTAAGCCGGGCGATTAACCCGGCTAAATTTTTCAATATTAATAATGTGGCGGAGGCGGCTCATGCATCTGCGACATTAAAGAAGGTTGTTGTGCTTCTTTAATCTTTTCTGCAAGCAATTCAGTCTGGCGCTTCATTTTTGCAAGCTGTTGCTGATGCGCTTTAAGCTCATCATTTAATATTTCAATTGTTTCATCTTGAAAAGCGACTTTTGCTTCAAGTTCCATTAGACGATGTTCAATTGTGTTCATTTGATTCTCTTACATTAAAACTTTCAGCGAATCCGCTGGAGCTTTCGGTTAATAACGCTTGGTTGTTATCAGTAAACGCAACATCTAACACCACGGCCGATTTCGGGCGACTTCCTTCACGAGGAACCACTTGCCACGTTTGCAATTTTTTACCTGAGTCTAGCTGCCATAATTCAACAAGTCGATTGGGTGACCCGGTTGCGATTAAGGTGCCTTCATCGTTAAAACGCACTGCGGTAAAAATTTTCTGACGCGCAATATACGCCAGTTTGCTAACAAGATCACCTGTAGTCAGTTGCCATACATTTGCTTGCTTCATACTGTCAGCTGTAAATGCATAGCGGCCTTGTGGATCGAGGGCGACTTGAGTAACGCGAGTCGGGTGGTTAAAGCGATGTATAACTTGCCCTGTACGGGTATCCCAAAAGTAGGCAACATAGTCATTAGAACCACTGATTGCGTAATGACCATTCGGTGAAAGGTCAACAACATTCACTTTTTCTTGGTGGCCAAGGAACTCTATGCGTCTTCCGGTCTCTAAGTCGAGGTAAACGACTACACCGTCGGCGCGGCCATATAACACGCTGCGTCCTTGGTTGCTAATCGCGATATCTCTAATTGTTGAGGCGTGTATTTTATAGTAGCCCGTGTTTTTACCTGAGTTAATGTCCCACACAGCAAATGTGGACTTTTCTGCGGTGACAGCATGGCTATTGTCGTAAGAGATTGCCACAGTGTGAACGAGGCTATCTTGAGCTTGTTGTTGAAACCATTGGTATTTTAATACCTGCTGTTGATTATCCCACAGCGCGACCCCATGGTGTATAGATGAGATCACGCTGTATTTGCCATCATGCGAAATAGCAGATGCAAACGCACCTTTAGCCGCATGTTCATAACGTGCAGTGGATTGCTCATGTTGCTCAGAGCAGGCAACAACTAAGCTTAGGCTTAGCAGATACAAAAAAGTACGAAATATCGACATATTACGGGTATTTCCCCTTAACTCTTCGTGATTGAGAGGTTAGACTAGGGCTCATTAAAGGCCTAGGTTGTTATTCTAATCACTGATCATGCGTTTGCATGAAGTTTAGTTATTAGACAAGCAGCCTACCATGTAGGTCGTTAATCTTTAACTAGTAATAATACAATAATTGACAACTGCAAAGTGTGTCGGAGATATAAAATGAGAAAGACGATTAAATTGTCATTGATTGCAGCGTCAGTTTTAGCGCTTACAGCTTGTAATCAAGAAGCAAAAAAAGAACAGCAAGTTGAAGTTAAACTAGAGACTGAAGCACAACAACAAGCATACGGTATCGGTGCCTCTGTTGGTAATTTCTTGAATCAAGACTTAGCTGACAAAAAAGAGTTAGGTGTTGAATTAGATGAAGCGCTATTAAAGCGTGGTTTTGAAGACGCACTTGCAGGTAACGCAAAATTAGACGACGAAAAAATTCGTGAAGTGTTAACAGCGCTTGATCAAAGCATTCGTACTAAGCAACAAGAAAAAGCAAAAGTAGAAGCTGAACAGAGCAAAGCTGAAGGCGAAAAATACCTAGCAGAAAACGCGAAGAAAGAAGGCGTGACAGTAACTGAGTCTGGTTTACAGTACGAAGTGATTTCACAAGGTGATGGCGAAAAGCCAGTCGCTACTGACGTGGTAAAAGTACACTACAAAGGTACTTTACTAGATGGAACTGAGTTCGATAGCTCTTATTCACGTAATGAGCCAACGACTTTCCCACTTAACCGTGTGATCCCAGGTTGGACTGAAGGTTTACAGTTAATGCCTGTTGGCTCTAAATACAAGTTCACTATTCCAGCTGATCTTGCTTACGGTGAGCGCGACCTAGGTAAGATCCCTGCTAACTCAACGCTTGTGTTTGAAGTAGAACTACTTGAAATTCAAAGCGAAGAAAAAGCAGCTGCTGCAGAGTAATTTTTTACTCAATGAGAAAAGGGCCTAAAGTAGGCCCTTTTTTTAGCTGCTAAATGCTGTTTCTTTCATTTGCAGCGTGCCTTTATCGGCATCAAGTGCCACCACCGTACCGACCGGTAAAATAAACTGGCGTTTAATATGACCAATCATTGCACCGCGATAAGCCGGAATGCCTAATGGCTTAATATAATCAGCAAAGATATCATCTAAGGTTAATGAGCCATAGCCTCGACCAGGCTTACAGTCATTACAATCACCAAATACAAACCCCGCTATTTTATCTAGTGCGCCCATAAGTTTAAGGGTGCTCATCATACGGTCAATACGATAAGGGGCTTCATCAATATCTTCTAAAAATAAAATAGCCCCATTAAAGTCAGGTAAGTAGTCAGAGCCTGCGAGTGCTGTGAGTACAGTGAGATTCCCCCCGATTAAACGGCCACTGACCTGACCCGCATTGATGGTTTGGGTTAAGTATTGGCTGTTGACTAGTTCATCGTCTGCTTTGGGTAAATTTTGGTAGCGCATTAACTGACGTTGTTCAAACATGTTTTTAAATTGCGCAACATGAAATGGATTCCAATCGCTGGTGGCATTAGGGCCATGAAAACTAATAAGCCCGGCTTTAGCGAGTAATGCATTATGTAATGCCGTGATATCAGAATAGCCCATAAGAGGTTTCGGATTATTGCGAATTGTTGCATAGTCTAAAAGTGGCAGGATACGAGCCGCACCCGACCCACCCCGTAAGCACACAATCGCATCGACATGTGGGTCGGCAAATAAGCTGTTTAAGTCACTCGCTCTTTGTGCATCTGTGCCAGCTAAATGACCGCGTCGGGCTAAAATATTAGGGGCAAGCTTTGCTTTATAGCCGAGTGCTTCTATTACACCTTTTGCGAGTATGATGTCAGCGTGCTCAGCGGTTGCCGCTGATGGGCTGCACAGACCAATGGTTCCCCCTTTTTTTAATGGCTTTGGTTTTACTAAAGTGGGAGTTGCAGTGTGTGATGCGCCAATCAGTGGTTGGCTGGTTGCTAAACTTGCACCTGCTGCAAGAACAGAAAGAGATTTTAAGAAAGTACGTTTGTTCATCGTGCGCCTCATTTTTTTACTATGAGTAACGCATTAAAATAATTATTTCAAATTTTTGTTATGAAATGGAATATAACATTCTATTAAGGTAGGCAGATAACAAGACTTTCCAGCAGAGAAAGTGTTCTCTGCTGCCGTCTTACTGTGTTAGCTGGTGTGGTTTGAATAGAGATTATCGATTAGTTCATCTTCTAATTCAAAGCGCAGCTCAAGTGCTTCACCTAGCACTGATAAATCTTTATCAAATTCGTCGAGCAAGTCATCTGAGTCAACTTCAGCGTATTTGTCGTTAAAGTCTAATGCAACATCGGTAGTTTCAGAAATTCGTGGGTAGAGCGCATTGGCTAGCTTTTGGCTTTCTGGGCCTTTTTCTTCACAGGCCTTGGCAATGTCGTCATACACTTCGAAATGTCCCGCTGACAGGTAATCCATCAGTATTTGACAAAAGTTTTGGATTTGCAGTTGATCAGGTAGGGCGTGATCTTTCTTTTCATACGGTGAAAATCCCGCAATACGGCAAAACAACACAAGTAGCTCTTGACGTTCTGTAAGCCATTTATCGATGACAGAATGGCTACCTCCCCACTTTTGTTGAGCTTTTTCCAAACGCGTCAGCATATTTCATCTCCTCGCTGAGTTGGTTTTCCTTCCCTATATAAGAAGGAAATATGACACAAAGATCAACTAAATTCTTAGTGCCTAATTGCAACAGATTGTTAAAAGCCAACTTAGAGGCGCATATTTAAGCAGCGTTTTTCTGCTTCTTTACGCTGTTGTCTAAGGCTGGACTTTTATGCTCTAACAGCAGTGTATGGGAAATAATTAAAAACTACTAGTGTTTATTTTGGATTATCAATCTAATGAGGTAGAGGGGGTATCTTGTTGATTAAGAAAAGAAAAAACCACCAAAATTGGTGGTTTAATTCTTTTTCCGAACTTGTTAAAACAAGCTTTCTTATAGTTATGGGAAGATTTTTGTTCTTATTGTTATACAATTTTTATTATTGTTTTTGTTAACGCGGGATAAGTTATACCAAGCTTTTTTCGATGTTGCAAATTTATTAATAAAAAGTTTTAAAATTATTTTAATTTCGTTCAATAATTGTGCGGTTTTATGTGGCGTAGCTAAAAACTATGATCTATGTCTAGGGTCGGTTATCTATCCATAGTGAGCGGCGCAATATGGTGATACAATCAGCGCAATTTCATTCAGTTCTAGGATCTAAAACGCATGAGCGAATTAAAAAACGACCGTTATTTACGTGCACTACAAAAGCAACCTGTCGATGTTACACCGGTATGGATGATGCGCCAAGCAGGCCGTTATTTACCTGAATACCGTGCTACACGTGCTCAAGCAGGCGACTTTATGAGCTTATGTAAAAACGCCGAACTTGCTTGTGAAGTGACTTTACAGCCATTACGTCGTTACCCGCTTGATGCTGCGATTCTATTCAGCGATATTTTAACTATCCCAGATGCGATGGGATTAGGCCTTTATTTCGAAACCGGCGAAGGTCCTAAGTTCGAGCGCCCAATTTCATCATTAGCGGATGTTAAAAAGATTCCTAATATCGATCCAACTGATGAATTAGGCTATGTGATGAATGCGGTAAGCACCATTCGTCGTGAACTCAAAGGTGAAGTGCCACTGATTGGCTTCTCAGGTTCACCTTGGACACTTGCCACATACATGGTTGAAGGTGGAAGCAGCAAAACATTCGGGAAAATCAAAAAAATGGCGTTTGCAGAACCGCAAACACTACACCTATTACTCGATAAATTAGCTGATTCAGTGATTGATTACCTCAACGCACAAGTGAAAGCAGGTGCGCAATCATTGATGGTTTTTGATTCATGGGGGGGAGTGTTAAGCCCGCGTGATTACAATGAATTCTCACTACAGTATATGCATAAAATCGTTGATGGCTTAATTCGCGAGTACGACGGTCGTAAAGTGCCGGTAACACTATTTACTAAAAATGGTGGTCAGTGGATTGAAGCAATTGCAGCAACAGGCTGTGATGCAGTAGGCCTTGATTGGACAATCAATATTGGTGATGCAAAGCGTCGTGTTGGTGATAAAGTGGCACTACAAGGTAATATGGACCCATCAATGCTGCACGGTACGCCAGAGCGTATTCGTCAAGAAGTGGCCACAATTTTAGAAGACTTTGGTACAGGTTCTGGTCATGTATTTAATTTAGGGCATGGTATTACCCCAGATGTTGACCCTGAACATGCCGGTATATTTATTAACTCAGTGCATGAGTTAAGTGCTAAATATCACAAGTAAGTCGCTCTAGTTATAAAAAAGCCCGCAATATGCGGGCTTTTCTATATACGTTCAATCGCTTATTTAAATAAGCGATTTAAACCATTTAACGCAGCAACTCGGTAGGCCTCAGCCATGGTTGGGTAGTTAAAGGTTGTATTTACGAAGTAATCGATGGTGTTACCACCGTTCTTTTGTTCCATAATTGCTTGCCCGATATGGACAATTTCAGACGCACGTTCACCAAAGCAATGCACACCAAGCACTTCTTTAGTATCAACATGGAATAAAATCTTTAAGCTACCTACCTCAGTCCCGGCAATTTGTGCGCGTGCCAAATGCTTAAACTGTGCACGGCCAACTTCGTATGGAATTTTAGCTGCGGTAAGCTCTTGTTCGGTTTTACCCACTGAGCTCATTTCAGGAATCGTATAAATACCGGCAGGAATATCAATAATCAATTTTTCTTCGCAGTTACCACATGCAATGGCATCAGCAGCAATACGCCCTTGGTCAAAGGCAGCACTCGCAAGGCTTGGGTAACCAATAACATCACCTACAGCATAAATGTTATCAACCTCTGTTTGGTATGTTTCATTTACTTTAAGCTGGCCACGGCTATCGGCTTTTAAGCCCACAGCATCGAGGTTTAGAGTGTCGGTATTACCTGTACGTCCGTTAGCAAACAAAATACAGTCTGCTTTGACACGTTTACCCGACTTCAAATGCATCACGACACAGTCATCACGGGTTTCGATGCGATCAAACTCTTCGTTATGGCGAATAACAATGCCGCTATTCCAAAAGTGGTAACTCAGTGCATCTGAAATCTCAGCATCCATAAAGGCTAGTAAGCGATCACGGGTGTTAACTAAGTCAACTTTCGCGCCTAAGCCTTTAAAAATAGAGGCGTATTCACAGCCAATCACACCTGCACCATAAATAAGCACGCGATGAGGGTCGTGTTCAAGGCCTAAAATGGTATCGCTGTCGTAAATTCGTGGATGCGAAAAATCAACGCCTGGTGGCCTGTAAGGGCGAGAACCCGTTGCGATAACAATGGTTTGTGCAGTTAACGTTTCAAATGAACCGTCGATGTGAGTAATTTTCACTGTGTGTTTATCAATAAACTCAGCATCGCCTTGGTACATATGAATACGATTACGGTCGTAAAAGCTACTGCGTAGGTTAGATTGTTTCGAAATGACATTACTAGCATGGCGAAGAATATCAGGGAAAGTGAGGCGGTTAGGGCGCTCGCTGATATTAAAAAGTGGGTTCGCTTTGTATTCAATGTAACGACTAACAGAGTGGCGTAAGGCTTTTGAAGGAATAGTGCCCCAATGGACGCAACCGCCACCTACTGATTCTTGGCGCTCAATAACAGCTACTTTTTTGTTACTTTTAGACAGGTTCATGGCGGTGCCTTCACCGCCAGGACCTGTGCCTATGATAATCGCGTCGTACTGATACGAAGGCGTATCTTTTTGCTTTACGTTTTGTTTGGCCACAGCCGCTCCTATGTTAACTAAAAGAGGCTTTTAATAACCTCGCATTTAGTGCAAGCCAAGCCTGCTTTTGGTTTTCCCAAGCGGCTTCAAGCTCATGATATTGTGTCATTACTGCTGATTTTTCGCATTGTTTTATCATTTTATTTTTTTTGATTTCTAACACGCGTTTTTGCAGGGCACAAAAGTGTTGCAGCTTTTTCAGCAATAATTCGTACTCAGATTGTAATAATGTAAGCTTATCTTGGGCTAAAGGCAATTTTGCGAGCTTATCTTGGGTCTTATTCATCAAGGTTTCTGCTTTCGCTTTTTCAATACGTTCAACAGGCGTACGTTTGAGCTTTGAGGCTAAACCCATCGCGGCCAATGAGCGGATCATCCACTTAGTGGGATCATAGTGATACCATTTTATGCCGTTACGATAGTCGCTGGCAAAAATATGGTGGAAGTTATGATAACCTTCGCCATAAGTGAATAACGCTAAAAAACCGTTATCACGAGCAGTATTTTTTTCTGTGTATGGACGAGAGCCCCAAATGTGCGCCACTGAATTTATAAAAAAGGTAAAGTGTTGGCTTAATACCAAACGTAGCAGACCCGCAAGTAATAGCATGCCCCACACATCACCCAGCATTAAACCCAGCGCAAATGGAATACCAATATTAGTGGCTAATACTAACTTCATGTAATGGCGGTGTTGCCACATTACCACTTTATTTTTCTGTAAATCTCGGCAGTTGTTGTAGTTGCCATACTCATCACCTTGATAGTCACGTAGCATCCAGCCTATATGGCTATACCAAAAGCCGTTGGTAGCTGCGTAAGGGTCTTTGACAGGGTCGTCGACTTGACCATGGTGAATACGGTGATCACTACTCCAATGCAGTGCGCTGTTTTGCAGTGCAAATGCACCACCAAGGGCAAAAAAGGCTTCAATCACTGGATGAGTATCGTAAGTCTTGTGTGCCCACAGGCGATGATACCCTGCGGTAATCGACATACCCGCATAAAACATACACGCAACGAATGCAATCCAATGTGCGCTGGTAAATCCATAGGTAATTCCATACCATGGCACTAAAGTAACGGCAGCCAAAAAAGTAAGGCTAAAGAATAGGACATTGGTCCAAATAATAGGTGGTTTTTTCATCTTTCAAAATCTGAGCGTACACTTGTACGCTAAAATAGTGTTTCAAACTCTCCGCGTCAAGTATTAGACTGTCTCATTAACCGAAAAATCATTAAAAATTCACGCTGGGAGTTTCCATGTCGGGTGTTAGAGCGCAACAGAAACAAAAAACACGACAAGCACTAATCGAAGCAGCATTTAATCAATTGAGTGCGGATCATAGTTTTTCTAATTTAAGCTTGCGTGAAGTTGCCCGTGAGGCCGGTATTGCGCCTACCTCGTTTTACCGTCACTTTAAAGACATGAACGAACTTGGCTTAACCATGGTAGATGAAGCGGGTTTAACGCTGCGTCAATTAATGCGTCAAGCACGTAGGCGAATAGCCAGTGGTGGCAGTGTCATTACGACATCTATTGTGACTTTTATGGAGTTTATTGATAACTCGAGTAATCAGTTTAGGTTGCTGCTGCGTGAACGTTCTGGCACTTCTAAGGCATTTCGTGCTGCTGTCGCGCGTGAAATTAAACACTTTATCTTAGAACTTGCTCACTACCTTGAAAGCGAAACCCCATGCGATGCCACCCATGCGTATATTCAAGCGGAGGCCATGGTGACTTTAGTATTTAACGCCGGAGCTGAGGCACTTGATATTGAAGGACAGCAGCGAGAAGAGTTAGTAGAGCGTCTAATTTGGCAACTACGTTATATTGCTCGCGGCGCCACAATGTATGTGCGAGACAACAATCATTCTTAAAAGTTAATCTAAACACGGGAGTCGGCTGTAAACGATAAATTAAACGCTGTCGACTTAGGTTTTGGATTGATTATTCAAAATGTACGGTTTAATGGATTTTAAATTTCTATTATTATCGCTTTTCAATCTACTTTTTAGAAAAATTATGCTTGCAAGCCTGTTTGTTGAATGTTAAAAATACAGCTCACTGAACACACATTTAGTAAATAAAGATGCAAATGACACGTTTAATTACATTAAAACTAAACCTCTTACTGCTTAAGCGAGTAGGCGGGGCTTAGTGTATTTGCATTTGTAAAACATTATAAAACCCCGCAAGCGCGGGGTTTTTTTTATCTCGCTAATGGGTCATTGGGAACGAGGACAGTTTATGAAAGATAAGGTTTGGATTTTTGACACAACCTTACGTGATGGTGAGCAAGCGCTTAAAGCGAGCCTAACAGAAGACGATAAAATTCAACTTGCGCATACCATTAGCCGCTTAAACGTGGATGTAATGGAAGTGGGTTTTCCGGTATCAAGCCCGGCAGATTTTCGCTCAGTACAGCGTATTGCGACCGAAGTAAAAGGACCAATTATTTGTGGTTTAGCGCGTGCGGTTGCAAAAGACATTGAAGCCTGTGGTGAAGCGCTTCGCCCAGCAGAGCAAGGGCGTATTCATACCTTTATTGCAACCAGTCCATTACACCTTGAACATAAACTACGAATGAGCTTAGACGACGCCACCGCCATGGCTGTAAAGTCGATTAAGCTTGCTCGTCACTATACTGATGACGTGGAATTTTCGTGTGAAGATGCTGGCCGTACACCACATTGGGATTTATGCCGTATCGTTGAAAAGGCCATTGATGCAGGTGCATCGACCATCAACTTACCTGATACCGTGGGCTATGTAACGCCAGACGAGTATGCGGCGATGATCCATCACTTAATGAATAATGTGCCCAACATCGATAAGGCGCGCTTAAGTGTGCATTGTCATAACGATTTAGGTTTAGCAGTGGCGAATTCAATTGCTGCGGTGCAGGCGGGCGCTCGCCAAATTGAGTGTACGATTAACGGCATAGGTGAGCGTGCAGGTAACTGCTCGCTTGAAGAAGTGGCGATGATCATGAAAATGCGTGAAGACCACTTAAAAGTGCATACCGATATTCACAGTGAAGAAATTTACCGCGCTTCTCGTCAAGTGGCGAAGATATGTAATATGCCGGTCCAGCCAAACAAAGCCATTGTTGGTGAGAATGCGTTTGCGCACAGCTCGGGTATTCACCAAGACGGCGTTTTAAAAGCGCAGAATACTTACGAGATCATGTCGCCAGAAAGTGTGGGTGTGCCCAGTAATCAATTAAACATGACATCGCGTTCAGGGCGTCATGTTATTGAGCACCGTTTAGAAGAGTTAGGTTATCAAAAGTCTGACTACGACATGGATAGCTTATACGAGAGCTTTTTAGCATTAGCAGACCAAAAAGGCACTGTGTATGACTATGACTTAGAGGCGATGATTTACTTCAATCAAATCAGAGATAAAGACGAGAAGTATCAACTTGAGTTTGTTAACTCAACGTCTAATTCGCAATCGGTTGCCAGCTCTACGATTGGCATGACCATTGACGGTGTATCAAAGCAAGAAGCTGCAACGGGCAATGGCCCGGTAGAAGCCTCGTTTTTGGCAATTGAGCGTTTAACGGGTATGTCGGTTGAGATGATTGAATACAACCTTGAAGCCACAGGGCAAGGCGCAAGTTCATTAGGCCAAGTAAATATTATTGCTAAATACGATGGTCGCCCTTATCACGGTGCGGGCATTGCGGCAGATGTCGTTGAAGCCTCAGTGCGTGCCATGATCCGTGTGTATAACTTAATTTATCGTGCACAAAAAGTGTCTGATTTAAAACAACAAAGGAAAGCAGGATGAGTCAATCTAATTACAGCATCGCCGTATTAGCAGGCGATGGCATTGGTCCAGAAGTAATGGCTGCAGCAGAAACCGTATTGGATGCTGTAAGTGAAAAGTTTGGTTTTACATTGACTCGTAATCACCATGCGATAGGTGGCGCTGCGATTGATGAATTTGGTCAAGCATTGCCGCAAAGTACACTTACTGCGTGTGAAAATGCTGATGCTATTTTATTTGGCTCTGTAGGCGGCCCAAAATGGGAGAACTTACCACCGAATGAGCAACCTGAGCGTGCTTCGTTGTTGCCACTGCGTAAGCATTTTGGTTTGTTTTGTAATTTACGCCCCGCACAGTTGCTACCAGCCTTAAGTGCAGCTTCACCACTTCGTGCAGATATTAGCGCACAAGGCTTTGATATTTTATGTGTACGTGAGTTAACGGGCGGTATTTATTTTGGTGAAAAAGGGCGCAGCGGTGAAGGCGAACAAGAGACCGCATTCGATACGCAAACCTATTCGCGTAAAGAAATTGAACGCATTGCTCGCTTTGCGTTTGAAGCGGCAAAACTACGTAGTAACCATGTTACATCGGTTGATAAAGCCAACGTGTTAGCGTCAAGTGTACTGTGGCGAGAAGTGGTCACCGAAGTCAGTAAAGATTACCCAGAAGTAAGCCTCGATTACATTTATGTTGATAATGCGGCGATGCAATTAGTGAAGCAACCAAGCCAATTTGATGTACTACTTTGCGATAACCTATTTGGCGATATTTTGTCGGATGAATGCGCGATGATCACAGGCTCTATGGGCTTATTACCATCGGCGAGTTTGAACCAGTCTGGCTTTGGTTTGTATGAACCTGCGGGTGGCTCTGCCCCCGATATTGCAGGAAAAGGGGTGGCAAACCCGATTGCGCAAATTTTAAGTGCTGCACTTATGTTGCGTTACTCGCTTGGACAAGATGAAGCGGCACGGACTATCGAAAAAGCGGTGGCAGAGGCGGTTGAAGCCGGTGTGGGTACGCCTGACATCTATCCAAATGCAGGGTATACCACCAGTGATGTTGCTGCAGCAATTGTTGCACGTATTTAATTAAAATTGATTGCGCTGAACTCGTCATTCAGTGCAGCTAAAACGAGGGAATAGCAAGTGGCCCAAACCTTATATGATAAAATTTGGCAAGCCCATGTGGTCGCCAGTATTAATGATCAAACCGATTTACTGTATATCGACCGTCATTTAGTTCACGAAGTAACATCACCACAAGCGTTTGCAGGTCTGCGTGAGAAAAACCGCAAAGTGCGTTGCCCAGAAAAAACCTTTGCAACCATGGATCATAACGTTTCAACAAAAAGCCGTTCGTTAGATGCTGCAAGCGAAGTGTCTAAAAACCAGTTAATGGCACTGGATGCAAACTGTAAAGAGTTTGGTATTCAACTTTATGATTTAAATTCGATTAATCAAGGTATTGTGCATGTAATGGGGCCTGAGCAGGGCATTACCTTACCGGGTACGACCATTGTTTGTGGTGACAGTCATACTTCAACCCATGGTGCGTTTGGTGCACTTGCGCACGGTATTGGTACCTCAGAGGTCGAGCACGTATTAGCAACCCAAACCTTACAGCAGAAAAAAGCCAAGTCGTTAAAAATTCAAATTAATGGTCGTTTACGCCCAACAGTCACAGCGAAAGACCTAATTATGGCGGTCATTGGTAAGCTAGGGACCGCGGGTGGCACTGGGTATGTAGCTGAATTTTGTGGTGAAGGCATTGAAGCACTGTCAATGGAAGCACGCATGACGCTGTGTAACATGAGCATTGAAATGGGCGCAAAAGCCGGTTTAATTGCACCTGATCAAACTACCTATGATTACTTAAAAGGTCGCCCATTTGCACCAAAAGGCGATGACTTTGACGCAGCAGTTGCCTATTGGCAAACACTAAAAACGGACGAAGGCGCGCAGTTTGACCATGTTGTTGAATTACAAGCAGCCGACATTCAACCGCAAATTACTTGGGGCACCAGCCCTGAACAAGTTATTGGCGTAGATGAGTGTATTCCAGACCCAGACCAAGAGCCTGATTTAATAAAAGCCGATGCGATTCGCAGCGCACTGAAATACATGGGTTTAAAGGCGGGTGACAAGCTGTCTTCAGCAACGGTTGATACGGTATTTATTGGTTCATGTACTAATAGTCGTATTGAAGACTTACGTGCCGCTGCACAGATTGTTGAAGGTAAGCAAGTTGCAGCCGGTGTAGAGGCATTGATTGTTCCAGGCTCTGGCCTTGTTAAAAAGCAAGCAGAAGACGAAGGACTTGCTGATATCTTTAAGGCAGCAGGGTTTGAATGGCGTGAGCCGGGGTGTTCAATGTGTTTAGCAATGAATGACGACCGATTAGAAGCAGGTAAACGCTGTGCATCGACCTCAAATCGTAACTTTGAAGGACGCCAAGGTCGCGGTGGGCGCACTCACTTAGTTAGCCCAGCAATGGCTGCGGCAGCTGCAATTCATGGTCGTTTTGTTGATATCAGAGGAGAAGCCTAATGAGCGTATTTTTTAGTGGCTTAATGGCCCCGTTAGATAAAAACAATGTAGATACTGACCAAATTATTCCAAAGCAGTTTTTAACTTCGACAAGTCGTGATGGCTTTGATGCGGCGCTTTTTTATGATTGGCGTTACTTAGATAATGGCGAGCCAAACCCCGAGTTTATTTTGAATCGCCCTTGTTACCAAGGTGCGCAAATTCTTTTAACTCGCGACAACTTTGGTTGTGGTTCATCGCGTGAGCATGCGCCATGGGCATTAAAGCAATATGGTTTTGAAGTCATTTTAGCGGAAAGCTTTGCAGATATTTTCTTTAATAACTGCGGCAATAACCAAATGCTTGCTATCGCATTACCGGCAGAAACACTTGAGCAATTATTTGTACTGAGTGAACAGTATGATGATATTCATATTGAGGTTGATTTAGAAAATCAGCAACTTCGTAGCGATAAATTTGAGACCATTCATTTTGATATTCGTCATGACATTAAAGAACGTTTATTAAGTGGCCTAGATTTTATCGGAGTAACCGAGACGCTTAACGGCCAAATAGATGCTTTTGAAAAGCAACTTGCAGCCACGAGACCTTGGCAATAAACGTGTATTACATGTGGAACCTAAACGCGGCGTAAGCCGCGTTTTTATTTATTACTTATCGTGATTGCTTTCTTTGTCATGTATAAATCGCTAATCTAAAACACGTATTTTTTATTTAAGGAACACACCATGAAATATTTAGTGGCATCAATGCTAGTGACAGCATCATCAGTGGCAATTGCACGCCCAGCGCCGTTAGTGTCAATACCGAGCCATGATGGCTTTTTTAATAATATTGCAGCGCATTGTGGCAAAGCGTATGAGGGAAAAGTTACGGTTGATAATGCCACTGGGCCAAGCTCATTTGCAGGTAAAAAGCTTATTATGCATGTGCGCCACTGTAACGAGCGTGAGTTGCAAGTACCATTTCATGTTGGTGATGATGCGTCGCGTACATGGATCATAACTAAAACGGGCAGTGGTTTGAGTTTAAAGCACGACCATCGCCATAAAGATGGCAGCGATGATGCGTCTACAATGTATGGCGGTCATACTGTTGATGCTGGCTTTGTGAATGCTCAGTCATTTCCTGCAGATCAATATTCAAAAGAGTTGTTTGCAAGCCAAGGTATTCCGCAGTCGATGGGGAATACGTGGCAAATGTATATTTACCCAAAACAATTCACCTACCGTTTAGTGCGTGAGGGTCGTGAGTTTCGTGTTGACTTTGACTTAACAAAACCGATTACACCTCCAAACGCTCCGTGGGGCTACACTGATTAACTAGCTCCAAGTAAACTCAAGAAGTTGGCGTTAATAGTAGCCGCTGGATACCGACTTATTATCCAGCCTTTTGGTTAATTAGCGTCGTCTTCACATTGCAATACTACGGTTAAAGGTGGCTGGTAGGCACGTGGTTTCGTAGGAAAGCGCTCGTACTCTTGTACGCCATCAGTCACTCTTAACATAAAAGGTTTGTCCTTACATAACCGGCTAGCATGACGCAGTAAAAAGACGCTTTGATTTTTGAAATGTGGGTAATCATCAGATTGAATTTCAAGATGATAACGACCATCTGCCAATTTGGTTTGATAGTAATGGACTTTCTCATCAAAGTCGTAGAGTTTCTCGGTTTCGCCTTTTGCGGCCTGGGCAGCACTGCACCCCGCAATCAATATCATCGCGCTGAACAGTAGTGCTTGTGTACTTCTAACTCCACTCATAAACACTTAACTCCATGTGATTAATGCGTTAATTCATCGCATCGTTGAACCATGAATTAGCATCCATAGTCAAACTAAGGTAACGTTACATCTATACGTAGTTTAACACCCAAAAGGGACAATGTGATGCTCAGTAAAATAAAACAGCTCTTTTCAGCAATGGACAACAGCCAATCTAACATTAGCGAACATGACCTCAAAACGGCTGTTGCTGCACTATTAATTGAGGTGATGCGCGCTGACAATGAGTTACAAGATGATGAGCAACAGGTACTGAACAACACCTTAAAGAAATACTTTTCTTTATCAGACGAAGAAGTGCTGGAGCTTGTAGAAGGTGCGTCGAAAAACTTAGATGAAGCGATTGATTACTTCCAATTTTCTAAGCAAATTAACGCTCAGTGCAGTGCCGAGCAGCGCATCGATATCATCGAGCTGTTATGGCGTTTAGCGTACGCTGATGGCGAACTTGATAAACATGAAGAATTAGTTATTCGCCGTGTCGCGAGTCTTCTGTATGTGACTCATGAAGACTTCATCGCTGCAAAATTAGCAGCGACAAAGTTGAGTTAAACGCTTACTTATTTAATTTACTGGCGACACTGACAAGCTGCTGTGCAAGGCTGGCAACTTGTTCGGCGGTATCGGCATCGTTAATGCGGCCTTGTTCATCTAATTTCGTGTGGATAGCGGGCACTGCAAGTTGGTCAGCTAATACTAGGCTACCGATGCCGGATAAAATATCGCGTACATGATTTAAACCACGTAGGCCGCCTAAACCACCAGGTGATGACGCAAACAGTGCCGTTACTTTGTTACGAAATGCAGGCACTGCACCTTGCTCAGTTCGCGAAGCCCAGTCGATGGCATTCTTTAAAGGTGCTGTAATAGAGCCATTATATTCTGGGCTTGCTAATAAAATACCGTCGGCAGCACGTAGTTTATCTTTTAAACGTTGTGCACCTGCAGGTGTACCCTGTGCTTCTATATCTTCATCGAATAGTGGTAAGTCTAAATCGCTTAGTTTAAGCACTTCTACTTCAGCACCGCTTTCAAGGGCGAAGCGTGCTGCTTCATTAATTAGTTTTTGATTAAAGCTGTCTTTACGTAAGCTGCCTGCGAGGGCAATGATTTTTGGTGCTGTCATGATGGCTTCCTTTTAAGCTTCACGGTTGATATCTTAACTTTAGCAAAAAACAGCTTGCAGAAAAGCCAAATAAACGCAAAACTTATGTGCATATACGCACACAAGAGGGCGCTATGGCAATTCAATTTGATGATTGGCAAGATGTAAAAGTTGCTTATGAAGTCGCACGACTAGGTACATTAACTGCCGCGGCAGAATCTTTGGGTGTTCATCACAGCACGGTACTCAGAAGGGTTAATAACTTAGAAGAGAATCTTGATGCACGCTTATTTCATCGCCATGCGCGTGGTTACACCGTGACAGAAATAGGTGCAAAGCTCTTTGCGACAGCGAAAGCGATTAATGCAGAGCTCGAAAAGCTACACAACGATATTATTGCTGCCGACAGTCAACTGCGTGGCAGTTTATTACTGACAACGGTCAGTGGTTTCATTGATGTATTAAGTGAAGTATGCGAACAGTTTCAGAGCCTACACCCGCAAGTACGGCTTGAAGTGATCCTTGACCAAAACCGATTACGTCTTGACCATGGTCAAGCTCATATTGCTGTACGTGCAGGCCCTCGCCCTGATGAAGGAGATTATATTGCTCAGCATTTGGCTGAGTTATCGTCCGGGTTTTATGCGTCAAAAAGCTACATTGAAAAATATGGTTTGCCGAAAACCTTACAGCAGTTAGAGCAGCATAGTTTTGTGTCGGGTGTAGCTGGTTACAACGCTAAAGTGCCTTATTTTGCTTGGGTTGATGAGCACATAGCACCCGCACAAATCAAGCTTAGAGTATCAGAAACATCAGAAGCAACGCGTGCTATTGTTAGGGGGCTGGGCATTGGTGGTTTACAGCATGAGGTCGCAGATCAATACCCAGATTTAGTGCCTGTGCTTGCAAAAGAACTCGTTTGGCCGACCGACCTCTGGTTGGTAACACATCACTTGGTGCACCGCACCGCGAAAGTACAGGCGTTTAGCCAGCTACTAAAAGCCTATTTTAAAAAATTAAAAAACTAGAGCGACTTTTTTACGTTAATACCCAAACGTTTGGCCAGCCTCACAAGGTTGGCCCTGTCGACTTTAAGCGTGCGGGCAGTGGCTGCCCAGTTTAAGTTGTGCTGTTCTAGTTGCTGCATAATCATCTGATAACTAAACGCATCGGTAGCTTCTTTTAATGACAGCGAGGATGTATTGGTATTGATAAGCTGAGTCGTTGTGTGCGTGTTTGTAGCACGTTTTTCTATATCACAGTGCTGTGGTTCAATGGTGATGATTTTCTGTTGCCATTGTTGTTGTTTGGCTTTCAAAGCAGCTCTACTTATCACGTGTTCAAGCTCTCTCACATTACCAGGCCAATCATATTGGCGTAGCAATATTTGCGTATCGATACTCAGTTTTAGCTGTTTTATAGCAAGTTTGCGCGCAGTTTGCTCAACAAAAAAGCCAGCCAAAAGAATCACATCATTTTCGCGCTCTTTTAGTGCGGGTACGTTAAGTGGGTAAACGCGCAGCCTATGATAAAGATCTGCGCGAAAACGTCCTTCAGCAACTTCTTGTTTTAAATCGCGATTTGTTGCTGCAATAACGCGTACATCAACGTAACGACTTTGATCTTCACCCACGGTTTGCACTTCGCCACTTTGCAGTACGCGCAACAACTTACTTTGCATTGCTAAGGGTAATTCACCAATTTCATCAAGAAAAAGTGTTCCGCCATCAGCGAGTTGAAATTTACCTTGGCGAGTTGAATGGGCGCCAGTAAATGCGCCTTTGCTGTGCCCAAAAAATTCACTTTCTGCCAGATTCTCAGGTAACGAAGCACAATTAAGGTGGATTAAGGGTTGTTCTCGTCGCTTCGAATTGAGATGAATATTACGTGCAACAAGCTCTTTCCCGACTCCAGTATCGCCTTGTATCAGTACGCTAAACTCCGATGCAGCCACTAATTGAATATCATTTTTTAGTATTTGCATACAGTGGCTATTACCAATTATTTCAACACCTTCTCGGGTTAAAGCCTCAAGATTAAGTTGCTGAGCTAGTTGGTGATTGTGCTGTGCATGTTGCTGGTAATGTTGCACTGTAAGGAGGGTTTCAACATGTGCTGCGACTAATTGCATAAGCTGTGTGAGCTGAGTATGGGGGACATCATCAAAAGCATATTCGTTGAGGCTATCAAAGGTTAAAACAGCCAGTAATTGTGAATCTTGCTGTTGACTGTAAAGGGGCAGCCCCATGCATGCATGTACAGGAAAATCCCCCTCACGACTTTGTAATAAACCATCATAAGGGTCAGGAAGCTCACACTCTTTAGCAAACTTGAGCGGTTGGGTGCTTCTGCAAATTTCAAATAAACGAGGGTGCTCGTTTATCTCAAAGCGTCTGCCAAGAGTGTCTTGAGACAAGCCGCGCTGGGCGACGGGTTTTAACGTTTCGCCCTGCTTAATAAGTAGGGCAACGGCATCACAGTGTATCCATTCACTTATACAGCTTAGTAGATCGCTAAAGTCGTTTTTGTTTGGATTTACGTGGGCAAGTGCCAATGCAATATCGAGGATGCTTTTTTGGCTTGTCATGTCAAATTGACCTAAATGTGTTCTTTTGTCTTTTATAATGGTGAGTCATTATGACACATAAGGCAATGATTTGTTTTTAATTGATTGAAAATTAATGGTTTTTATTTTTGGCGTGAACTGTGCAATAAGCTGACTAATTCAGGCAAATAAGGGTTGCAATGAAAGTCATTAATTTAACAGAGCCAATGCCAAAAAAAATCCATGTTTATCAGCTAAGTAAATGGCCAGTATGGGGATTAGCATTTAGACCTTTCTTTTTAGGGGCTGGTATTTTGGCTGTTTTATCTATGAGCTACTGGCTGCTAATTCTGAGTGGCTATGCAAGTTGGCAGTTAACAATGCCTGCTACGCTGTGGCATGCCCATGAAATGCTATTTGGGTTTGCAGGGGTCGTTGCTATGGGATTCTTACTGACCGCAGCGCAAACGTGGACAGGTGTGCCAAGTGTTAGCGGTATTAAATTGTGTTTACTTAGTGTGACTTGGGTTATCGCACGCGGCAGTTTCTTTGTTGACGTAAATGGTATTAGTCAACTTAACCTTTACTTGGTAGGGGGATTTCAGCTTGTGTGGTGGTTGGCTGGTATTGCTATTTTGACTGATATGCTCTTACAGGCTAAAAGCCGTCATAATTATTTGTTCATTTTTATTACCGCCATGCTATGCGCGTGCAATATGATTTTCCTCAGTTTGGTCGTTTTGCAAAAGTTTTCCTTTGCGCTAAGTATTGTTGATACCGCCGTTTTACTCATGGTGTTATTGGTGGGGGTTGTTGCGGGGCGTGTTGTGCCTTTTTTTACCGCACGCGGTCTTAATATTACTGAACAAGTGCGCAGCCCTAAGCTTGATAAGCTACTGCTATTCAGTTCGTTATTTGCCATTGCTTGGTATTTCTTAAGCCAGTTATTTTTTAACACATTGAGTGTTGGCTGGGTATTCGCATGGCTAGCTACCTTGCATTTTTATCGCAGTATTTTGTGGTGGCATGCAGGTGTATTAAAAGTGCCTTTATTGTGGTCTCTGCATTTTGCTTATTGGGCACTGGCAATAGGTTTAGCGTTAATCGCTGTTAGCTTTTACAGCCCACTCATACTCTTTAAAGATGCGTTGCATCTTGTCACTGTTGGCACGATTGGCTTAATGATTCTTGCCATGATGGTGCGTGTATCGCATGGCCATACAAGTCGTCCTTTACAGGTGCCTGTACTCGTGAATGTCGCCTTTATGCTTATTGCAGGAGCTGCCATTGTCCGTGCTCTGCTCCCCGCTATTTTAAACCATCACCTTGCGTGGCAATTAAGTGCATTGCTATGGGTGCTGGGTTTTATTTTATTTTTATTTCATTGTGCGCCCATTTTACTTAAACGTCGTGTTGATGGCCGTCCAGGTTAACTACTCTTGAATAGGAAAAAATATGTTATCTGAAAAAACGATCCAGGTTGTAAAAAGTACACTGCCTTTGCTTGCAGAAGCAGGTCCGCAAGTTACTGAGTACTTTTATGATCGTATGTTTAGTTATAATCCTGAGCTAAAAAATATTTTTAATATGACCCATCAAAAATCAGGGCATCAGCAATTTGCATTATTCAATGCGTTAGCTGCTTATGCTGCAAATATTGATAATCTTGAGGTCTTAAAAAGTGCGTTAGCGCGTATTAACCATAAACACACGAGTTACCATATTTTGCCAGAACACTACTCGATTGTTGGTGGGCATTTAATTGCGACCTTAAAAGAGTTATTGCCAGAGCAATTTACCCCTGAGGTTGAATATGCGTGGCGTGAAGCATATGCATTGCTTGCCGATGTATGCATTACAGAAGAAATGGCGCTATATCAAAAAACTAAACAAGCTAAAGGGGGCTGGTTTGGTACTCGTTTGTTTACGATCACTAAAAAACACGTTGAGTCAGATTCTATTACCAGCTTTACCCTCACTCCTTGTGATGGAAAGCCCGTTGTGTCGCACTTACCTGGTCAATACTTAGGTATAAAAGTCCACTCTAAAAAGACTGAGAATACTCAAATTCGCCAGTACTCTATCTCACAAAAAAGTAACGGTGAAAACTATCGGATCAGTGTGAAGCGAGAAGGACTGGTTTCTAATTATTTACATAGTTTAGATGAGGGCGAGCACATAGAGGTCTACCCACCCGCGGGTGATTTTGTTTTACGTGAAAGTAACAGCCCTGTGGTATTCATTTCTGCAGGGGTTGGTCAAACACCCTTGTTGGCCATGCTGCAAAGCTTACTTGACAAGCAACCTAGTCAGCCTATCCATTATTTACATGCCTGTGATAACGCTGCGCAATATGCATTTAAAGATTATTTGCTGTCAGAAGTTAATACACACCAAGGGCTGAGTTGTTTTACATGGTTTAAAGAAGGAGCCGGAGCCGATTTTACTGGTTTGATGGATGTTGCTTTACTGGCTGAAAAGTTACCGCTTAGCGATGGCGCGTTTTATATCTGTGGACCCATTGCTTTTATGGCTTTGATTAAACAGCAACTTGTTAATTTAGGTGTGGCAGCCGAGCGTATTCATTACGAAGTGTTTGGTCCTCATCAAAGCCTATAATAGCGATATCTGACAAGGGTTAATTATTGACAATTGCATGGATAGCAACGCTATTCATCAGAAGCACTAGAAAATGAAAGGCGCAGTAACATACTGCGCCTTTTTTGCTATTTGACTTCGCATTCCACATTGGGCAGTGGAATACGCAACTCTTTTTTAGGGTAGTAAAGTACGCATTGATCAGCGGCTTTTTGCAATATGAACTTTTCAGATGGAATGCTATGTGCCCCCATAATTGGCATACCATCTGGACCTTTACTGGTGCCGTGATCAATCAATAGTTCTGCGCTTTTTGTAAACACATCATCAGCGAGCGTTACTAAGCTACCACCTTTGGCTGACTGAATCGCTTGTTGCAACTGAGTGATGACACCTGGGTTGACTCGCGTTAGTGTGGCATTTTGTGGTTGTTCGGCTTGGGTACTTTTACACGCCACTAAGCTTGTTAACATAGCGACAGCCAGCACATGTTTTTTACTCATTGCTCTTTCCTTTCGCTGAAACTGGACGAGTTAAATCCATGTTTTCTCTGTAAATAGGACGATTTGGTGAAAGCGATAACCCAGTCTCTTGTTCTGCTTGTGATGCAAAGTTTAGCTGTTTAGTTGCTGATGCTTGCGCCACAACAGGACAGCTATCATTTTCAATATGATAAAGAGCGGCCGCGAGGAGTCCTTCTTGTTGGTCGCCTAAAGAGTGATCAAAGTCATCAGCAACGACACATCCTTTCACATCAGCTGCAAATTGTGGTGTTGGTGTTGGGTTTAAGCCATCGGCGTATTCACCAAAACCTTTAAAGTTGGCACCGGTAAACTGAATGGTGTAATACGTCGTGGCGCAGTTATGCGTTGGGGTAAAGCCATAGGGTTTACCACAGGTTTTACCACCAATTAAAATAACTTCAGCATCAATGCCTTTTAAGCCATTTATAAAAGCTTCTGAGGCAGAACAAGTACTTTCAGTGCTCAGTACATAGACTTTTGCTAAGTTAAGATCTGGCAGGGTATTATTAGTTACCTCAAAAGTTGAGTAGTCCACTTCAATATCAACGAACGGAAATGGGTTTTCAACAGGTTGTTTGTCGTTTTTAATGGTTTGATAGTAATAGTAACCTTGAGTATTAGCAGGGCCTGCGACCATATAAGCAAGCTGCGATGACAGCGCTAACAAGCCGCCACGGTTATATCTAAAGTCGATTACGAGTTCATCAATATTGTCGGCTTTAAACTGATTGACCGCATCAATAAGTCCTTGCTGAGCAATACTAATATGGCTATTAAATTGCATGTAGCCAACTTTGAAACCGTTTTCGGTAGTGATGGTGCCAACGTTTTGCACCGGCGTTTGGGTGATATTTCCGGCGACGATATTAATCGACTTTTCAGTGCCATCATTGCTGCGCAACTTAAAGTTGTGAGATTCGCCAGCTGTTGGACTAAAAAGTACTTCGTTTAATGTATCGACGCCTGCTGCGGTATTGCTATCAATGCTTACATTGTCAACCGATAGAATAGTATCGCCGCGCTGTAAACCTGCTTTAGCGGCTGGCGAATCATCTTCTAGATAAGCAACGCGCAACTCACGCGGAGGAGTATTCTTAATAAATGCCCAGTTAATTCCGTAGCCAGATACGACACCTGATTGCGCTTCTTTAAAGTAATCTTCGGTCGGTTCGCTAAAGTGGAAGTTATCTTTGTTAGCACCTGAGTCTGTTTTTTGGAACGTTTTTAACTGTGCAAAATAAGCGGCCACTGAATTAAAGTTATCTGGGTTATTATCTTCAATTTCATCGTACCAAAGGTAAGTTTCATTGCTCCAAGAGCGTAACCACATTTTCTCTGTAAATTCAGAGCCTGCTTTATCTGGGTATGGTTGGTTATTGTTGTAAGGATCAGTGCCCGTGCGTGGTATTGCACATTGGTCTTTAAATTCACTCGATGAGGCAAAAGTACCCGCAGTCCATGTTGGTCCAGAATTTGTTGGGGGTGGTGTAGGCGTGCTTGTATCTGGGTTGGTTGGCGTTGATGAACCTCCGCCACCACAGCCAGATAAAGAGAGGCCTGACACTGCAAAAAAGATTGCTACTGCGAGTTTGTTATTTTTAAACATTTGTTTACTTTCCTGTAAATAATTGTTTAAAAAGTATCAACAAGAAAGAGGCAAGGCAATAGAGTACGGTTGTAGTTTTGTAAACAGGTGTACAAATTTTACAGTGCTTTTCTATTGCTTATTTCGGCTATCTCGAGTTTTTGCCATGACTCAAACAAGGTGCGTTGCTTATCTGATATTTTTAAGTCATAGGTTTTTTGCATATAAAAATAGGTGTCTGCTATACGTTTTCTTGCATAAAGTGGTGGTTCGAATACGCGCTGTTTAAAATCTATTTTCACAGGGCATGCGCCGTAGTTGGCGCTGCTGGTTGTAACCATTCCATAGCGGAAATTTGAGCGGTCGGCATTTATTTCACCAATTGCAGGGGCTAGATTATGGATGTCAGCCTCCATTTTACGAAACTTTTCACTGACTTTTCGGCAGTTTTTACGCCCGCCATTTTGCCAACATTGTAATTGGTGCCCAAACTCCCACGCAGGGACTATATGTTCCCATTCAATTCGTTTCGCGCGTGCATTTTCTTTACCAGAGCGAGTGATTTCGTTACGTGGTATGTACCCGCAGACGCTCGGGTCGGGCACCAGTTTTTTTCCTTGGCGTTTAATATCACACCCGCAATATAAGCTTTTAGCATTTTCGGGTAAGGTTTTAATAAGGTATTTTTTGGCGCTAGAAAAGTTTGAAAACTGTTCCGCAGACGCCGTAAAGCATAACAACAGGCATAAAGTTGCTGATAAAAGTAAACGCATATCCATCACATAAGTGAACTACTGGAAACACTATTGTAAAACGCAGAGCTGAAAAGAAAAAGAGCACGCGCCAAAAGTAAACTATAGTCATTAATAAATACAGTCTATGGGAGTTGAACAATGCGGTTAGGTGCGTTTTCTGTAAGTTTAAATGTACAAGATATCCATGCTTCAAAGCTATTTTACGAGAAGTTGGGGTTTACTCCGTTTGCGGGTGAGATAGAGCATAATTGGTTGATTATGAAAAACGGTGAACATTTAATAGGTTTGTTTCAGGGGATGTTTGATAAAACCATGCTGACTTTTAACCCCGGCTGGGACCAAAGTGCGAGACCTTTAAGTGAGTTTAGTGCTTATGATGAACTAGAGGCGCACTTTAAACAACAGGGGCTGGCGGTACAAAAGGTCGGTGATGCCAGTTTTATTGTCACCGACCCTGATGGTAACCCTATTTTGATTGATCAGCACGTGTAATCGGTTTACGGCGTCTGATACGGACATTTTGTAGTAATAAAATAATGCCCGTAATACAAAATAATACGCTACTTGCGGCAAAGCTAATTAGTAATGGGTTGTTGAAATTTTCTCGTTCATCATAATCCATGATATGCAGCATCCAGAAAAAGTCAAAAATGCGCCACAAAGTGCTACGAACAGTAATGACTTTACCGGAGTCGCCTTCTAAATAAACGGTTGTATTTAACCAATCGTTATAGCTCACTTGCCACACATTGGAGCGGTGACCGACTTCTCTCGCTCCTTTTTCTAGTAACTGCGCACCCGCGACATCCGCCTTGATGAGTAAGTGTGCATTGGCATTGGCAATAATTTCAGTTTTAGTTGGTGTGCTCATAGCACGACCTGATTGACCGTCAAAGTTAAACACGCCTTTATTAGTCGTCACTTCGATGATGGGAGTGGTTAAAAAATGACGGTATTGAATGCTATCAATTTGCTGAAATTGTTTGGTTATTTGGTCAAGAGAAGCGGGGTAATCATGCAAGGTAAATGGATTATCTAAGCTACGATTGGCTAAATGTTTACCATGTACTTTTTGAAGGGGTATTGAGCTCATTACTAAGCCCCCTAATAACCAAAAAAAGAGTTGTATGGCGAGTAAGTAACCCAGCCACTTATGCCCTTTACGGGCATATTTAAATACGCGCTTATTCATTGATTACCTCTTATTATTTTTTTATTGGGCAGCGGTATAGACAGAGCGACTCAACGCTCTTGCAGCATTTACTGTATTCTAAATTTGGTTTATGTACAAAACTGAGTTAAAGTTTCAGAGATATCAATAGAGGGTAAAAACGAGAGTATGTCGGAAATTCAATTTTTAAATGTAGATCTGGAACTTGAATCAAAACACGATATTAGTGCGCTGGTAGCTGATTTAAAGAAAAACGCCATGGTTTTACATTACGACCAAGATGAATACCGTCAATTAGCACGTATTGAAGCCGCGGCTGATATCGGCACACCAGATAAAGCTATCAACCAATTATGTGAACTTATAGAGTCGTGCTCACGCAATGCATTAAAGCAATGGTTGTCTTGCTCAAAGCGTACTTTCGATATTGGGTTTGAGTCGGGTGACTCACCTAAATGTTTTAATCAAGCCCTGCACGCAGACACCTTATTACGTATTTCAGCGATTGGCGCAGGGCTCGAAATTACTATTTATCCTGTTGAGCGTTAATCACTAACGCTTGACTACCGCTGCGGTCATTCGTGATACGCAGCATAGTTCACCTGCCGCATTCGTTATTTTAATTTCCCATACAGATGTTCGCTTACCTAAGTGCAGTGGCTTTGCCGTGGCTGTTAAGAGGCCTTTTCGAGAGGCTTTAATGTGATTGGCATTTATTTCTTGGCCAACAGCATAATATGCGGTGAAGTCGACCACAAAATTGGCTGCATAACTTGCTACAGTCTCTGCTAAAACAACATTAGCACCACCATGGACCATCCCCATAGGGTTATGATGCTCTGGAATAGCGGGCATAGTGGCCACTAAATAATCGTCGCCGATTTCGGTTATTTCAATGCCCATTGTTTTCATTAATGTGCCTTGCCCAGTAATACCCTGTTCGAGTTCTTTACATAATTCGAGGGTGAATGGTTGATACCAAATGCTCATTGTGTTTCCTTCGCAAACTAACTTCTTAAGTGAAATATCGGTATACAATATGGTATCTATCCCCACCGTTCAATGCTTGTTTTTTATCATGAGAGGAAGGGGAATTTAAATTTGCGATTTTCAGATAACTGTATATACTCACAGTTAAATGTACTGTATGGAAAACCAGTTGTATGCGCCCATTAACAAAACGCCAATCGCAAATTTTAGAACTTATTAAAGTATTTATTAAAGACACTGGTATGCCACCTACGCGTGCTGAAATAGCGCAAACATTGGGATTTAAAAGTGCCAATGCCGCTGAAGAGCATCTAAAAGCACTGGCAAAAAAAGGCATGATTAAAATGAAGCCTGGAGCAAGCCGAGGCATTCAATTAGTCGAAGAAGACGAGCCAGAACAGCTTGGCTTACCACTGATTGGGCGTGTTGCCGCGGGTGAACCTATTTTGGCGCAAGAGCATGTAGAAAGCCATTGTCAGGTTGACCCTGCATTGTTTAAACCCGCTGCAGACTTCTTATTGCGAGTTAACGGCATGAGTATGAAAGACATTGGCATCATGGATGGTGACTTACTGGCAGTACACAAAACGCAAGTTGCAGAAAATGGCCAAGTTGTTGTGGCACGTGTCGATGACGATGTGACTGTAAAGCGCTTAGAAAAAGCAGGACGTAAAGTATTTTTGCATGCTGAAAATGAAGAATTTGCCCCGATTGAAGTGGACTTAGAGCATGAGTCATTTAATATTGAAGGCTTAGCGGTTGGGGTTATTCGCAACGCTGATTGGATGTAGCTTTTTATATTACGCGTTAATCGTTACAAGCAGAGTAATTACTTTATCTGCTTTGCTAAACTTTTTTGAAACAACGCACCAAATTGATTCAATTTGGTGCGTTGTTTGTTTTTGACCGTTTACCTAAGATTTGTTCACCCTTACTTTCTACATAAAGCCTTATACGGCGCAGTTTTCCTTTCTTTTTAAGTTTTTATACTTGCCTTAAGTATTAATTAACGCGCTGATTATAGTTGTTATTTTTGCACCAAAATAAACATTTATTACCACAAAAACTTGCTTATTGCTCATTTTTTAACTAATTGGTTAAGTACATTGTATTAACACCTATTTACGAAAAAGACACACAACAAATGTGTAAGGGGGTTAAACAATGAGTGTGTCGTTCACTGCGTCGTGATGATACACAGACCCAAGCTGTTTGCAGATGACACATCAACCATCGATTGGTTTGGGTATTTAAACAATAAAAAAAACGAATGGGCACCAGCTGTAACGCCTTTTCGCTTTGCGTCTTGCAATAGCATTAAAAGGAGCTGTCACATGGGTAAACTGCGTTACACCTTGTGGCTTATATTGGTAGCACTTCCGCAACTTGCTTTGGCAAATAGCCAATTCAATATGCGTAAAGGTGTCACTGATATAAGTAATAATGTTTATGAATTACATATGACGATATTTATTATCTGTTGTGTGATTGGCATCATCGTATTTGCGGTGATGTTTTGGGCTTTGATACATCATCGTAAGTCTAAAGGGGCAAAGCCTGCCCAATTCCATGAAAGCACGAAGGTCGAGATACTTTGGACTGCAATTCCATTTGTGATCTTAATCGCTATGGCGATCCCTGCCACCAAAACGCTTATTGCCATGGAAGATGCTTCAAAAGCAGATATTACAATCAAAGTAACAGGGTCGCAGTGGAAGTGGCACTATGAATACATGGGAGAAGATATTGCTTTCTATTCGATTTTAGCGACACCGAAAGATCAAATAGATAATCAAGCCGAAAAAACAGAGCACTACCTACTCGAAGTCGACAAACCTCTGGTGTTACCAATCAACAAAAAAGTACGTTTTTTAATGACCTCTGATGATGTAATACATTCTTGGTGGGTTCCTGATTTTGCCGTGAAAAAAGATGCCAATCCCGGCTTTATTAATGAAGCATGGACACGCATTAATGAGCCCGGTATGTACCGCGGCCAATGCGCAGAGTTATGTGGCAAAGACCATGGTTTTATGCCGGTGGTTGTTGAGGCATTGCCAGAAGATGAGTTTGCGACTTGGCTTGCAGACGCAAAACAAGCGAAAGAACAAGCCGCTGCTGCAGATGCCGCATTACTTGATCAAACTCTTTCGAAAGATGAATTAGTTGTTTTAGGCGAGCAAGTCTATATGGCCAGCTGCGCAGCCTGCCATCAGCCCACTGGCATGGGATTGCCTGGTGTATTTCCAGCCTTAAAAGGCAGCCCAATCGTGTTGGGCGATGTGAACGATCATATTGATATTGTTTTACATGGTAAGCCTGGTACAGCGATGCAAGCGTTTGATAAACAGCTTTCAATAAAACAACTTGCAGCAGTCATCACTTATAAACGCAATGCGTGGGGTAACAATACCGGTGATGTCATTCAACCGAGTCAGATTCAAGCAGCAATTGATGCAGCAGCGGAGGCGAACTAATGAGTAACGTTATTAATGAGCAAGCCACTGAGCATGCGCATCACGACCACCATCATCCAGCGAAAGGTTTCAAGCGTTGGTTATATACAACCAACCATAAAGACATCGGTAGTTTGTACCTGATCTTCTCATTGACGATGTTTTTAATTGGCGGCGCCATGGCTATGGTGATCCGTGCTGAATTATTCCAACCAGGTTTACAATTGGTTGATCCTCACTTTTTTAACCAAATGACCACAGTACATGGGTTGATCATGGTATTTGGGGCTGTGATGCCCGCCTTTACAGGGCTTGCAAACTGGATGGTACCTATGATGATAGGTGCGCCAGATATGGCCTTACCACGAATGAACAACTGGAGCTTTTGGATTTTACCTTTTGCCTTCCTTATTTTATTGGCATCGCTGCTTATGCCCGGTGGTGGTCCCGCTTTTGGTTGGACGTTCTATGCACCGCTTTCAACGACTTACAGTAACGACAATACCGCGCTGTTTGTGTTTGCAGTGCATATTATGGGTATTAGCTCAATTATGGGCGCTATCAATGTCATTGTGACAATTGTAAACCTTAGAGCGCCGGGTATGACATGGATGAAACTGCCTCTATTTGTATGGACGTGGCTGATCACGGCTTTCTTACTGATTGCTGTTATGCCCGTGCTGGCAGGTGCCGTGACAATGGTATTGACCGATAAGTACTTTGCGACCAGTTTTTTTGATGCTGCTGGTGGCGGAGATCCGGTGATGTTCCAGCATATTTTCTGGTTCTTTGGTCACCCTGAAGTCTACATTATGATCTTACCTGCGTTCGGTATTATCTCAACGATTGTGCCGACCTTTTCGCGCAAAAAATTATTCGGCTATGCGTCCATGGTGTATGCAACCTCATCAATAGCACTCTTAAGCTTTATTGTTTGGGCACACCACATGTTTACGACAGGTATGCCGGTTGCTGGCGAATTGTTCTTTATGTACGCGACGATGCTGATTTCGGTGCCAACTGGGGTAAAAGTGTTTAACTGGGTGGCAACAATGTGGCGAGGCTCTATTAGCTTTGAAATACCCATGATGTTTGCAATCGCCTTTATTGTGTTATTTACGTTGGGTGGTTTTTCGGGGCTTATGCTTGCTATTACACCGGCCGATTTTCAGTATCATGACACCTACTTTGTGGTTGCCCACTTCCATTATGTATTAGTTACAGGTGCTGTGTTCTCCATTATGGCTGGGGCCTATTATTGGCTGCCGAAGTGGACGGGCAATATGTATAACGAGACCTTGGCTAAATGGCACTTTTGGTTATCGCTTGTTAGCGTTAACGTGCTGTTTTTCCCAATGCACTTTGTGGGGCTTGCAGGTATGCCCCGCCGTATTCCAGATTACGCACTTCAATTTGCTGATTTCAATGCCATCATCAGTATCGGTGGGTTTGCGTTTGGTTTATCGCAACTGCTGTTTGTTTTAGTGGTCTTTAAGTGTGCCAGAGGCGGCGAAAAAGCCCCCGCTAAAGTATGGGATGGCGCTGAAGGATTGGAGTGGGAAGTTGACTCACCAGCACCGTATCACACCTTTGAGACGCCACCGGAGATTAAGTAATGAATCACGCACCTTTGCTTAAAAAGCTGTTGTTAGCATGTTTAGCTATGTTTGCATTTGCCTTCGCATTGGTGCCACTTTATGACGTGTTTTGTGATGTTACGGGCCTCAATGGTAAACCCTCACTTGAACAAGCCAAAGTCAGTGAGCATGTAAATACTGAACGTCAGGTTGATGTGAGTTTTACAACTCATGCGCAAAGTGGCGCCCCATTCAAAGTGGAGTCTGAGCAGTACAGCGTCGCTGTGCAGCCAGGCGCCATGCGAGAAGTTAAGTTTAGTGCTAAAAATACCAGTAATACTGACAAGGTAATGCAAGCTATCCCAAGTGTTTCACCCGGTAAAGCAGCAAAATATCTACATAAAATTGCTTGTTTTTGTTTTGATCAACAGCCGTTAAAAGCAGGAGAAGAAGTGGAATTCACTTTACTGTTTTATGTTGATACTGAACTACCCGATGACGTGGAAGAGCTAACATTGTCGTACACCGTGTTTGATATTAGCGGGCAAGTTGTGGCCAAGAACGATTAAGCCGCCAAGCTAATTGCTAATTAGGAGCAAACAAAATGAATCAAAATTACGAAAAATATTATGTGCCAGCCGAGAGTCCTTGGCCAATTGTTGGGGCTGTCGCAATGTTTTTAATTGCAGTAGGCGCAGGCCTCACTGTAATGCAAGTAAACGGCGAAGGAAACAGTGGTCAGTTCGTCTTATATCTTGGTATTGCGATCCTCATATATATGGTTTTTAGTTGGTTTAAAAACGTGATTGAAGAGTCGCACAAAGGGTTATATTCAGCACAAATGGATCGCTCATTCAGACAAGGTATGAGTTGGTTTATTTTTTCTGAAGTGATGTTTTTTATGGCGTTCTTTGGGGCATTATTTTACGCCCGCATGATCTCGGTACCTTGGTTAGGTGGTGCGGGGAATAATGCCATGACCAACGAGGTACTTTGGCCTTCATTTGAGGCCGTATGGCCATTGTTGACAACCCCTGCGGGAGAGACAACACAAGCAATGGGTTGGCAAGGCTTACCGCTGATTAATACCCTTATTCTATTAACTTCATCGGTCACTATCCACTTTGCGCATGTTGCCATAGAAAACAATAAGCGGGGGGCACTCAAAACGTTCTTATCACTCACTGTGTTGCTTGGTGTGGTGTTTTTGGCTCTGCAAGTTTATGAGTATATGCATGCATACCAAGACTTGGGTCTAACCCTTGATGCGGGAGTGTATGGCAATACCTTCTTTTTGCTGACCGGCTTTCACGGCATGCATGTGACCTTAGGGACAATTATTTTATTTGTGGTACTGCTGCGAATTTTTAAAGGTCACTTTACCAGTGAAAAGCATTTTGCCTTTCAAGCTGCGGCTTGGTACTGGCACTTTGTTGACGTGGTGTGGTTGTGTTTATTTGTATTTGTGTACGTGCTGTAGCGTTATGAATTGGCGATGGGTTAGTGTGAATAAAGCCCAGTTTTAATGCTGCAATAATGATGATCAGTACCATGGCAGAGAAAAACACTCGTCGACCTAAATAGTGAGACATCGGTCGCGAGTGTTGCTTAGTAGACATCATCACAAATAGTGCCCGAAACAGATTAAACACGATATATAACAATAACAGTGTAATGATGATTTTTATCATTTTAGGTTTCCTAGATGCAGTTGATTTTAAGGCGTAAACAAAAGCTTAGCTCAATTATTGCAATTTGCGTTGTGTCACTTGCTGTGCTGGTGTGTTTACGGCTGAGTGTATGGCAGTATCAACGTGGTGAGCAAAAACAACAGCAATTAAGCCAGCTTGAGCAGTCAGAACAGCAAGGTGTAATGGACTGGCAGGCATTTCAATTATTACCTAATCAGGTTGATAAAACAGGTTTAAAGCTGACTTTGAATGGGCTCATCAATACGCAGCGTTATTGGCTGTTAGATAATCAGATTTACCAAGGACAAGTAGGATACGACCTACTTGCTGCTGTAAAAATTAATGATGATATAGCGCCTGTCATTGTTAATTTCGGCTGGTTGAAGGCACCGGTTGATCGTAGTCAACTCCCCACCGTAAATTGGCCTCAACCTTCACACATATCTACCACAGTGCAACTCAAACAAGGTCAGCTGCAAGGCTTTACGCTAGCAGATGAAATTGGCGCTGAAGCTGGCTGGCCTAAGCGTATTCAAGCAATTGATTTAGACATTTTTAGTCGTCAACTAGCGCAACCTCTGCAACCGTTTTTAGCCTACCGCCTTGCAGCTGATGACATAGCGACTCCTCATTACGAAAGTGTAGTGATGGGGCCAGACAAGCATTATGCCTACGCTGTGCAGTGGCTGCTCATTGGTGCGGCCTGTGTTGTTATAGCTTATTTTGCGATGAAAAGGAGGCGTAATGAAAGTTAATCCACTTAGTTTATTTGCTTTATGTTGCTTTGTGCCACTGGCGTTAGCGTATACAGCATTGAAACTTGATTGGCTGCCCAGCGGTTCAAGTAATTACGGGGAGCTGTTAGAAACAGAAGTAAAGCTTGCAAATTGGCAGCAGGGCGATCCGAAACCATGGACGATTGCGCTTAACTACCCAAAAAGCTGTCACTCGGTTTGTGAAGCCCAGTTAGCCAGCTTAGACAACCTTCATATTGCCTTGGGTAAGAATCAGCAAAAGGTTGATGTTGCCGTTCTTACAAATCAGCAAGATATAGCCACTAGTTGGCGACAATTAGATGAAAACTCAGCGCTTAAAGCGGGAGATTTATATTTGGTCGATCATATGGGCTTGGTGGTACTGCACTATCCTTACACTGATGAGCCAGAACAAAACAGATTAATTCAAAAAGGGTTACTGAAAGATCTAAAAAAACTACTTAATTATGCGCGTTCAAGTTAAAGCTCAGTAAGGATGCAAAAGATGTATAAAAATTATAAATATTTAGTCTTAATTACGTGTTTTATGTCGGTGTTAGTCGTTGGACTGGGGGCTTATACACGGCTCAGTGATGCAGGTTTAGGCTGCCCGGACTGGCCCGGTTGCTATGGGTTTTTAACGGTGCCAAAGCACGAAACAGCATTACTACATGTTGAACAAAACTACCCAGATATGATGTTTGAAGCGGCAAAAGCGTGGAAAGAAATGATCCATCGTTATTTTGCCGGTGCGCTTGGGTTATTTATTTTGGCTTTGTTTGTTTTGGCTTGGTTAAAACGCCAATACCCAACTACCCCAGTTAAGTTAACGTTACTGCTCCTTTTGTTAGTGGTATTTCAAGCCGCGCTAGGTATGTGGACCGTTACCATGAACTTACAACCATTAGTGGTGATGGGGCATTTGCTTGGGGGATTCAGTATTTTGTCTTTAGTGTTCTTGTTGTACTTGAGGCTAACCACAAAACCCATTGTGGGTGGGGATACGGGAGCTCGGCCGTATTACCGATTAGCCTTGATTGGCTTAGTCGTCCTGATACTTCAGATTGCCTTAGGAGGGTGGCTTGCGGCTAATTATGCGGCACCGCACTGCAATGGGTTGCCATTGTGCAGTTATGCTCAACCTTTCTCGTTAAAGAGCGTTTTTCAACTGCCACTTGAACACAGTACTTATGAATATGGTGTTTTATCGCAGCAGGCACGTATGTCTATTCACTTATTACACCGTATTTGGGCCCTTGTTACCTGTGTTGTATTGGCACTCATTATGTGGCGTATCTATTCGCACTCTTATTCTCGAAAAATAAAGCATTGCACGGTCACCGTATTAATAGCCTTACTGTGTCAAATCTGTTTAGGCCTTGCGGTTGTTCATTGGCATTTCCCTTTAAGCGTAGCGCTTGCTCATAACTTAATGGCAGCCATGTTGTTATTAACAATGGTTAGACTATGTTTCCACTTAAAAGCAAGAACTTAGGAGGCGATAATGGCCTTAACATTACATACTGAAAAATCAATATTTTCTCATGGTCATGCGTTGTTAAAAGACTATCTTGCGATTAGCAAATTTAAAGTCGTTGCGATGCTTGTTCTCACCGCATGGGTCGGTTTAGCACTTGCTCCTGATATGGGGCGAGGTCTTTTTGTTCAATTGGCAAGCTTGTTGGGTATAGGTTTACTTTCAGCCGCTGCTGCGGTGATTAATCATGTTGTTGATAGTGAAATTGATAGCAAGATGGCGCGCACTCGCCACCGTCCTGTCGCTAAGGGGCGTTTGAGCAAGCAACATGCTTTAAGTTTTGCAGCTGCTATTGGTACTGCAGGCTTTATGATGTTGATCATTTGGGCAAACACCTTAACGGCGATACTGACACTTTTTGCGTTAGTGGGTTATGCATTTATCTACACTTCTTTCTTAAAGCGTGCCACACCGCAAAATATTGTTATAGGGGGGCTGGCCGGTGCTATGCCACCCTTATTAGGGTGGGTGTCTGAAACGGGTCATATGGCGGCAGCGCCTTGGCTACTTGTTATGATTATTTTTACCTGGACTCCGCCTCACTTCTGGGCGTTAGCGATTGCGCGTAAAAGTGACTATGAGCGAGCAAAAATTCCGATGTTACCCGTTACCCATGGTATCGAATTTTGCAAAACATGTGTGGTTGCTTACTCTGTTTTACTGGCATTGGTGTGTGTATTACCTTATTTAATTGGTATGTCAGGGGGCATATACTTAATGGCGGCAAGTGCGTTAAATGCCATTTTCGTTTATAAAGCATTAAAGCTAAAACTGGGTGGGAAAGATGATACCGCGATGGACTTATTTCGTTTTTCAATTGTGCATTTAATGCTACTCTTTATCGCCTTATTTATTGATAAATGGTTGCTTTTATGACGCGTTTTTTAGTGGCACTTTGTTTGGGAGTGGTGTTTTTTTTAACGGGCTGTAGCCCCGAAAAATCACCTCCCGATGTGGATGCGCTGGTGTATCAGCAAGCCAAGCCTGTTAAGTCATTTACATTGATTGATCAGCATGGCGACGCCGCCGATAATAGTCGCTTCAAAGGTCATTGGAATTTAGTCTTTTTAGGTTACACAAGTTGCCCTGATATTTGCCCAATGACGTTGGCTAAATTGACCAGTGTGCAACAGCAGCTGAGCCAAGATTACACGGTACAAGTGTGGTTTGTAGCGGTTGATCCAAAACGAGATACCACCGCAAAACGCAAAGCCTATATTGATTATTTTAACCCTGATTTTTTAGCCG
Organism: Pseudoalteromonas sp. MB41; assembly: GCF_020966275.1. NCBI lineage: Bacteria > Pseudomonadati > Pseudomonadota > Gammaproteobacteria > Alteromonadales > Pseudoalteromonadaceae > Pseudoalteromonas > Pseudoalteromonas sp. MB41. The sequence continues at coordinate 68,342 of NZ_JAJJZF010000014.1, read as the reverse complement.
TATCAGGCCCTCATAAACAGCTCTTTCCCTTTGTTAGAGATTTAGGGCTCATTTACGCGATTAATGACAGTGATGAGCAAGAATATGCTGTTGATCACAGTGCGTCAGTCGTGATGGTTGACCCCGATGGCGCGGTACGCGCAATTTTCAAGCCCGAGTTTAAACAGGGCAATGTTCCGCTTATTAACGCCAGTACGTTAACAGAAGAGTTTAAAAAAATTGCAGATTATTATCACTAAGTATCTGTATAGACAAGTGTGATTATTTTCGAGGGAGCGATTGCTCCCTTTTTTGATTTCAACATGTAAGCTACTAAAAAATTTTACAATTTTTTAATTCAATTAATGGCAATTTTAATAACTCGGTCTAAGCTTTTGTTATGAATTGTTTTAAGCAGGGAAAGTGCCAGTAATGTTGAAGCTTCCTACTGAATTAGCCATCACTCAAGTCGAATCACTACATCAAGATTTGTTGCAAGAGTTGTCAGCAAACGATGATATTTGCCTTGATATTAGTGAGGTGACTCGTGCCGATACGGCCTCAATTCAGCTGTTATGTTCATTACAAAAGCATTTGCTTTCAGTCCAACACAAAATTATTTGGGTAGGCGAAAGCAAGCCGTTGCAAGAGGCAATAAATAGTTTGGGCTTAAGTCATTATCTTGTACTTGAGAATACCAATTAAGAGGTTTTTATGAAAAGAATTTTAGCTGTTGATGACTCTGCATCTATGCGACAAATGGTAGGTTTTACGCTAAAAAAAGCAGGCTTTGAAGTCACGGAAGCAAAAGATGGCAGTGAGGCGTTGAACATAGCTAAACAGCAAGGTTTCGATGCCGTTATATCCGATGTGAATATGCCAGTGATGGATGGTATTACGCTCATACGTGAATTACGTAGTTTACCAAACTATAAATTTACCCCTTTATTGATGCTAACGACCGAGTCTGGCCTTGATAAAAAATCCGAAGGAAAAGCAGCGGGGGCAACGGGATGGATTGTTAAACCATTTAATCCTGAGCAATTGTTAGCGGTTTTAAAAAAAGTGATTCGCTAACAATAGGAGCGGGGCATGAGTATAGATCTAAGCCAATTTTATGAAGTGTTTTTCGAAGAAAGCTTTGAAGGACTGGATGCTATGGAGGCTGAGTTATTAAACTTAGTTCCGGGCGAAGAAGACTCAGAAACAATCAACACTATTTTTCGCGCCGCGCATTCTATTAAAGGGGGCAGTGGTACATTTGGCTTTAATTCTGTTGCTGATTTTACCCATGTTTTAGAAACGCTGTTAGACCAAATTCGGGAAGGTTCACGAGATTTAACGGCCGAACATGTAAACTTATTACTAAAATCAGTGGATTGTTTACGAGCTTTACTTAGAGCATTGCAAGCAGAACAGCAACCCGACTTAACCGAAGCGGATGAACTGCGAATCAAATTCGAAGAAATACTCGGTATGCGTGCGGCAAGTAAAGTGGCAGAGCCTGTGCAGGAGCCACTCAGCGAAAACAGTATTAATACTTTCCAAATCGATTTTAAACCACATCATCACCTATTTAAAACCGGCAATGAACCGCTGTATATGATCAGTGAATTAGCTGAGTTAGGTGACTTAGAAACTCAAGCGTTTCAAGATGCTGTTCCTGATGTTACCGACCTCGCCCCCGAAGATTGCTTTTTGTCGTGGCGTTTTTTCTTAACCACAGAAAAAGACCAGAGTTGTATCGAAGAAATTTTCGAATGGGTTGAGGATGACGCCGATATTACGATTACCTTATGCGGCGGTTTATTTGGTGATGAAGTCGCTGTGAGCGCGGCGCCATCAACGCAGGTCGAGACTGACAACAAAAATGAAAAAGCAGCCACCAAGCCCGATGCCGAAGTAAAGAAAGTCCCTGCTGTAAAATCAACAACAACCAACACCGAATCCACCTCAATCCGTGTTGGTATTGATAAAGTTGACTCCTTAATCAACATGGTTGGTGAGTTAGTCATTACGCAAGCTATGCTGACTCAATTAGGTGAGCAAGAAATTACTGAAGCCACGATTGCATCGTTGCAAGAGGGGCTTGCTCAACTTGCACATAACACCCGCGATTTACAAGAAAGTGTTATGCGTATCAGAATGTTGCCTATTAGTTTTGTGTTCAGTCGTTTTCCTCGTTTAGTCCGCGATATTTCGCAAAAACTAGACAAACAAGTCGAACTGAAACTACTTGGTGAGCAAACTGAGTTAGATAAAACGGTGATGGAGAAGATTTCTGACCCGATGGTGCATTTGGTTAGAAACTCGCTTGATCATGGCCTTGAAACGGTCGATAAACGTGTTGCTGCCGGTAAAAATCCGGTTGGTACCGTGACGCTTAATGCCTTTCATCAAGGTGGTAATATTGTCATTGAAATTATGGATGACGGACAAGGCCTCAATACCACCAAAATACGCGAAAAAGCCATTAAAAATGGCTTGATATCAGAAGCAGACGATCTATCTGATAATGAAGTTAACGAACTAATTTTCTTACCCGGCTTTTCAACGGCTGACCAAGTGAGCGACTTGTCGGGTCGCGGTGTTGGTATGGATGTGGTTAGACGAAATATTGAAGCCTTGAGTGGTTCCGTTGAAGTGTCGTCTGCCCCAGGTGTTGGTTCAACGTTCACCATTCGCTTACCACTCACGCTGGCTATATTAGATGGTCAACTTGTTCGTGTGGCTGAGCATACCTACATTATTCCACTTATTTCGATTATTGAATCGTTGCAAATCGATATCACGAAGGTCAGTCGAGTTGGAAAAGATTTGGATGTGTTGCGGCTACGCGATGAATACATCCCGATTTTACGTCTATACAGTATTTTTAATCATCAAGGTGCGATTGAAACACTGGATAAAACCTTACTGGTGGTGGTGGAAAGTGATAACCAAAAAATTGGTTTATTGGTTGATGACTTATTATCCCAGCAACAGGTTGTTATTAAGAGCTTAGAGGCGAATTATCAAAAGGTCGATGGCGTCTCAGGGGCAACAATCTTAGGGGATGGCCGCGTTTCACTGATTGTTGATATTAGTGGCTTAATTAAGTTATCAGGGCTTAGAAAGCCCGGCAGTCAAGAGCTAATAATAGAGTCAAAAGCTAACTTGGAGGCGTCATGATTGCAGCACACGATGACCTACATAATAAGCTGAATATTGAGCAAGACCAAGATGTTAAACAGTTTCTAACCTTCTTTATGGCTGAAGAAGAGTACGGTGTAGATATTTTAACTGTGCAAGAAATACGCAGTTGGGAAGAAATAACGGTTATTCCAAACTCACCCGATTTCGTCAAGGGGGTGATCAACTTACGTGGCACGATAGTGCCTATTGTTGATTTGCGGTTGCGATTTGGTATTCCGGCTATTGAGTATGGGCCACTCACAGTGGTGATTGTACTGAAAGTAGAGTTAGAGAACGCAAGTAAAATTATGGGCATCGTTGTTGATGCTGTTTCGGATGTCTATAGCATTGCTGAGCATGAGGCAAAAGCAGTGCCACATCTATCTGACTCAGATAACGCACAGTACGTTGCGGGGTTAGTAAATGTGGGTGAAAAAATGGTCGCGTTACTCGACCTACAAAAAACAATGGACATTTAATTGGGTAGATTAACAAGAAGGTGAAGGGTATGGGATGGTTTAGCAGTCCTAAAAATGTTGAGTCAAATAATGATTTGGTTGTTGCAGCATTAAATAAATCGCTTGCAGTGATTGAGTTTCAACCGTCTGGGTCGATCATTACTGCCAATGCAAATTTTTTAAATGCCATGGGCTATCGGCTAGAAGAAGTTCAGGGTCAACATCATTCAATGTTTATTGCAGAAGAAGATGCACAAAGTCCCGAATACCAACAGTTTTGGCAGCGCTTGCGCAGCGGTGAATTTATTTCGGATGAATTTAAACGGTTCGGTAAAAACGGCAAAGAAATTTGGATCCAAGCAACCTATAACCCAATTATTGATAGCAATGGTAGCGTAGTCAAAGTGATTAAATTCGCCAGCGATATCACTGCACAGAAGGAGCTTGAAAAACAATCTAAACGTGATGCTGACCTGTCAAATGCACTGCGTGTATGCCAAGCAAATGTGATGATGGCTAACAATGATTTAGAAATAGTGTTTGTAAATGAGCAAGTGAAGCAAATGCTCAAAGCACGTGAAGCCGCATTGAAAACAGTGCTGCCTAGCTTTTCTGTTGAAAATTTAATTGGCACCTGTGTTGATGATTTTCATAAGCATCCTTCACATCAACGTGAATTACTAAAGAATTTATCTGAACCCTATAAAACGACACTGCGCTTAGCGGGTCTTATTTTTAGCTTGATTGCAACCCCTTGGGTTAATTCGTCGGGTAAGCGTTTAGGGACAATTGTTGAATGGCAAGATATCACTGACAGTGTCAATAAAGCAGAAGCCGAAAAGCGTGAAGCTGAAGAGAATCTACGGGTACGTCGCGCGCTTGACCGCGTAGGCACTAACACCATGATTGCCGATGCGAATAACGACATCATCTATATGAACGAAGCGGTGCTCAATATGATGAAAGTGGCAGAGAGCGATCTTCGAAAAGACCTGCCTAACTTTAACAGCAGTAATTTACTCGGTCAGAATATTGATGTGTTCCATAAAAACCCTGCACATCAACGTAATTTATTATCAAAACTGAGTGATACCTACAGCACTGAGATTCAAGTAGGTGGACGTACTTTTGGTTTGGTAGCTAACCCTATTTTTACCCCTGAAAACGAACGAATTGGAACGGTTGTTGAGTGGGAAGATAGAACCGCAGAAGTTGCTATCGAGAAAGAAATCGCTGGTCTGGTAACCGCTGCAGGTAAAGGTGATTTAGAGGCACGAGTTGAAATTGCGGGTAAAACAGGCTTCTTCTTACGTTTAGCACAGGGCCTAAATAGCTTAGTGGGTATTGTAGATGATGCCGTAAAAGACACTGCTAATATGCTTGATGCTATGGCTAATGGTGATTTATCTAAGCGTATTGAACAAGAGTACCAAGGTTCATTTGATAAATTAAAACGCGATGCGAATGCCACGGCTGATAAGTTAACGGAGGTTATTAACCGCATAAATACATCAGCGACATTGGTGGCCAGTGGTGCAGAAGAAATCTCGCAAGGCAATGCAGACTTAAGTCAACGTACTGAAGAGCAGGCATCTTCGCTTGAAGAAACAGCATCAAGTATGGAAGAGATGACCAGTACAGTTCGTCAAAATGCCGATAATGCAAAAGAGGTTAACGAGCTTGCCGAAGAGACTCGTAGCAAGGCACAAAAAGGAGGCGAGGTTGTCAACCGTGCCGTAACGAGTATGTCGGCTATTAATGAATCGAGTAAGAAGATAGCAGATATCATCAGTGTAATTGATGAAATTGCCTTCCAAACTAATCTACTTGCATTAAATGCCGCGGTAGAGGCTGCACGTGCTGGTGAACAAGGGCGTGGCTTTGCGGTTGTTGCGGGTGAAGTGCGTAATCTTGCACAGCGCTCAGCTGCTGCGGCAAAAGAAATTAAAGAGCTTATTCGCGACAGTGTCGGCAAAGTTGAAGATGGCACATTATTGGTGAATGAATCAGGTTCAACGTTACAAGAAATTGTCACAGCGGTACAACGCGTAACGGCCATGATTTCGGATATTGCGCAGGCATCGGAAGAGCAAAGCTCAGGTATTGAGCAAGTAAATAAAGCCATTGCACAAATGGATGAAATGACACAGCAAAATGCGGCGCTTGTTGAGCAGGCATCTGCAGCAGGTGAATCAATGGCAGAACAAGCCAATGATATGCGCCGCTTGCTTAACTTCTTCTCGCTATCGAATCAAGAGGAAACAGACATCACAAGCAGAGTGACAGCGTCACCGATTAAACAATCGAGCCCGTCTGGGCGCTCAGCTCCCAAAGGAAATAACTTTGTTGACCCAGGCGATGAGTGGGAAGAGTTTTAATACGCTTGCCGTTTCACCATAGTGAATGTCAATGGTGTGAACTAACAAAGCTTATTGAGCAAAAAGACACGGCAAGGTGACCAAAGTAAGGGGATCATGAGTAACCGCTTACCTGCAGTGGGTTACCTTACGTATCGGTGCAATCATGCTTAACACGCTTATGATCGTCTCGCTGTTTTTACCCGCGGGACTGATTAACCACTTAAGTTAATGGTTTGACTATAATGCGCGCACTCTTTGAGGCTAGTGGGTCCAGACATGAAAGAGTTTTTACTGACAGACAGTGATTTCAAAAACATTTCGTCACAGGTATATGATGCTTGCGGTATTGTGCTTGCTGAACATAAACGAGAAATGGTGTATTCACGCCTAGCAAGGCGTATACGGCTTCATAAGCTTAAAAGCTTTAAAGAGTACTTAGATTACTTAGAAGAGCATAAAGAGCATGAGTTTAGCGAGTTTATAAATGCAATTACCACCAACTTAACCTCTTTCTTTCGTGAGCCTCATCACTTTAGTTACCTAAAAAATACCATTGTACCTAAGCTGCTCGTTTCTAATGCGAAGAGCAAGCGAGTACGTGTTTGGTCGGCTGGGTGCTCTACAGGTGAAGAGCCTTACACAATTGCAATGACCCTAAGTGATTTATTTCCAAAAGATTGGGATGTGAAAATACTGGCCACCGATCTTGACTCTAATGTGCTTGCGAAAGCACAAGCAGGCACTTACACGGCTGCGAATGTAAATGGCTTAGAAGACAGTCAGCTTAAACGTTGGTTTCTAAAAAGCCACGATGGACAGCTTTATAAAGTGAAACCAGCGCTACAAAAAAACATTTTTTTTAAACGCTTAAACTTACTGCAAAGTTGGCCAATGAAAGGTCCTTTTGATGTGATTTTTTGTCGCAATGTGGTGATTTACTTTGATAAGTCGACCAAAGATACACTCTTTCGACGCTATTATGAGTTACTTAGTAACTCAGGCCATTTATTTTTGGGGCACTCAGAGACACTCGGTAAAGATCACAGAGAATTTAAGAATTTAGGCCAAACGATCTACCAAAAGGTGGTCTATGAACACTCATTATAAAGCAGTTTTACCAGGGTTTGAGCATGTAAAACGCTTTTGGGATAACCGCAGGCAAAAGGTGATAGCGAAAGTATTGCCGGGTGAATTCTATGTTTCAAAATCGGATGAACTCATCACCACGGTGTTAGGGTCTTGTATTGCAGCGTGTATCTACGATGATGGGTTAGGCATTGGTGGCATGAATCACTTTATGTTACCGATTGAAAAAGGCGTTGATCCCGCCAATGCGCATAGCCTTAATTGCCGTTATGGCAACTGGGCTATGGAGTACTTGATCAATGAAATTCTGAAAAATGGAGCCTCAAAACGAAACTTAAAAGTAAAGTTATTCGGCGGGGGTAAAATTATTCGCTCAATGACAGATATCGGGGTGGGTAATATTCGTTTTGCAAATGCTTATGTACTTGAAGAGGGTTTAGATTTAGTATCTCACGATGTAGGTGGACCTTGGCCTCGTAAGATCATCTTTGATCCGCAAACGGGAAAAGCACAGGTGAAAAAGCTACGTGAACTACATACAGATAAACTTGAAGAACGTGAAGTTAAATACTTACACGAAATTGAGCAACAAGATGCAAAAACGGATATTGAGCTATTTTAGGAGAGCATATGATCAAAGTCCTTATTGTTGATGATTCTCCTTTGATACGCGGATTGCTTAAAGAGATTCTTGAGCAAGCAGATGATATTCACGTTGTGGGGTCTGCAGAAGACCCCTACGAAGCGAGAGAACAAATAAAACGCCTCAACCCTGACGTGTTAACGCTTGATATTGAAATGCCCAAAATGGATGGTTTAAGTTTTCTTAAAAACTTAATGCGTCTACGGCCTATGCCGGTGGTAATGATATCAACATTAACACAAAAGGGATCGCCCATTACCCTCGAAGCGCTTGAAACGGGAGCGGTTGATTTTATAGCAAAACCGACCGCTAACGTGTCTCAAAGTTTGCAACGGTATGCGCATTTATTACATCAAAAAATACGTACAGCGGCTGGTGCTCGGGTTCGCACATTCAAGGAGCAGAGCCTAGAAGCCGATAGCGCCTTATCAACCTTACAATTTAAAGCAAATAGTGTGCTGGCGATTGGTGCTTCGACAGGTGGCACCGAGGCAATTAAAGAGGTTTTGGTGCGTATGCCTGAGCAATGTCCACCTATTGTCATTACGCAGCACATTCCGCCAGTATTTAGCACTTCGTTTGCTATGCGTATGGATCGTACCTGTAAAATTAATGTCAAAGAGGCAGAGCACGGTGATAAATTACGCCCCGGTTGGGCTTACATTGCACCGGGCGATCAACATTTAAGTATTGTAAAACAAGGTTCTGCTTTGTATTGCCAACTCGATACATCTGAATTAGTTAATCGCCATCGACCTGCAGTGGATGTATTGTTTAATTCGTTATTGGTTGCGTGTCCAAAAGCCACGATTGCTGCGTTACTCACAGGCATGGGGAGTGATGGCGCGAAAGGGTTACTGGCATTAAAACAAGCGGGGGCTTATACAATTGCACAAGACGAGTTATCGTCAGTGGTGTGGGGCATGCCAAAAGCCGCTATCGAACTGGATGCGGCTCATGAAATTGTGCGTCTTGATAAAATTACCGCGCAAATGCTTAAGCAGGCCGTTAAGGTGTGATCACCCAAGGTTGTGAAAACCAATAATAGCTGCCTTTTTTCTCAATCGAAGGGGCCGTACAATTAAAACGTGAACGGCCACTTTTCAATTTAGCTGGCGAGATAATTTGCACCGTGTCTTTGCTTGTCCAATTTAAGTCTGCTTGACCAATCCCCGAGACATAGCACGCAAATTGGCTTTTATGAAAGTCTTGCATATCAAATTGAATGCTTAAGCTAGGTGGATTCTCGTTAGTAACACTGTCTGAGTAATTTAACGCTTTGATAGTGAAAGCCTGTGACGCTAATTTTGTCGATAATGTATCAAGTTTGGAGTAAAAGCCTGATGCAGGGAAGCGTGGTAAACGGGTAAAGTCAGAATGAATACCCACCGCACCTGAGTGTTGACCAATACCAACAAAGCCAATTGACTTAACCAGTGCTTGAAGTGAATTATTAAATTCGCCATAGGGATAGGCTACGTATTTATAGTCATGACCAATCTCTTCTTTGATACGCTTTTGTGCTGCGAGAATGTCGTTTTTAGTCCGTGCTTGCCATTGTGCGTCAGTTTCACCCTGTTGCTTTAAATGCATGTAATTATGCGCTTGGGTGTGATTACTAATAAGTGCCCCTTTTTTAGAAAGCGCTTTTAATTGCTGCCATGTCATGACATAGCTTTTACCTTCATCAATCAGTTTTGGATTAACAAAAATAGTGTAGGGGTAGCCGAACTTCTCAAGAATTGGCGCGGCTTGTTCATAATTGTTTTTATAACCATCGTCAAAGGTAATTGCGACGGTTTTATCGGTTAATTCTTTGCCAGATTGCAGTGAACTAATTAGCTCATTTAATGGCACTACAGTAAAGTGATGATCTTTTAAATACTGCATGTGTTTTATAAATGTTTCACTGCTGACACTGGTGACCGCAGGAAGGGTTTCACTCACATGATGATACTGTAAAATAACGGCGCCGTGGGCACGCATTGATAAACCTAACAGGACTGCAAAAATTACATGAAACATTTTCTTAAACGTCATAAGGCACACCATAAAAGTTTGCTGTTATTAGCCGGTCCAATGATCTTATCAAATATTACTGTCCCACTGTTAGGATTAGTTGATACTGCCGTGATTGGTCACTTAGGAAGTGCTCACTACTTGGCGGGGATAGCGTTAGGCTCTACGGTTATTTCGTTACTATTTTGGCTGGCAGGCTTTTTAAGAATGAGTACGACGGGGCTGGTGGCACAAGCTTACGGTAAAAATGACCTTACTTTGCTAGGTGAACTGTTAAAGCGTAGTTTGTTGCTTGCAACTGGGGTTGCGTTGTTATTAATCGCGCTCAGCACACCAATTCAATCCTTAATGGCTTACTTGTCAAATGCCAATCAAGCTGTTTTAGAACAGGCGTATAGCTATTTTTCTGTTCGTATTTTTAGTGCGCCAGCGGCCCTTTGTAATTTGGTGCTATTAGGGTGGATGCTCGGTGTACATTATGGACGAGGTCCATTTTATTTATTATTAATTACCAATATCACAAATATTGTGCTCGATATTTACTTTGTGGTTTTTCTTAATTGGGGAGTGGCGGGCGCGGCTTGGGCCTCGCTTATTGCCGATTATATCGCATTCGGTTTTGCTGTTTTTCTGGTGTTACAACTTGCTAAAAAGCAAGGTATTAATTTGGCCGTTAAAGCATGGTTAAGCGTAGCTAAAATAGGCGAGCTGCTTAATTTAAACCGCGATATTTTCATTCGTTCACTGGCACTGCAATTGTGCTTTAGCTTTATGACTTTTTATGGCGCTAGAATCGGTGAAACAACATTAGCAGCTAATGCCGTATTGCTGAACTTTCTGATGTTGGTGAGTTTTGCTTTAGATGGTATTGCTTATGCGAGCGAAGCAAAAGTAGGCAAAGCCAAAGGGGAGCAGAGTGTTGAACAGATCAAACTTTGGGTGAATTTAAGCTTGTTCTGGGGAGGACTCTTTGCGCTCTTTTATAGCCTGATTTTTTTAGTGTTTGGTGGCGCTATTATTCGCCTTTTAACCGATGTGCCTGAGGTTGTCAGTCTGGCTACACACTACTTACCTTGGGTCATTATATTGCCCATTGCGGCCATGGGGTGCTTTTTATTCGATGGTGTATTTGTTGGTTTAACACGCGCAAAAGACATGCGAAATACCATGCTAATAAGCGCGACATTTGGTTTCTTTGGGTTATTTTGGTTGGTAAGCGACTGGCAAAATCATGGATTATGGTTCGCTATGACAAGCTTTATGTTATTGCGTGGCGTTACGTTATGGCTACGTTATCGCGCAATGGTTAAGCAACAACAGTTGTTAATTTGAGTGGTTATTTCCACAGGTCAAGATCATCATCTTTAGGGGATGTACGCTTAAGCACTTGTGCGAAACGGTTCGCAAAAATACCTAAGTAGCCCCAAAATGCAAAAAACAATGCAACAGCTAAAATGACAAGCCCCACAAGCTGGAAAATTGCGGGTCCATAATAGCCGATAGCAATGAATATCACGGCTAGCACAAACAGTGCTAAGCCGCGAAGAAAGCGTTTTAGGCTTAATTTGGGGTCGCTACCTAAGCGAAAAACCCACTGCTTAAGCATCTTAAGCGCTAATTAGTAGTATGAGTGCTCACCCGGGTTGTGATCAGTAATATCTCTCACCCCTGTGATCTCATCAAATTTAGCGATCATTTCTTTTTCGATGCCTTCTTTTAACGTCACATCGATCATTGAACAACCATTACAGCCACCACCAAATTGCAGTACTGCAATACCATCGGCTGTAATTTCCACAAGGCTTACTTGGCCACCGTGGTTAGCAAGTTGCGGGTTAACTTCGGTTTCAAGCATATGTTGAACACGTTCTTGAAGCGTCGCATCGTCGGTCAGCTTACGTGCTTTTGCATTCGGTGCTTTAAGCGTTAGCTGAGTACCCATTTTGTCAGTCACAAAATCGATTTCAGCTTCTTGTAAGAAAGGAGCACTTTCTGCATCAACAATGGCATCAAAACCATTAAATGGTAAACGAATGTCGCTTGCTTCAACTGCGTCTTCAGGGCAGTAAGAAACACCACACTCAGCTTGCGAAGTACCTGGGTTTACAACAAACACACGAATGTTAGTTTGTTCAGCTTGGTCTGCTAAAAGTTTAGCAAAATGAGATTGTGCAGATTCAGAAATAGAAATCATAAAACGAACTATACTTGACTAAATTACTCGGATACTGCCTATCATACTCCGCTCATCGTGTTGTCGCCAGTGTTGAGCGTAAAAAGTTGCATCTATTTTATCGAATGGTAGCGTGAAAACATCAAACAATAACAGGTGCTATCTATGCGTTTAATAATAACAATATTAACCATGCTAGTGAGTTTTTCAGCATTAGCAAAACCACTTTCCTATTATTTTGAAGAAGATGTGAAATTTGATCCGCTTATTCCAACCCCGCAAGAGGTTTTAGGCTACGAAGTGGGCGAGTGGCATGTACGCCATGATCAACTTGTTCAGTATATGCAAATATTGGCAGACAAAAGTGAGCGTATTAACATTGAAGTAATTGGCCGGACGCACGAGCAGCGACCCTTGGTCATGTTAACGATTACTGCGCCAGATAAATTAGGCCAAGTAGAGCAAATTCGTAAAGCACATTTAGCTCGCTTAAGCGGTGGAAATACTGACTCAAGCAAGCAACCTGCGGTTGTGTGGATGGGTTACAGTGTGCATGGCAATGAGTCTTCAGGTAGCAACGCATCGCTATTAGTTGCTTATTATCTTGCTGCGGCACAAGGGCCTGAAATTGACACCTTATTAAACAACACCGTTATTTTATTAGACCCCTCTTTGAATCCTGATGGCTTAGCGCGTTTTGCGAATTGGGCAAATAGCAATCGAGGCATGAACTTATCATCGGACCCTGAAACACGTGAGCACCGTGAAAGCTGGCCGAGCAGTCGTACTAACCATTATCTTTTTGATTTAAATCGTGACTGGTTGTTACTACAACACCCTGAGTCACGTGCGCGTATTGCCCAGTTCCATCACTGGAAGCCTAATATTTTAACTGACTTTCATGAAATGGGCCCAAATAGCACATTCTTCTTTCAACCGGGAATACCAACGCGTAAACACCCAATTACACCAGAAGAAAATGTGACATTAACGAAAGCAATTGCAAATTATCATGCAAAGACGCTTGATGAGCATAATGCGCTGTATTTTACTGAAGAAAGCTTTGACGATTTTTACTATGGCAAGGGGTCAACCTACCCAGATGTAAATGGTGGCGTGGGTATTTTATTTGAACAAGCCAGTTCTCGTGGGCACTTACAAGAAACAATTAACGGCCCGTTGAGTTTTCCATTTACTATTAAAAATCAACTGTTAACGAGCTTATCTACATTCCAAGCAGCGATTGATAATCGCCAAGACTTACTAGACTATCAAGCTGAGTTTTACACTAAAGCTACGGATCTTGCTGGCGATGAAGATTTTAAAGGCTATGTGGTAAAAGGCGGCGCTGATAATAGCCGTATGGCGTATTTTTTAGACGTGTTAAAGCAACACCAAATCAATGCGTATTTGCTTGAAGAGCCCTTAAAAGTGAATGGTCAGAGCTTTTCTGAAAAAAGCTACTACGTGCCATTAGCACAGCCACAATTTCGTTTAGTAAAAGCGATTTTTAGCGAGCAACAACGCTTTGTTGACAATACTTTTTATGATGTTTCGGGCTGGACATTGGCCCATGCATTTAATTTAGAGTTTGCCAAAGTGAGCAGCAATTGGGGCTTAAACATTGCAAAAATGCCGTGGCAGAAAACGGTTAAATCAAGCTTCGCTGCGTTACCACAAAGCTATGCTTATGCATTTAAGTGGGATGACTACCTTGCTCCTAAAATGTTAAATAACTTACTTAAGCAAGGTGTTCAAGCACGTGTTGCGCTTAGTTCACTTACAGCAAAAACACCCGCAGGTGAGGTTGCTTTTGAGCCAGGCAGTATTTTATTACCAGCCGGTATTCAAACAGACCCTAATTGGGTGCGTTATTTAAACCAAGCACAAACAGATTTCGGTATTGAAATTGTTCCCATCAGCTCTGGTTTAACAGTGAAAGGGGCTGATTTAGGGTCTCGTTCTATGGCTGTTGTTAAAGCACCTAAGGTACTGCTTATTGGTGGCGAAGGAACCAGCCAGTATGAGCTTGGCGAAGTGTGGTATTACCTTGATCGCTTTGTTGACATTGCCCCGAGTATTATTGAAATGGAGCGTTTAGATAATATTAACCTCGATAAGTACAGCCATATTGTGCTTGCGCATGGTAATTATAATCGCCTTGATGATGCGACTAAAATTGCAATAAAAGCGTGGGTTCGTAAAGGCGGGGTAATCTGGGGCCATAAAGGCGGTGCTAAATTCTTAGCGGATCAGCAACTATTAAAAGCGAATTATTTGTCACGCCGTGATGTTGCAAGTGCATTTGATACAAAAGGCCTTACTTATGCCGATAAAGATGACTTAGCAGGGCGCCAACGCATTGCAGGTGCCATTTTTAATACTCACGTTGACTTATCGCACCCACTGACGTTCTCGCTTGAGCGCAATAACTTACCTGTATTTAAAAATAGCACTTGGTTACTTGAAAAATCGGAGGCACCATTTGTTAATGTGCTTACTTATACAGACACGCCATTACTTGCAGGCTTTACTGATGATGTCAATGTGGAGCAGGTAGCCGGTGCTGCAGGTTTAATTGCGCACTCTTACGGAAAAGGCAGTGTGATCGGTATGACTGATAACCCCGTTTTTCGTGGTTACTGGTATGGAACAAGCCGATTACTAAGTAATGCATTGTTCTTTGGTCATGCATTTAGTGCATCGGGTGACTAATTAAGGGGAGTCAAACATGTAAGGATTGCCCATACTTGTTTGGCCCCTGCCTGTTTTAATGCCTCTGTTGCTGCGTTTAATGTAGCACCAGAGGTCATCACATCATCAACAATAGCCACCGATTTCCCTGTCAGATCTTGCTGACATACAAACGCATTTTTTACATTCTTTACCCGTTTTGTTTTACTTAGTTTTGATTGTGGCTGGGTGGCTTTTTGTTTATGAAGAGGCGTAATAACGTCTTGCTGTAAGCCCTCTAGAACCGGTAACCACGTTTGGCTTACTTGGTTATAGCCACGCGATAAAAAACGCCTTTTATGTAACGGCATTATGATAAATACATCAGGCCAGTGTGTGTTTGCTGCAAGGGCATGTTGCAGCTGTTTGGTTATGATTTGCTGTAAAGCCACTTTATAATGCTGTTGATTGTTAAATTTTAACTGTATGAGCCATTGTTTATAGGGTGCTTGATACCACGCACAGGCAATGAGATGATCAAAATGACAGTCAGGAAAAGCGTCACAAATATCGGGGCGATGTAAAAGGTTTGGATGACGTGCTAAGTCAAAAAGTGCAAGGTCATCCATACAGTGTGGGCAGAGTGACTGATTACTTTCAATGTGGCCCCTGCAACCCAAACAAAAATTTGGGAACAGCGCATCTAAAGCGACTTTAAACGCCTGAATTAAGCCCGCCATTGCATTCATTCCTTTAAACGCTATTATGAGCGCTAAGTGTGGTTGAGAGTTTATAAATATGCAAAATGAAATGGTGTTGTTACATGGCTGGGGAATGAATCAAGGTGTGTGGCAAGTCATTATGCCTGAACTTACGTTTTTTCATGATGGCGCAGTTCGCTGCTTAGATTTACCTGGGTTTGGTAACGCACAGTCAATACCAACACCTTACACTTTGCATGCTGCGGCAGAGCAGCTCAGTAGCGAATTAAATGAAGGATCAATACTTGTCGGCTGGTCACTGGGAGGGCTGTTTGCTTTGTATATTGCTGCGCACTGGCCTGACAAAGTGGCCAAAGTTGTGCTGGTAGCATCAACCCCATTTTTTGCCCAGCACGATGATTGGCCGGGTATTAAGCCGGACGTCCTGAATGCGTTTAAAGATCAGTTAGTGAGCCATAGAGAAAAAACCATAGAACGCTTTCTCGCTATTCAAGCTATGGGCAGTGAGTCTGCTCGTGATGATATAAAGCAGCTAAAATTATTATTGAATCAATACCCCGCTCCCAAAGAGCAGGCGCTAAGTGCAGGACTCGATATACTACAGCACGATGATTTACGCGCTATGTTTGCACAGTTAACGGTGCCTATAGTCGGCATTTTTGGTCGCTTAGATGCGTTAGTGCCTTATCGTGCTCTTAAGAAAATGCAGGCGCTGCAGCCTAATTTTGACTACGAGGTAATTGATAAAGCATCCCATGCCCCGTTTATTTCTCACAAAGAGGCATTTATAACAGCTCTTAAATCAGTGTGTTAAACAAAACCTAGCTTGAGGCCATAAAAATAGCGGGATTATACTTTATTTTGTTCGTTTTGTGAGCGATAATTACGGTTAGATCTCACTGTTGGAGACCATCATGGCAATCGGTTCTGTTTTTAATAATGCGGTAGAAGGTTATAACCGTGCTAGCCAAGGTATTGAAAAGGCAAGCGCTGAGATTAGCCGTGCCTCAATAGATCAACAAGATGATGCTCAGCTTGCGCAGCAGCGCCAATTACAAGCCGCTCGCCCCGATGAAGCAGTCACGCCTCCTGTATCACAACCCGCGCGTATTGATGAGTCGCTGGTCAACTTAAAAGTAGAAGAGTTTAATGCCAAGGCGAATATCAATAGCATTCAAACCGCGGATGAGGTACTGGGCACTTTAATCGATATTAAAGTATAAATATCATGAACATCGTTACTCCTTATCCGGCCATTAACTTAAACACTGCGAATGTGCATACAGAAAGTGCGCGCCGTGATAACCAGTTGCGCGAGGTAATCCCCGCACCTACGGCAACCAAACCCAGTAACGCTGAAAATAAAACTTTAAACGATGGCGAAAAAGCCAGACAACCAGGCACTGACGCTGGCACCTATGATGCGAAAGGCCGTCTTGATGACAACACCGTAGTTCAAGAACGCCAACAAGGCGATTCTGAGCAATCGGAACAAGAGCAACAAGAAACAAAGCAAGAACAAAAAAAAGAGCAACAAGTTGCTGAACAAGAGCAGCAAGATGCGGAACAAATAAAGGAATTAAAAGCCCGTGATACTGAAGTGCGCATTCACGAGCAAGCACATGCATCTGTCGGTGGGCAATATGCGGGTGCGCCAAGTTATGAGTATCAGCGCGGTCCCGATGGTACTAATTACGCTGTTGGTGGAGAGGTTCAAATCGATGTTGCACAAATCGAGGGGGATCCAAAAGCCACCATTGAAAAAATGCAAACTGTACGAGCAGCAGCGCTTGCTCCACAAGAACCCTCAGGTGCTGACCGTGCTATAGCGGCAGATGCAACGCAAAAACTTGCGGCGGCTCAAGCTGAGTTAGCGACTCAGTCTGATGACGATAAGCAGCAAAATGGGCAAGCGTCATTTAAAATTAACCGTGAATTTGCCAATGAAGATAGCCCGCAAGTGAGTGCATCGGAGACTAAAACAGCAAAGCGTGACGTGGAAGTAGATCAACGCGCTCAACGAATTGCTAATTTCTATCAAGCGGCAACCTCTGCTGCGGCTCAAAACCAATTTTCTGCGGTTATTTAACCTCATATTTTCTTACACATTACTTACTATAAATAGGGTTGTTCCTATTGTGGTAAAAAATTAGCTCTGTTAGATTGTCCACGATTTTAAATAAGGATGATTTAACATGAAATATGCTGTACTTATCGGTGCACTTTCACTTGTATCAACAGCTGTTATGGCACAAAACACCACACCTCTTAGCTATGATTATGTTGATGCTGGCTATCAGAAAATGAAAATTGATGATGCTGATGATCTTTCTCTCACGGGCTATGGTATCAACGTCAGTAAACAATTTGCACAAAACTGGTATGTGCATGGCCACTACTCAAAAGTATCTGATGACTTTACAGAGTTAGATATCTACGACAATGTGACTGTTTATGATATGAACAACAACCCAGTCGGTACGGGGCAGACTGAATATCTTTATCGTACAGAGTTAGATATCACGCGTTATGAGTTAGCTTTAGGCTATATTTACTCTCTGTCTGATGTGACTAAAATTGATTATTCAGCGAAGCTGGGCCAGCTAAAATTTGAAGGTGACGTACTGTACAAGCAAGATATCACTTATCAAGAACAAGTACTCGATACCAACTCTGAGAGATATTCTGATTCAGATACAGCTGATATTTTATCTGTAAATGCACAAATTAGGCACTTATTAACCGATTCAATAGAGCTAAATGCGGGTATCGGTTACGAGCGTCTGCATGATGAAGAAAGCGAAAATAATACCGTGCTTCATGTCGGTGCAAATTATGCGATTACAGCTGATTGGTTAGTGACCGCAGCGTATCGAGATGTAAACGACTATTCAGATCTTACCTTCTCAATTCGTTATAATTTTTAGTTAATTAGCAAGCTAGCGAACCTTTCGCTAGCTTCTTTTTATATATTATTTCTGTTCCTGCAATAGTGTTTTCTACAAAAAGCTACATTTTGTATAAATAATCCGCAACGCTTTATATATCACCACTTCAATGTTTACATGGTGTTAATTTTGTGTCTGAAATGTATACCTCACAGTTTGACCCTTCATAACGCCGCCTGTATATGTCTGTCTGCTAATAGAATTTAGTGTCTCAGCTTTTGCGTAAGCAAAGCTGTTTTAAATTAAATCAGTGGGAATCATATGCAACCTAGCAATAATAAAATAGCACACTTGAAAAAGAGCTCAGTTGCAGTACTTACAGCATTGTATGTAGGTACTTCAGGTTATGCTGCGGCAGAGCCGGGCTTTAATAAAGTGTCAGACAAAGGCTTTTATCAGCCAACATTTACAGCTGAAGATATCGCAAAGTATCAAGAACAAAAACAAATTGCTGATCATCCAAGCTTATTAAAGGGCAGTGTTGAGCGTTTAAATCAACATTATCAAAATCAACAACCAGAACATGTGTTCCAGCCTCAAGAGGGTGTGACAGGTGTTCAAACTTATATCGTTCAAATGACTGAAGAGCCAGTCGCGAGTTACCAAGGTGACATTCAGGGCTTTACTGCAACAGCGGTTACTGAATCTCGTTCGTTAATGGTTAATGAGCGCTTGGATACATCGGCACATAAGGTGCGTGCTTATCAGGGTTTCTTGAAGCAGCGCCAAACATCTGTATTAAGCAAAGCACGTGCCGTGGGTGCTAGCATTGATGTTAAAAAGCAATTTACGTTAGCAAACAATGCCGTTGTTGTCGAAATGACGCAGGCGGATGCTGAGCTACTGGCTAAGCAATCGGGTGTGAAACGCATCACACCAAACCGTATTTTCGAACTACGTACAGACCGTGGCCCAGAGTTTATTGGCGCAGATCAATTATGGCAAGGCGCTACACCTGCATCATCAGTGGGTGTTAAAGGCGAAGGCATGGTTGTAGGTATTATTGATACAGGTATCAATACTGACCACCCTGCGTTTGCAAGCGATGAAGAGTACAGCAAATCAAATCCATTTGGTGCAGGTAACTTCGTTGGTGATTGTGAAGCTGATCCTACGTTATGTAATGACAAGTTAATTGGTGTTCGCTCTTACCCTGAAATTACGGCTGCGAATTCAGACTATCGATTTGCACGTGCTGATCGTCGTCCAGAGAATGGTGAAGACTACAACGGTCATGGTTCACATACTGCAAGCACAACCGCGGGTAACTACATAGAGAATACGCCACTTCAAGCAGCCACAGGTGAGAAAGTGAGTGATGGTGAAAACTTGCCATTTACCTTTGATCACACCAGTGGTGTTGCACCGCGCGCGCACATTATTTCATACCAAGTATGTCGCGCGGGCAACTCGGGCGACTTATACGCTGGTTGTCCTGAGTCGGCGATTTTATCTGCTTTTGAAGATGCAATTGAAGATGGCGTTGATGCGATTAACTTCTCAATCGGTGGCGGTGAAAGCTTCCCGTGGGAAGACCCAATGGAAATGGCATTTTTAAGCGCACGTGAGGCCGGTATTTCTGTTGCCGCTGCTGCGGGTAACTCAGGTCCGTACTATATGTCTGCGGATCATACATCACCTTGGGTGACGACAGTGGGGGCATCAACGCATGATCGCGTGATGGAATTAGGTGTTAAAACCATTAACAACTTCCAAGGTACACGTGCACCTTCTGTTGGTGAGTATGCAGGTAAGAGTTTCGCTGGTGGAATTACTGGTGAGGTTGTTTTAGCTGAGAATTACGACGACCCTAATGCTGACGATGGCTATGATGCAGCTAGCTGTAATGCCCCATTCCCTGCGGGTACTTTCACCGCAGACCAAATAGTGGTGTGTTTACGGGGTGATATTGCGCGTGTTGATAAAGCGAAAAACGTAGCTGCGGGTGGCGCAGGTGGTTTTATCCTGCAAAATATTGCTTTTGGTGAGAACGTTGTTGCAGATAACTATGTGATCCCAGGTATTCACTTATCTTCAAGTGCGCGTTTTGCTATTCGCAACTGGGTGAATGCTAACCCTGATGGCGCTGCAATTGCGACTATTGGTGAGCCGCAAAATAACTATTCGTTTGACGAAGAAGCTGGCAACCAGCTCGCTATTTTTAGCTCTATGGGCCCAAGTTATTATATTAACAACCTTGTTCCTGATTTGACGGCACCAGGTGTTGATATTTATGCTGCGAATGCTGATGACCAACCATTCACCGCCAATCCTAGAGCATCAGACTGGACATTCATGAGTGGTACGTCAATGGCTACTCCGCATGTAACCGGTGCCATGACTTTATTGATGCAAATGCACCCAGATTGGACGCCTGCTGAAGTACAATCGGCTCTGATGATGACGGCGAATAAAGTGCGCATTTCTAACGGTGTTACGTTAGTTGACCCTTACTACAACTTCATGACGGGAAGTGGCTCAATTGATGTTGCGCAAGCGGCAAATGCAGGTCTTATCATGGATGAGACAATCGAAAACTATCACAATGCTAACCCGCGTAATGGCGGTTTAGTGGAGTGGTTAAACCTGCCGACATTAGTAAACCAAGACTGTGAACTGACCTGTTCTTGGATGCGCACAGTGAAAGCGACTAAAGATGGTTCGTGGGATGCAACAGCCTATGGTTGGGGTATTGAAGGCGAGCAAGAAAGTGCGGGTGTCGAAGTGAGTGTTACACCAAGTAACTTCACACTTAAAGCGGGTGAAACACAAGACGTGATGGTAACGATGAAGTTACCGAATATCATTCAGTCTAAACTAGACCCAGCAGAACCCGGCGCACCATGGGACAGCATTATAAACAAAAATGCGTGGTTTAACGGTAAAGTACTTTTTAAAAATACCGATGGTAATTCACCTGATGCTCACTTCACATTAGCGGCTAAAAATGTCATTGATGAGCTTCCAGCCATGGTTGATATCGATATGGCTCGTGCCAATGCATCAGAGTCAATCGTTGTGAATACTGACAGCTACAGTGAGTTTACACCAACTTATTATGGCCTTGTAAAACCGACTGAAGTAACAGCCAATATCTTAGGTGTATCACCTTATGTAACGAAAGACCGTGTAGAAAAAGCATGGGATATTCAGGCAATTGAGGTACCTGAAGGTACAAAACGCCTGATGATTAAAGTGGCATCAACAGAGCAAACGACTGATTTATCAGATATCGTTGAACCGCGTTGGCAAATTAAAAAAGCACACTTAGTGGTGGGTTATGATGCGAATGGTAGTGGCTCGTTCATGGTGTCGGATGAAGACATTGCTGAAGATCCAAATGCATTAATTAAAGCACTGAACGAAGAGATGATTTGTTATTCTTCAAGCAGTGTTGAGGATAACTACTGTAATATTATCGATCCTAAGCCTGGTAAATACTGGTTCGCTACCGCAGCGTTAGCTGGTTTACGCGATGTGGGTTATCAAACAGTGACTCACTATGCATTTGTGAAAGAGCAAAATACGGGTGAGTTCAGTGTGTCGGCTCCACAACAACATTCAGGTAATGGCAACTATGAAATTGCGATTAATTGGAACCTACCAGAAGCGCAGCTAAACGATGTGTATTACGGTGGTTTTGAACTGGGTGATTCAGAAGGTGCTGAAGGGACTTTAGGGTTTACATCAGTTAACTTTAAACGTGACGCTGAAGCGTTAACCCTTAATATTGATCAAGACTCAGCACGCGCTATGGATCTTGTAAATGTTAACGTGAAACTCAAAGCTAACTATGAATCTGACGCGCGCGATTACACTTTAGCGTTAACCATTCCTGAGGGCATGGAAGTTTGGCCTGATACATTGACTTCTAACAACGAGTCAGTTGCTGCTTCATTGGAAGTAGAGGGCAACACTTTAACAATTAAAGGGACTCAAGAGGCTACTCGCAATGTGAAGCGTGATTATGTTGTCACGAATAACATCACCAATGAAATGTGTAAAACGCCAATGATCGATGAGTACTCAACAGGTGGCTACATCGATTTATGGGGTGACTTCCGCATTCAACCAGATGCTTCTTGGTATGAAGGTGGCTCAAATGTTTACTTTGATGTACCAATTGATTGGTTATTCTACAAACAAGGCGCTAAGTTTGAAGTTTATAATCAAGCAAACAACAACGAAGTACGTTTACACCCAACAGGTGCTATGCAATTTACACCAATTTGGTGGATGATGAGTGCGCACCGTGGTCCAGGTTTCTTAGTTGAAGCATTAGCCCCGTTCTGGCGTGGTTCATTTGAAATCACTAATCTACGTGATCCAAGCGATCCAACAGGGTTAACAATTGCAAGTCAATATGCAGAAGAACGTCCTGATCTTGGTGACCTTCTGTTCATGGAATTTGATAATGTTACCGACAAGAATACGGGTGATACTTATGATTATGAAGTGATCTTACGCAGTGGTATTGATGACCATGAAGGTAAGTTTGAAGCGATTTTTGCATACGACAATCTAGGTTCTGATATTGATACAGGCACTATCTTTATTGAAGGTGGTGACAGTGTTTATGCTACAACCGCGGGCTACAAAGACGGTGCTCTAAGCAATGTGATCGGTTTCGATGACCTTGGTAAAATCTTACAAGATGACTTAGTCATTTGTTTTGATTACGTGGGCCCTGAGCAAAGTGAAGTTGAATTTAACTTTACAGCGACAATAAAGCCAGAAGCGAAAGGTACCATGCAAGACATCGCGCTTGATTATCTATTAGGTAGTCAAGAGTCAGGTACATTAATGCACTCGATTGGTGTACAAAGCAATCTTAAAATGGCAGATATTGCTGATATGACGGTTGCTGAAAATGGTCGTATTGATGGCATTGAAGTGATGGTTATTGATGCTGATCAATCGCCAAATGAGCTAGTAATCACGGGTGAACATGTGTCAGCTGAGGTGAACGGTATGTCGTTTAACCTGATCCCTGAACCTTATTTCTTCGGTGAAACTTTTGTAACTGTTACAGTGCAAGACAAAGCAAACCCAACAGATAAAGTAAGCAAAGAGTTTTTACTGACTGTTGAGTCTGATGGTGAAGAAGCCCCCGTGATGGTTAACGACATTGAAGATATGACTGTGATGCAAGGCGATATGTTAGAAAGTATTGCTGTTTCTTTATCACGTGAAACAGAAGAAGCGTTCACTCTTACTGTAGACGCTGATAATGCGACATCAATGGTTGATGGCATGACATTTAGCCTTAAACCTGACGCTGACTTCTATGGTGAGATCCCTGTAACAGTGACATTAACGGGCACAGATACTACTATCTCAACTGACTTTATGGTTACAGTAACCGCCGTTGATCTTGCGATTGTTGCGCTAGAAGATATGTCGGTGATGGAAAACGAGTCAGTTGACAATATTATGGTTAGTTTAACGCGTGAGACAGCTGAAGAGTTCACACTGTCTGTTGATGCTGATAATGCGACGACATCAGTCGATGGCATGTCATTCAGCGTAACGCCTGATGCTAACTACTATGGTACAACGACAGTTAAAGTCACTTTAACCAGTGGTGAAAAATCATTGATGGAAGAATTTGCACTTACAGTTGTTTCAGACGGTATTGAATTAGGTTGTACAGATACCGCTGCAACAAACTACGATGCGAATGCTAATACTGATGATGGTAGCTGTGTATACCCAGAAGTAGAAGAAGATGATGACAGTGGTTCATTCGGTCACTTCATCGTGTTACTCCTTCCATTACTTGCACTACGTCGTCGTAAGTAATCGCTTTAAAGGCTCATTTTAGTGAGCCTTTAAAAACAAAAAACCGCGTAAGCTTAACTTACGCGGTTTTTTATTAGCCTAATATAATGGCTACTTTTTAACTTTAGCGTTGGCAAAGGCATCGGCAAAGGCATTGCCCATGGCTGCATTACCAAAGTCACGTTTTGGTTTAGAGGTGTTTTTTACCTTTTGAGCCGCGGCAGGTTTGCTTGTAGTTGCCGCTTTATTGCTGGTATCAACATCATCGTCTAAGCGCATGGTAAAGCTAATACGTTTACGAGCAGCATCCACTTCAAGCACTTTTACTTTTACGATGTCACCCGCTTTGACTACTTCACGCGGATCTGAGATAAACTTATTCGTGATAGCAGAAATATGCACTAAACCGTCTTGGTGAACACCTACATCAACGAAGGCACCAAAGTTTGCTACGTTTGACACCACACCTTCTAGAATCATGCCCGGTTTTAAATCGTTAATTGTTTCAACACCGGCTTTAAACTCGGCCGTTTTAAATTCAGGGCGCGGGTCGCGGCCTGGCTTATCAAGTTCTTTAATGATGTCTGTGACGGTTGGTAAACCAAATTTGTCGTCAATATAGTCGTTCGCAACAAGCTTGTTTAGTATATCTGAGTTACCGATTAAGCTATTGACATCCAGGTTGTTCTTTTCGCAAATACGCTTAACAATCGGGTAGGCTTCAGGGTGAACTGATGACTTATCAAGAGGGTCTGTACCATTAGTGATACGTAAGAAGCCCGCGGCTTGTTCAAATGCTTTTGGCCCTAAACGCTCTACTTTTTTAAGCTCAGAACGCTTGCTGAATGAGCCATTCGCATCACGGTAGTTAACAATGTTCTGTGCCAGAGTTTTGTTTAAACCCGATACACGAGTAAGTAACGGCACTGAAGCCATATTTAAATCAACACCGACAGAGTTTACACAGTCTTCAACCACCGAAGTCAAAGTTTGCCCCAACTGACTTTGTGACACATCGTGTTGGTATTGGCCCACACCAATTGACTTAGGTTCAATTTTAACAAGCTCTGCAAGGGGGTCTTGTAAACGACGTGCAATTGAAACAGCACCACGTAACGATACATCGAGATTGGGGAATTCATTCGCAGCAAACTCAGAGGCAGAGTAAACAGATGCTCCGGCTTCACTGACCATAATTTTGTTAAGGTTAAGCTCGCTGTTTGCTTTTATAAGCTCTGCGACGAGTTTGTCTGATTCACGAGATGCGGTGCCATTACCAATGGCGATTAACTCAACTTTATGCTGGCGACATAACTGTTCAAGCGTGCGCAGTGATTTTTCCCAATGATTTTGAGGGGCATGTGGAAAAATAGTTTGTGTCGTTAATAGTTTACCAGTGCTGTCTACAACAGCTATTTTACAGCCCGTACGTAAACCTGGATCTAGGCCCAATGTTGTACGAGGACCAGCCGGAGCTGCCATTAATAAGTCTTTTAAGTTCTTTGCAAATACGTCAATGGCACCGGTTTCGGCTTTTTCGCGCATCGCCCCTAAAAACTCATTTTCAAGATGTAAGCTTAATTTAATTTTCCACGCCCACTGCACTACGCTCATTAACCATGCACTCGCTGCTGAGTTGCTAACATCTAAGCGATAATGATCGGCAATCATTTGTGCGCAGATTTGTGCCGGATTTTCAGCACTGGGTTCAGGGTTAATATTGAGCTGCAATACGCCTTCATTTCGTGCTCTTAACATGGCTAAAGCACGGTGAGAAGGCACTTTTTTTAGTGGCTCTTGGTGTTCAAAGTAATCACGGTATTTTGCGCCATCATTTTCTTGGCCAGCAATAACGCGGCTCTCAATTTGACCATGTTGACTTATATGACTGCGGAATTTTGCAAGCAACTTAGCATCTTCAGCAAAGCGCTCCATTAAAATGAACTTAGCCCCATCGAGTACTGTTTTCGTATCAGCAAAACCAGCATCGGCATTGATGTAGTCAGTGGCGTGTTGTTCAGGGTCTAAGTTTGGATCATTAAACAGGGCATCAGCAAGTGGTTCAATACCTGCTTCAATTGCAATTTGCCCTTTGGTACGGCGCTTAGGTTTGAAAGGCAGATATAAATCTTCAAGCTCCGTTTTACTGTCCGCGTTATTAATATCCGCACTGAGCTCGGTTGTTAGTTTTCCTTGCTCTTTAATCGTGGCAAGTATAAAGCTACGGCGCTCTTCTAGTTCACGTAAATACGATAGGCGTTGCTCAAGTAAACGCAGTTGCGTGTCGTCTAAGCCACCCGTTACTTCTTTACGATAACGCGCGATAAAAGGTACTGTGGCACCTTCATCAAGTAATTTGATTGCAGCAACAACTTGTGGTTGCTGGGCATTTAGCTCAGTCGCTAAGCGTGCAGAGATATTGCTCATGCATAAACCTTTTTAAAAAATAGAAAATCAGTAAAACTGAAGATTAATTGCCTGAATAATATCACAATAAGAAGGCCTTAAAAGCACTGCTTTTAAGGCCCGCTGAAATAGTTCTTCACAACGCAAATTTTAATACTTAGTGAGGGTGATCGATGTGTTGCATCACTTCACTGAAGCTATTAGCAATGGGGTTGATATTAACAGGAATATGTAACTTTTTAGCAATTTGACGCGCAGAAATTAGCCCACAAATTTCATGCTCTTTACTGGTGACTAGCAAGAACATCATACCTTGATGCTCCATTGTTTGTAGTACATCGCCAATGCATGCGTAACTAATGCTTTGTAAGCTTGCACCCGCTAAATTACTAAGCGGTGTCATTACATCGTGTAATGTAATCTCGTCACGGTGCAGGTTTAAGCGCTGTGCAAGCATCATAATCTTAGAGCTTTGCAGGTCAGCACTTGATGTAATACCCAGTAACTTATCTTCACTATCAATTACTAAGATAAAGTCAGAACAGTGATTGCTAGTTTGTTTCAGCGCATTAACAATCGTTGTGTCGTAATGAGCGCGTAACGGGTCTTTACTGGTGAAGCTATTTAATACTTTAAGCGCCGGAGAGGTTAGGTCTAGGGTTGGCTCAACTTCATTTACAGCATTAGATAATGCGCCATTTGAAATGTCTTGTAGACGTAATTCTTTGAAATTATTCATTTTGATCACCATACATTTTAATAAAACTTTAATTGAAACAATTTTGAGTTAATTAAAAAGCAGGGGGACCTCGCTGATGCGCGCTGAACACAGAAATAACAGAACAAGGATTAACATACACCGCAACACGGCCATCTGGCAGTGGTTGAGCTGCACTGGCAATCAGCGATGGGGTATGTTTGTCAAAGTCAGTATCTGTATTGGCTGGGTCTGTACTGTCGCACGCAATGAAATGTGCGGTTGGCGTAACACTGTCTGAGTGGCTTTCAATGTCATTGGCGTAAGATATCAAACTCGCACTCATTAAAAGTGCGAATACAATGGCATTACTCATGATGCGATGTATTAGGTTTGACATACTTACTACCTTCTAAAACCTCAAGCACTAAATGCGTCTTGAGTCTCTTTAGTTATAGAACACATTTTTAGAGTAGACAATCACTAATTAATATTTTCTGAATATTTATACCATTCCGCAAAAATACTTAATCATTTTGAGTGATTAAACCAGTCGCTACCTGCGTTAAAAATTTCTGATTTAGAACAACTAAATAACTAAATTTTTGCCTTGTTATCAACGCGGTTTTATTGCCTCAAAATAGACCACTTAATTAAGCGTTAATGGTATTAAAGATAAATTAGGGTGCGTTAGGGTAAGTTATTTCATTGACGAACCATTCTTTTGTGCCTTCGGGTGTGATGACCGAAAATTCGTCATCCACTTCTTTACCTAATAGCGCACGCGCCATAGGTGCGTCGATAGAAATATAATCTTTACGCTCATAAATTTCGTCTGGGCCCACAATACGAAATCGTTTGATGTCGCCTTGTTCATTTTCAATTTCGACCCAAGCGCCAAAAAATACTTTGCCTGCTTGTTGCGGATTGTAGTCAACAATTTTTAGGTCTGGCATACGTTTTCTTAGGTAACGTACGCGGCGATCTATTTGTCGTAAAACACGTTTATTGAATTGATAATCGGCGTTTTCAGAACGGTCACCTAAGCTTGCTGCCCACGTGACAATTTTGGTAATTTCAGGACGCTTCTCATGCCACAAATAGTCATGTTCTTGTTGTAATTGTTGATAACCTTCACGCGTAATTAAATTTGTTTTTGCCATTTTACTTAGCCTCACAAGAAAACCTGCCGCACGGTATAAAAGTCTTTTGTCTTTGTCGAGTAGGATTTTGAAATGTTCCGTAACAATCTAAGCGTGCAATTCGATTTTTATTCTTAAGTTTTTCATTTATATTAACAAGTAACACATTACAACAAGAATGAAAGTTATGGGACACGAAACGACAAAGGTATTGGTTGTTGATGACGATATGCGTTTACGCAGTTTGCTTGAACGTTATTTGGTAGAGCAAGGGTTTATTGTTCGTACAGCAGCAAATTCAGAGCAGATGGATCGCTTACTCGAGCGTGAAAATTTCCACTTAATCGTACTCGATTTAATGTTACCCGGCGAAGACGGTTTATCCATTTGTCGCCGTTTACGACAAAAAGAAAACGATATACCCATTGTGATGTTAACAGCTAAAGGTGACGAAGTAGACCGTATAATAGGTCTTGAGCTCGGTGCTGATGACTATATTCCTAAACCGTTTAACCCACGCGAACTATTGGCACGCATTAAAGCGATTTTACGTCGTCGCGCTAAAGAAGTACCAGGCGCGCCTGCTGCAGAGGAAAACGAAATTAGTTTTGGTGAATTCACATTAAATTTAGCCACGCGTGAGATGACGCAAGGTGATAACACCATGTCATTAACCAGTGGTGAGTTTGCGGTATTAAAAGCGCTTGTCACACACCCGCGTGAACCGTTAAGTCGTGATAAGTTAATGAACCTTGCGCGAGGCCGAGACTACAGCGCACTTGAGCGTAGTATCGACGTACAGGTTTCGCGTTTGCGTCGCATGATTGAGGTTGACGCTGCTAATCCTCGTTATATTCAAACTGTATGGGGCTTAGGCTACGTATTTGTACCAGATGGTGAAAAGTAGCAATAATGGGTATGTTTCCGCGAAGCGCATTTGGGCAAACCGTATTTTTAGTCGCAGCGTTGCTTTTAATCAACCAGATCGTGTCATATATCACGGTCAGCTTTTATGTTGTAAAGCCAACCATAGAGCAAGTAAATCTGATCCTCGCTAAGCAAATTAAAACAGTGTTTATCGAGTGGGAAGAAGGCGTTGAAGTGAG
Source organism: Pseudoalteromonas sp. MB41 (assembly GCF_020966275.1). Taxonomy (NCBI): domain Bacteria; kingdom Pseudomonadati; phylum Pseudomonadota; class Gammaproteobacteria; order Alteromonadales; family Pseudoalteromonadaceae; genus Pseudoalteromonas; species Pseudoalteromonas sp. MB41. Next base: position 38,975 of record NZ_JAJJZF010000014.1, on the reverse strand, counting down.
CAAAGAAGCCTCTGAAAAGTTCTTTGAAATAACAGGGATAGAAGTCATGACCCAGCGCCAAGCAATGCGCGAAGGGCTGGCTGAAACACGTGAGTATTCAATGCTTTCGCGCAGCATGTCTAAAGAGTTAAATGGTTCAGCACGTGTGCGCATTAGCCAAACGGATCCGCTTGTATATTGGGTTGAAGCACCGCAAGCCCCTGGTTATTGGGTGCGCGTACCCTTAACAGGTTTGCAAGAAAACAACCTGAAATTTTTAACTTTTTACTTGTCCAGTATAGGTTTTTTAAGTGTGCTAGGTGGCTGGTTGTTTGCGCGTCACTTGAACCGTCCTTTAAAAGCACTACAACAAGCTGCTGTAAAAGTGGGGGTGGGCGACTTCTCCACCAAACTCGAAGAGCAGGGCTCAACCGAAGTCATTGAAGTAACGCGTGCTTTTAATCAGATGTCTCGGGGTATTGCGGCATTAGAAAACGACCGTCGTTTACTAATGGCGGGGGTATCTCATGACCTTAGAACGCCGCTTACGCGCATTCGTTTAGCCACAGAAATGATGTCAGATGATGAAGACTACCTTCGCGAAGGGATAATCCATGATATCGAAGATATGAATGCGATTATTGACCAATTTATAGAGTACTTGCGTCATCACAAGCGCGAAGAGCTTGCGCTTGAAGATTTAAATGCGATTGTTGCAGAAGTCGTCGAAGCAGAGCAAAAGCATCATCGCAGCATCACCTTTAAAGAAAACCCCAGTATTCATGATGTACCAGTGAGCATGGTGGCAATAAAACGTGTTGTCACTAATATGATTGAAAACGCGATACGTTATTCACAGGGTGATATTGAGGTTGAAACTCGCCTGAGTAGCAATAAAAAATTCGCGATGGTGGTTGTAAATGATCAAGGCCCTGGTATTCCTGAGAGTGAACTTGAAACCGTGTTTGAACCGTTTAAACAAGGTGATGCGGCGCGTGGTAGTGAAGGTAGCGGTTTAGGGCTGGCAATAATCAAACGTATTGTTGATATGCATGGCGGAAAAGTGCAATTGCTTAATCGCCCCGAAGGTGGCTTAAGTGCACAAATCTATTTACCGTTGTAGATGAAATAACGTGACAGATTAAGACTGATTGCTTAAAAAGTGCGACAGGGGTGTCGCACTTATCTTATTGAACGTTATGACTGTGGTTGGCCGTAAATTTGCTCGGCACGATTAAACAATATCCACGAGGTCAAAATATACTTATCGTTTGAGATTGGCTTATTGCCACGGTGAGTGTGGGTAAAGTAGCCAGGAGCCACCACCATCGTTCCTTTCTTGGGCGATATTTTACGTTGTTGATAGTAAAATTCGGTTTCACCACCTTCCTCTACATCGTTTAAGTAAAACATAAACAACAATACGCGATGAAGCGCTTCGTTATGACCTACTTGCGGGTATACCTCACTGTGCCAGTATGGATAGCCCCCTTTATTGATGTCGTATTTTTGCGCCTGAATGTTACCCATTCTAAAGATTTGCTGGACTAGTAAAGGCAGTTGCGGCTTGCCGACTTCTTCAAAGTTGTCTTGGTTTAAGTCAACGGGTTGACCGGTTTTTGGGTGATAGACTTTTAATCCAAACGCGCCAATCATCATAAAAATATGCTCTTCGAGATACTTAAAGATGTACCCTGCGGTGGTTTGTTGAATATGTTTTAATTGTTCGGCGTATTCTGGGTGATTATTTAGGTATAAATCGCGGCTGTCTTTTTTAGATAAATCAACGCCACCAGAGGTAATGCCTTGTTTTAAATGCGGGCTTTGTTCAAATACCGTGATAAAATTATCGCAAAATTCTTTGCTAAGGGCGTTTTCGTATACGCGAATAAAGTCCGTCATGAGCTACCTTTAGTTTATATTTTTTATAGGGTTACTATGTTTATTGAATCAATCACGCCCCGATTTAGCGAAACGGATGTCTTAGGGCATATCAACAATACCGTACTCCCCGTGTGGTTTGAAGCCGCCCGTGCGCCTATTTTTAGATTTTTTACACCGGATTTAAATCCACATCAGTGGAAATTGATTATAGCCAAGGTTGAAGTAAGCTTTGTCGGAGAGTTGTTTTATGGCCACGATGTTGAGATAAAAACGAGTGTTGAGCATATTGGTTCAAGCTCCTTTGTATTACGTCAAGAAGCGTGGCAGCAAGGCACATGTTGTGCGGTGGGTAAAACGGTCTTGGTACGGTATGATTTTGCCAATAAATGTTCGCAAAAGTTAGATGAGCAAGAAAAAGCAGCACTTTCTGCACACTTATTCGTTTCTGAGTAGCCGTTTTTTGCCGACATTTCTGGGCGCTTGGGGTAAAATGTCGCTTCATTATTTTGACTGAGTAATTTTGGGTTACACGCAATGCTGTTAATGATCGACAACTATGATTCGTTTACCTACAACCTAGTGCAATACTTTCAGCGCTTGGATCAAGAGGTATTGGTTAAACGAAACGATGAGATAAGTGTTGCCGACATCAAGCAATTAAAGCCCGAACATATTGTCATTTCTCCTGGGCCTTGCTCACCAAATGAAGCCGGTATTTCGCTGCAAGTGGTTGAAGAGTTTAAAGGGCAGCTGCCTATTTTAGGTATCTGCTTGGGACATCAAACAATTGCGCAAGCATTGGGAGGTGAGGTCGTACGAGCACGACAGGTTATGCATGGTAAAACCTCCTTAGTGCACCATACAAACCAAGGTGTTTTTAAAGGCTTAGCCAACCCATTGACGGTATGTCGTTACCATTCGCTGGTGGTTGATAAACAGAGTCTTCCCAGTGAGCTGAGTATTACAGCGTGGACCGAACACAATACGCATTTTGATGAAATAATGGGAATAATGCACAAGGATCTCGCACTTGAAGGTGTGCAATTCCATCCTGAAGCAATTTTGACGCAACAAGGGCTTGAATTACTTGCCAACTTTTTAACTCGCTTCTAATCTTAAGCTAATTATTTACAAATATGAACGACAATACTGCTGTGCAAATGACCGATGAAATCCGACAACAAAGGACTGCGATGGTGCTTAATGAGCGTGCGCATGATCTTTTGCTTGGCCACAGTTTTGCACAGCGTCAGATTGGCTATATTCATACTTTAGAAATTGATTATGGCGAGCAAATGGAGCAGCGAACTTTATTAGAAGTTGAAGTTGCAGCGCAAAAGAAACGCCAAAAAAGCAGTACAGCGCACCATAAGTATCGTGCTCAAGCGAGTCAGCAATTACATCAAGTGATTGAAAATGCGATGAACAAGCAGCTGGAAGATATTGATTCAGTGGTACATGAAACCATTGGCATTCAAGACAGTGTGCCCGCTATTTTAGATATTCTTGCGACACGGTCAGCATCGGTAGGTCGCTTAGAGCCGTTAATTAAAGATTTAACTTGGCTTGGGCGTGAGCTCGTCGCGTTTGTTAATTTGCCATACTATCGCCAGCAACGCAGTAAACACACTTCCGTTAAAGTTGATAACCCGTTACTCGCATTGCGTTATATTGGTCTTGATAACCTGAAATTTGTGGTCCCGACATTCGCAGTACGTCACTGGATGCCTCACAGCACAGAACCCTTTCCTTTATTAAAGCGCCGCTTACGAGATAATTCAATGGCATGCGCTATTGCAGCACAAGAAATAGCAAAGCTAAACGGCGTTAATGAAGAACACGCGTTTACTTTAGGCATGTTATTGGATGTAGGGAAAATTGCCTTAGTAAGGCTCTATTTGCGCACTTTTGAGCGAGTGTGGCAACGCAAGGTGGCAATGGCGCGCGAAGAACAAAAGAAAGATTTGCATACTGCATTATTAGAGTTAAAACCCGATCCTTTATTTTTAAGTTCGTTATTAAGCAAATTGTCACTTAAAGTGACAGCCACCGTGATTGAGCAAATGGCATTTCGGTATTTGCCGTTTAACGCCGTTTTGCAGCAATTAACGACACCCCTTGCTAAAAATGATGAATACCTTCCTCTGACCCAAGTGATTTTAAAAGCACGGTGCTATGCGCAGTTTTTAAGCTTGAACGAACATCAGTTAGTTGAGAAAGATGAAGTTCAACGCTGGTTTACGCATTATGGTTTTACACAAAATGAGCTTGATGAACTGGCAAAATGCAACTTTGAGAACTTCCATATCCAAATTAATTAAAATAATTGTTAATTTTTTTGCGACTATTCATTCATTGTAAATGCTGAGCGATAGCAATATTTAGATAACGTGCCCATGCGTGGTTTGCTAGCAGCGCGCCTTTTAAGTGTATTTTGTATAAAAAATACCCCTCAAATAGTTATTCACTATCCATGAAAAAATATCTCAAACCCTTTATTTTCAAGGGCTGCATGAAAGTTTTCTAAGAGACAGATGGATTTTTTTCTGAAATAATGGATGAATGAAAATTGAACCAAAGAGTAATTAAGGTGATTTTACTCTAAGCTCAATTAGCTTAGTAAAATAGCTTAGTTTAGCTTTATAGCGCCGCTTAAGATGGCGTGTGCTTACGATAAAGAGGATATAAAATGACAGTCAATCGCGAATTATTTGATCACGTAATGGTTCCTAACTATGCACCATCAAGTGTTATTCCTGTGCGAGGCGAAGGCTCTCGAGTTTGGGACCAAGAAGGTCGTGAATTTATCGATTTTGCAGGTGGTATTGCTGTTAACTGCCTTGGCCACTGTCACCCGGCCTTAGTAAGTGCATTAAAAGAGCAGGGCGAGAAAATCTGGCATCTATCAAATGTGATGACCAATGAGCCAGCACTGCGTTTAGCTAAAAAGTTAACCGATGCAACGTTCGCAGAAAAAGTTTATTTTGCTAACTCTGGTGCAGAAGCAAACGAAGCCGCATTAAAACTTGCGCGTCGTTTTGCACTTGATAACTTTGGTGAGCAAAAATCACAAATTATCTCATTCAATAAAGGTTTCCACGGTCGTACATTTTTTACTGTAACAGTAGGTGGCCAGGCTGCCTATTCAGACGGCTTCGGTCCTAAGCCGGGCGATATCGTACATTGTGATTACAATGATTTAGCGGCTTTCGAAGCACTGATCAGTGACAATACATGTGCAGTCATGATGGAACCTCTACAAGGTGAAGGCGGGATCATTTCACCAACAAAAGAGTTTGTAAAAGGTGTACGTGAGCTGTGTACTAAGCACAATGCGCTGTTAATTTTTGATGAAGTACAAACAGGTGTCGGCCGTACTGGTGAGCTTTATGCGTATCAAGGTTTAAATGTCACGCCTGATATCTTAACCACAGCTAAAGCGTTAGGTGGCGGTTTTCCTATTAGTGCAATGATCACCACAACTGATATTGCTCAGCACTTAAAAGTAGGAACACACGGTTCTACTTATGGTGGTAACCCACTTGCGTGTGCTGTTGCAGAAGCTGCATTTGATACGGTGAATACACCAGAGGTATTAAGTGGCGTTAAAGAAAAATCGGCTTTATTCCGCGAACTATTAACTGCAATCAACGACAAGTACAACGTATTTAGTGAAATTCGTGGCGAAGGTCTACTATTGGGTGCAGTGGTTACTGAGCAATTCAAAGGCCGTGCAAAAGAGTTTTTAGTGGCAGGGACCGAAGAAGGCGTCATGTCATTAGTAGCGGGTGCAGATGTTGTTCGCTTTACTCCTTCACTTGTTATCCCTGACGCTGATATCCGCGAAGGTATGGCTCGTTTCGAAAAAGCAGTTGCTAAAGTCGTTAACGGCTAATCATTCAACTGACATATCAGGGCAAGCACTGCTTGCCCGCGTTCATAATTTACCGTTATTTATAAGGGAGCAAGCGGACTCATGATGATCCTTCGCCCAATCCAGCAAAGTGATTACCCAGCATTACTTAAAATTGCCCATGAATCAGGGCATGGTTTTACATCTTTGCCTAATAATGAAGAGTTGTTACAAAAGAAAATCGATCATTCACTGAGCTCATTTGCAAAAGTAGCCCAGCAGCCTGGTGATGAAGGTTACCTGTTTGTTCTTGAAGATAGCGAAACAGGCGAAGTAGTGGGTACTTCAGCCATCGAAGCCGCCGTGGGTTTAGATGACGCGTTTTATCATTATCATTTAAGTAAAGCGATTCATTCATCGCGTACACTTAACGTTTATAAAGCCGTTGATATCTTAACGCTATGTAATGATTACACCGGTGCAACAGAGCTATGTACATTGTTTTTGAGAGATGGTTACCGCAAAAATAACAATGGTAAATTACTATCAAAAGCACGTTTTATGTTTATTAATCAACATAAAGAACGTTTTGCTGAAACTGTTATTGCAGAAATGCGTGGTGTGTCAAACGAGAATGGCGAAAGCCCATTTTGGCAATGGCTTGAAGAGCACTTTTTCTCAATGGATTTTCCAACAGCCGATTACCTGACGGGAATAGGTCAAAAAGTATTTATTGCCGAGTTAATGCCTAAATACCCAATTTACGTGAATCTATTAAGCAAAGATGCGCAAGCTGTTATTGGTCATGTGCATGATAATACTCGCCCAGCTATTGAGCTGTTGAAGAGTGAAGGTTTCACTTTTAACGGCTACGTTGACATTTTCGATGCGGGTCCTACGGTTGAAGCTAAAGTGGATAATATCGCTACGATTCGTAATTCAAGAAAGGTGCAGGTCGAAATAGGTCAAAGCCAAGGCGACACCACCGTGATGCTCGCTAATGATAAATTGACTGACTTTAGAGCCACAGTGACACAAATTAATCTACCGTGTGATGTCGATACAATTACCCTTTCAAGTGAGCTTGCAAAAGCCCTTCACTTAGAAGCTGGCGACACCGTATCAGTTGCAAAACTATAGAATTTAGGAGACACAGTAATGACGCATGCAGCGCAATTTATTAATGGTCAATGGCAAGCAGGCCTTGGTCATGCATTCAACTCTGTAAACCCTGCAAATAATGATGTTATTTGGCAAGCAAATACAGCCACGGCTGAGCAAGTAGACAGCGCTGTAAATGCCGCGCGCCAAGCTTTTTATAGTTGGGCGGATAAATCATTTGCAGAACGTTTAGCTATTGTTAAAACGTTCGCTGAAACGCTTAAAGAGCATAGCGAAGAGTTAGCGCTGATCATTGCGCAAGAAACAGGTAAACCGTTGTGGGAAACTCGCACTGAAGCAGGCGCCATGGTGGGTAAAATTGCGATTTCTGAAAAAGCGTTTTTAGAGCGTACCGGCGACGTTGAAAACCCCATGCCACAAGGCCGTGCGATGATCCGTCATAAGCCACATGGTGTTGTTGCCGTTTTTGGTCCGTATAACTTCCCAGGTCATTTACCAAATGGGCATATCGTTCCAGCATTACTAGCGGGTAACACGGTTGTATTTAAACCTTCTGAGCTTACTCCCGCTGTTGCAGAGCTGACTTTAAAACTGTGGCAAAAAGCAGGTTTACCTGATGGGGTTATTAACCTTGTTCAAGGTGAAGTTGACACAGGCAAGGCGCTTGCGGCGCATAAAGGCATTGACGGCTTATTCTTTACGGGGTCATCGCGTACAGGTCATATCCTACATGAACAATTTGCAGGTCAACCGGGTAAAATCCTTGCTTTAGAAATGGGGGGGAATAACCCGCTTATCGTGACTGACGTTGCGGATACTAAAGCTGCTATTCACGATATAGTTCAATCTGCGTTTATTTCTTCAGGCCAACGTTGTACCTGTGCGCGTAAGTTATTCTTACCTGTGGGCGAGCAAGGTGACGCCATCTTAGCGGGTCTAATAAAAGCAACCAAAGCGATTAAAGTAGGTGAATATGATGCTGATGAACAGCCGTTCATGGGCTCTATGATTTCAGCTGCGGCTGCCGCGGGTATGGCTGCAGCACAACAGCAATTAGTAGAACTAGGTGCTGACGTATTAGTTGAGTTAACGCATACAGAAAATACCGGCTTTGTAACGCCAGGCATTTTAGAGTGTACAAACGTGACTAATTTCCCTGATGAAGAGCACTTTGGTCCACTTCTTAAAGTTTTCCGCTTTACTGATTTTGATGCTGCCATTGATAAAGCAAATGACACAAGCTTTGGTTTATCAGCGGGTCTATTAAGTGACAATGCAGCAGATTACGACCACTTCTTACGTCGTATTCGTGCTGGTATTGTTAACTGGAACCGCCCAATTACGGGTGCATCGAGTGCGGCTCCGTTTGGTGGCATTGGTGCGTCTGGTAACCACAGAGCAAGCGCATATTATGCAGCAGACTACTGTGCATACCCTGTTGCGTCAGTTGAGCTTGAAAAAGTGGCTATGCCAGCCACATTAAGCCCAGGCTTAAAAATAGACTAAATCAGTATTAATGATTATAAAAAGCAGCTTCGGCTGCTTTTTTTGTATTGGCTTTATAGCAAAGGTAGCAATTAAAAGCGCTTTCTGCTTAAATCTATAGAGTTAGTCATTTTATTAGGTGTGCAGTCGTATGGTTTTAGATAGGCAAGGGTACGATGATCTTGTCATGTATCTCACTCAAAATTTAGCGCTATTTGAGAAGCCAGGTCAAATAAAGCCAGGAGCTCCAACGGTGCTAGAGCTAATTGAAGACGTGATTGCCGAGAATGTCATGCTGCTTTGCGAACAGCATACAGAATTGAACACCGAACAACGCAGCCAAATCGTTCGCGAAGTCGATGGCATCGTTTATGACTTACAAGAAGTACTAAGCAGTGTCACAAATCAACCTGTTACTGTTGAGCAACACGCCTTTATAGATGAGTTTGCTGGACTTGTAAAAAACTTATTCGATACAGCCGTTGCTGAAAGTGCGTAATCTCCTTTAACACCTAATATCGTTTTTCGATTGCATCTGAGTGTGACTTGCTTACAATCAAGCAAAATAACTTTTAGAGATAAAATAAATGCAAGCGAATGTAAAATGGGTAGAAGGTGATACCTTTATTGGCCTTTCAAATTCAGGTCACAATGTCGTTTTTGATGCGGGTAGTGACAGTGCTGCACCAAGTCCAATGGAAATGGTATTAATGTCGGCAGGGTGTTGCTCATCTGTTGATGTTGTTAGTATTCTTAAAAAAGCGAAACAATCATTTTCTGACGTGCAAGTAAAGCTCAGTGCTGAGCGTGCTGAATCTGCTCCTCGTGTGTTTACCAAGATTCATCTACATTTTGTGGTTACTGGCGATAACGTGTCTGAAAAACACCTTGCGCGTGCTGTTCAATTGTCTGCAGAAAAGTATTGTTCTGTAGCCTTAATGCTTGATAAAACAGTAGAAATTACACATAGCCATGAAGTTGTGGAAGAACAAGTAAAATAACGCTTTTTCCAAACGCAAAATTCGTATAAAATCCGCGAACTTTTATTTCTGCTGGTGCAGGTTTCACTCGTTTAAAGGTTGGTTTAGCATGAATAAACCCTTCGATAAAATTAAGCTTCATGGCTTTAATAATTTAACTAAGAGCTTAAGCTTCAGTATTTACGATATTTGCTACGCGAAGACTGAACAACAGCGTAAAGAATATATTGAATATATCGACGAACAGTACAGTGCTGATCGCCTTACCGATATTTTAGGTGAAGTAGTGGACATTATTGGTGCAAACATTTTGAATGTTTCTCGCCAAGATTATGATCCGCAAGGTGCCAGTGTAACAATTCTGATCTCAGAAGAGCCAATTGAGCAGCAAACAACGTACGACGTTGATGAAGCGCCGGGTCCACTTCCTGAAACTGTGGTAGCACACTTAGATAAAAGTCATATCTGTGTTCACACTTACCCAGAAGCGCACCCTGATGATGGTATTTGTACTTTCCGTGCTGATATCGAAGTATCAACGTGTGGCATTATTTCGCCACTGAAAGCGTTGAACTTCTTAATTCACAGCCTTGAGTCAGATGTAGTAACAATTGACTACCGTGTTCGTGGTTTCACGCGTGATGTTGATGGTGTGAAACACTATATCGACCATGCGATCAATTCTATTCAGAATTACATGACTGAAGATACAAAAGAAGCGTACCAAATGATGGACGTAAACGTGTATCAAGAAAACTTGTTCCACACTAAAATGATGTTAAAAGAAACCGACTTAAATACCTATTTATTCGGTGTATCTACATCTGATTTGTCAGAAGACGAAGAAGAAGAGATCCGCTCTAAGCTAACACGCGAGATGCAAGAAATCTTCTACGGTCGTAACTTACCTGACACTGAGTAGTCACTGGTAACGTATTAAAAAAACGGCGCATAAAATTATTATGCGCCGTTTTTTATTTTATAAGCAGTAACTCAGTTTGTCTGCCATTTAGATACCACACCCCTGATTTATCGAAAAACGCATCTTCTTCGAGCATAATTCGAATTTCTTTATTCCATTGTTTTATAAAAACGGCGTTGTTTAATTCAATCGAATACGCGGTATTTAAGTGCAGTGGATAGTCGCCATCGCCAGCAACCCCTTGTTGTGAATCCCACATGCCCAGCGTTGTTCCCGCAGCATGGCCATGGTAACCAATAGGGTGGGTGTATATTGTGGGCTTTAACCCTTGAGCAATCGCCTCTGCACGAGACTCTTTTAGTACTTCATTACCCGTTTTACCGGCTGCAAAGTGTGAGGTGAAAATATCTTGTAATTGATTGCCACTTTTTAAGGCATTCACTAAATAGTCTGGTGCCTGCGTTTCGTTTTCTTTTAACACGTAAGCATGTTGTTGAGTGTCAGTGTTCAAGCGCAAATAGGTAATGCCAAAATCAACATGCAGTAGATCACCCGCTTGAATAATGTGCTCATTATCTTTGCTAAAGCTTGTTTCATGATCAAACGTTGTTTTATCGGCACGCTGTATACTGACACTGGGGTGAAACCATGTTTGCAGTTTTAATTCTCTTACCCGCTCTCTAAACCACCAGGCTAAATCGTTTGTGGTTGTTTCACCTACCTTTATCACTTTGCTTGAGAAGCCCTCAGCAATAATTTGATGCGCAATAGCCACTGCCTTTTTATACATGTCTACTTCTTCAGGTAAACGTTGCTCGAGCCACTCAATAGCGAGAGGTTCAGCAGAAATGAGCTTATCAAGGTATTTTTTAGGGAGTGCGCTTTTAAGATTATTAAAATCACCGACGACAAGACCATCGGCATGTGCCCAGTTTTGAGAGGTGTTTAGGGCAATATTTTTAGGTTGGTATGTTTCAATTATGTCATTTAGAGCAAGCCATTGATCAGGTTGCTTTTGTTTATCCCATGACTTTTTGAATACCTTGCCTATTTTATATGGCGCGATAGCGTGCGCATCAACCCCACCTTGTTGGTTTCGAGCAAACACCAAAATGGTGGTGCGTCTGGCTGATAACCAAGTCGCAGGCAGCATTGTTTTTAAAATAGGATCTTCGTTATATTCTCTACTGATTAGCAGCCACATATCAATATTATGCTGCTTCATTAATGGGGGCAGTAACGTTTTTACTCGTAATTCAGTCATTTTATCAATAAATTCAGCGCGCGCTTTCATTGGTAAAATATCGACCGTATTTGCGCTTAATGGCAGGGCTAATAAGGCACAAAATAATGAAATAACCGTTTTTTTGTTATTAGTCATGGGTTAACTCTTTTTATTGTCAGTGTCTTTAGAACATAGCAATAATAAATAGACAAGACGATAAGATTAAGATGAATAACAGGTTTATATCTACGGGGTTGCTTGCTACAGTAAATTGATAGATTGCTCAAGAATGACTAAACCAATGATTGAACATCAGTTATTTAAAGCCGAACAAATAAGAACGAATGAAGCCATTGCGGCTAAACGTTGTGGTGTTGCGATGTACACGCTTATGGAACGTGCTGGTCAGGCTGTGTTTATGCATAGCGTGAACTACTTTGCGGACGCGTTGCATTACGTGGTGTTGGTCGGCGTTGGAAACAATGCTGGTGATGGCTACATCGTTGCAAATTTGGCTAAACAAGCAGGAAAAAACGTGACAGTGATAGCCGCTGTACCTGACAAACCCTTGTCAGGAGATGCACTCACCGCACAACAAGCTTGGTTAGATGCCACAGGCGAAATCGTGACAGACTTTGCTGTGCTTGAACAGGCTGATGTTATCGTTGATGGTTTGCTTGGTACGGGTATTCAAAGTGACGTTCGCTCGCCATTTAGTGAGCTGATAAACGCGGCGAATAATAGCCAAGCGCCCATTATAGCTATCGATCTACCCTCTGGTATTCATGCCGATACTGGCGCCGTTCAAGGTATTGCAATTAAAGCGACTGTTACTGTGACCTTTGTGGGTATTAAACAAGGTTTGGTAACGGGGCAAGGGCGCGCGCATGCAGGGCAATGTGAGTTTGCAGATTTAGGCATTGCTGATGCATTTGCGTTGCTGTGCTCACCCTGTGCTTGGCTTATTAATCAGCAAACAATCAACTCACTACCAGCGCGTGATAACAATAGCCACAAAACCAGCCATGGTAAGTTATTGTGCATTGGGGGTAATGCAGGTACAGCAGGTGCTATTCGCTTAACGGCAGAAGCGGCACTGAGAACAGGTGCGGGTATGGTTAAGGTGTATACGCATACCAGCTCAATTCTCAGTGTAAGTATGGGAAGGCCAGAGTTAATGGTCACAGACGCTAATCTAATTGCTTCTCTTGAATGGGCAAGCTGTATTGCCATAGGCCCCGGTTTGGGGCTTGATAGTTGGTCTGAGGCTACTTTTGAAACAGTCATGCAGTACTGTTTCACCAATAATAAACCCTTAGTTATTGACGCCGATGCACTTAATTTAATTGCCCAACATGCGTCGTCATTTCCACTGACAAACACGGTTATCACTCCTCACCCCGGTGAAGCCGCACGGCTGCTTAATTGCAGCACCTCAGACATAGAAACTGACCGTTTTGCAGCGGTCAAACGTTTAGCGCACAGCTATACCACAACCTGCGTACTAAAAGGGGCTGGCACATTAATTAGCAATAACAATAAAACCTGGGTCTGCACAGATGGTAATCCAGCCCTTGCTGTTGGGGGGAGTGGAGATGTACTCACTGGCGTTATTGCAGCCCTAATTGCACAAGGGCTAGATACTCAGCAAGCAGCCTGCCTAGGGGTCTGCTTACATGCAAAAGCGGGTGATATCGCCGCTGAGCGCGATGGTGAGCGTGGTATGTTGCCAAGTGATTTGTTTATGATAGTCAGAGAGTTAGTTAATTCACCTTAACAAGCCATAAATTAAAGGGCCAATTTCATTTATGCCCATTCGCCTCATAAACAGCTCACAATCATTGAGTATTATTGCGGGTTGTATCAGAGTGTTTCAAAATGATGGGCTCTTGTGTCGACAGTGTGGGTTTTATTTTTTAGTCATTAGTTATAAATTAAACAATAAGTAGCACGATTAAACGTCGCGTTGCTATTACATGTATACCCACTGTTTGGATTAAAATAATTAAAAGGATTTATATGAATAAAGCGGTTAATTTATACTTGCCTCTACTCGTGAGTGGCATAGCCTTAGTCACTGCAAGTGTGAGTGTGCAAGCTGACAGCTCTCATCCCGTAAAACACTTTCCAAAAACAGCAACCCAGTGGAAAGCCACAACACAAAAAGATATTGAAGCTGCTTATCAGCAATCAGTCGATAATCACCCCGGCATGTTTGATAGCGATAACCCAGGGTTTCCACAATTACTGTTTAATGCCAAGCAACACGCTTTAATGCTTGCCGACCAAGTAGAAAATGCACAAGGTTACGCAGCCGCAATTGCACGTTTTAATTCGGTTTTGCAAGATGGTCACGCTGGGGCAGTTGCACTGTTACCTGACGACGTTAAGTTGCCACGACGCTGGCCCGGATTTTCTGCAGTATGGCGTGGTGATGGCTTAAAAGTGTATTACAGCGAGCATGATAAAGTAACGAAAGGGGATAAAATAGTGCGCTGTAATAACACGCCTATTGAACCCTTAATGCGCGATACCCTGTTTAAATTTTATGGTGAAGTTGATCAACCCGGTCATTGGTGGAACCAAGGATGGCGATTATTAGTGGATGATGGAAACCCATTTCTAACCCCCTTTAAAAGTTGTGATTTTGTGAAAGTCAGTGGCGCGACGTATAGCATTAGACTTGAATGGTCTGAGCGCCCAAAAAATGTTCGCCAGCACTTAGTAAATGCTTACAATGGTGATGAGCTCGAGGTAGGCCTACACTGGGCAACTCAAGAGATTGCTTGGGTAGCAATGCCTTCATTTTCACCAAATGAAGAACAAAAAGCACGTTACCGACAACTCTTCACTGATTTAGCCGAGCAGCGTGAACAGTTGCTAACGGCTAAAGCGGTGATATTCGATCTTCGCCATAATCAAGGCGGCTCAACATATTGGAGTATGAAAATTGCTGAGCAACTTTGGGGGCCGCAGCATGTGACATCGCGAAGAGAGCAGTTAGTTAAAAATACACGCGTTTGGTGGCGAGCATCCAAAGATAATACGCAATACCTTGAGTCATTAAAAACAAAAGTGCAAGACCAGCCCGAGGTCTTCGCTATAGTAAAACAAGTCTCAGCAGGTATGCAGACGGCGTTAGATATGGGTGAACCTTTTTATATTGAGAAGAAGCCAGCAACGACACCGGTCTCAGATGAAGTATCTGAAAGTGATTTTAACACTAAAGCCATCGTTATAGTGCCCGGACAATGTGCCAGTGCGTGTCTGGATGCAATTGATACTTTTAAGTTATTTTCAAATACAGTGTTATTTGGTGCGCCGAGCAGTGCTGATTCAACCTATATGGATGTTCGATTTGTTGATACTCCCTCAGGGTTAAGCAAAGTGATAATCCCTAACAAAGTTTATGTAAACAGAGCGCGCGGTAAGGGGGATTTTTACTGGCCTGATATTCCATACCATGGCGTTGACTGGACAACAGAGGTGTTATTAGAACACATTGAGCGTGTTATAAAGTAAAGTGATCTGTAGAGATAAAAAACCCAGCCGAAGCTGGGTTTTTTAAGCGAAGTGCTTGGAGTGGACTACATCATGCCGCCCATTCCACCCATGCCGCCCATGCCACCCATATCAGGGGCACCAGCGTCATCTTTTGGGATTTCAGCAACCATTGCTTCAGTTGTGATCATAAGACCCGCGATTGAAGCAGCGTACTGTAGTGCAGAACGCGTTACTTTAGTTGGGTCTAGGATACCCATTTCGATCATGTCGTTGTATTCGCCAGACGCTGCGTTATAACCGTAGTTACCTTCACCGCCTTTCACATTGTTAACAACAACAGATGCTTCGTCGCCTGCGTTTGTAACGATTTGACGCAGTGGTGCTTCCATCGCACGAAGTGCAACTTTAATACCGTGACTTTGGTCTTCATTGTCACCAATTAAGTCTACCAGCTTGTTTGCAGCGCGCACTAATGCAACACCACCACCCGGTACAACACCTTCTTCAACCGCTGCGCGAGTTGCGTGTAATGCATCTTCTACGCGGTCTTTCTTCTCTTTCATTTCGATTTCAGTTGCTGCGCCAACTTTGATTACTGCAACACCGCCAGCTAGTTTAGCCATACGCTCTTGTAGTTTTTCTTTATCGTAGTCAGACGTTGCTTCTTCGATTTGTGCTTTGATTTGTGCAACACGGCCATTGATACCGTCTTCTTCACCTGCGCCATCGATGATTGTTGTGTCATCTTTAGTGATCACAACGCGCTTCGCTGTACCGAGGTCTTCAACTGTTGCTTTTTCAAGTTCTAAACCGATTTCTTCAGAAATTACAGTACCACCCGTTAAGACAGCGATGTCTTGTAGCATTGCTTTACGACGGTCGCCAAAACCAGGTGCTTTAACCGCAGATACTTTAACGATACCGCGCATGTTGTTCACAACAAGCGTTGCAAGTGCTTCACCTTCAAGGTCTTCAGCAATAATTAATAAAGGCTTGCTTGCTTTAGCAACCGCTTCTAATGTAGGTAGTAACTCACGGATGTTAGATACTTTTTTATCTACAAGTAGAATGAATGGGTTATCAAGCTCTACAGCGCCTTTTTCTGCGTTGTTGATGAAGTAAGGAGACAGGTAACCGCGGTCAAACTGCATGCCTTCAACAACGTCTAATTCGTTTTCTAGTGACTGACCTTCTTCAACAGTGATAACACCTGAATCACGACCCACTTTTTCCATTGCTTCAGCAATAATGTTACCAATTTCGCTATCAGAGTTAGCAGAAATAGTACCTACTTGGGCAATCGCTTTTGTGTCAGCACAAGGAACAGACAATGCTTTAAGCTCTTCAACAGCTGCTGTAACCGCTTTGTCGATACCGCGCTTAAGATCCATTGGGTTCATGCCTGCGGCAACTGCTTTTAAGCCTTCGTTTACGATAGCTTGCGCTAATACGGTTGCAGTTGTTGTACCGTCACCTGCAGCGTCATTCGCTTTTGACGCTACTTCTTTAACCATTTGTGCGCCCATGTTCTCGAACTTGTCTTCAAGCTCGATTTCTTTTGCAACAGACACACCATCTTTAGTGATGACTGGCGCACCGAATGATTTGTCTAAAACAACATTACGGCCTTTAGGGCCTAAAGTTACTCTTACTGCGTTTGCTAAAATATTTACGCCTGTTAGCATTTTGCCACGTGCGTCACTTGCAAAAAGTACTTCTTTTGCTGCCATGATTTAATTCCTCTTAAATTCTGTAAACGGGTTGCTAAACGAAAAGTAGGATTAACCTACAATGCCTAGAATGTTATCTTCACGCATGATCAGGTACTCTTGACCTTCGATCTTTTCAGCTTTTTCAACATAAGAGCCAAACAGCACAGTGTCACCGGCTTTTACTTCTAATGCTCTTACCTCACCGTTGTCTAATACACGGCCATTACCAACAGCGATAACTTCTCCGCGCGTTGATTTTTCAGCTGCAGAGCCAGTTAAAACAATACCGCCAGCAGACTTAGTTTCTTCTTCTAGACGCTTAACGATGACGCGATCATGTAAAGGACGAATGTTCATTTATTTAGTTCTCCTAACAGTTTCTGAACAGTACAGAAAAAATCTTGTGTTATGCAGGGGAGTGCTAAAGCCACCCGTTGCGTTTCATTGCCTTCAATAATGGGGGTGGCTTAAAAAAATCCAAGTATAAAAATTAAAAATTTTTAATCTTTTCGCTCAAATTCGCCATCAATGGTTGTTGGCTGGTGAGTTGGCTCTTCATGTTGGCTGGTTTTACTATGATATTGAAAGTGTGCAGCGCCTTGATTCATTTGTGAGCTCATACGCACAGTCGCTTGACTGGCAAGGCCTGCCGCCAATTTATTGCGCACTACTGGCGTTAATAATAAAAAGCCAAACACGTCGGTCATAATACCAGGGGTCATCAGTAAGACACCGGCGATAATCACACACAGACCGGTAAATAACTCTTTTGCAGGCATTTGCCCTTGCGCCATTTGCAGTTGTACGTTTTGAATAGCACCGATACCTTGCTGCTTTACAAGTTTTGCACCGACAATCGCGGTGACAATGACAAGCGCTATGGTTGCAAAGCCGCCAATGACTTCACTCACTTGAATGAGCAGTGCAATCTCAACAATCGGCACTAAAATAAATAATAAAAACAAAAATCTAAACATAACGCTCTCTAAAAATGTCGCTCTTTTTTGAGTCAGTGAAATATAAATATGGGTGATCAGGTCTTTTTTCAAGGTAGAACCAAGGATCATTGAGGCCGCTACACATTGTAGTGACTATCGGCTACTATGGTGCGACTCATGTAATCAAATAAAGGTTCCTTATGACTACGCATTTTCGACTAATTTTTACTACCTGTGCAAATGAGAATGAAGCGCGTCTGCTGGCTCAGCACCTAGTTAAAGAAAAGCTAGCGGCCTGTGTGAACATTTTGCCGACCATTGAATCTATTTACATGTGGGAAGGTGAAGTGACTCAAGCCAAAGAGAGTAAGTTACTGATCAAAACAAAATCAGAAAAAATGAATGAGGTGATCCAAACTATCAAGAAGTTGCATAGTTATGAGGTGCCAGAAATTCAGGTCGTTGATGTCGCAACAGGCAATTTAGCCTATTTTAATTGGATGGATGAGGTACTTAATTAATGCGATCGTTCTTTTTATTACTCTGTGCACTGTGGTTATTGCCAGCCAGTGCAAGTAATAGCAATTTACTCGGAAATTTACTGCAACAACCAGCAGAACAAACTTTTCTTCCTGTGGATCAGGCCTTTGTTTTTGATTTTGATCAGCAAGGTAACACCCTCTTCATTGGCTGGGACATAGCGCCAGACTATTACTTATATAAAAAGAAAGTCGAAATAATTGCCAAAGGAGCTGATATTGAAATTCCAGACCTTGGCAAAGGTGAAATAATCGAAGATGAGTTTTTTGGCAGAACCGAGGTTTTTTTTGATTCCTTAAGTATCATCTCCAAATTAAGCAACGTGACAGAAGATGCCGTTGTAAAAGTGCGATTTCAGGGCTGTGCAGAGGCTGGCTTATGTTATCCGCCAGAAGTTAGAACCATCCCTCTTTCAATCATCGCCGGTGAGCAGGTTACCGACAGTGCATCTGCGGGTAATGCATTAGCGGCATTAACAGCCAATGCTGAGTCTTTAGAAAATGCAGAGCCTTCAAAAACAGAACAAAAAAATACACCTGCAGCTCCCAAGGGGGAACAGTCTTATACAGATAAATTAGCCTCACAGGGATTACTGACTAATTTAGTGATTTTCTTCTTGGTGGGTGTGGGTCTGGCCTTTACGCCGTGTGTTTTTCCGATGTTTCCAATTTTATCGAGCTTAATAGCAGGCCAGCAAAACCTTTCAACGAAAAAAGCATTTTCATTATCTTTTGTCTATGTACAAGGTATGGCGGTGACATATGCTGCGTTAGGTTTGGTGGTTGCTTCACTGGGTGGACAAGTTCAAGGGTATTTACAGCACCCAACCGTACTGATTAGCTTTAGTATTTTGTTTGTATTGCTGGCCATGTCGATGTTTGGTTGGTACGAAATTAAATTGCCAAGCGGCATGATGAATAAGCTCACTCAGGTGAGTAACCAGCAAAAAGGCGGCAACTATGTTGGCGTGTTTATGATGGGGGTGTTGTCGGGTTTAATCGCGTCACCTTGTACCACGGCACCGTTATCAGCAGCCCTGCTTTATGTTGCACAAAGTGGCGACTACTTGGTAGGCGGCTTGACGCTTTATGTACTCAGCTTAGGTATGGGCTTACCGTTATTATTACTTGGCACGTCAGGTGGTAAATTACTCCCTAAAGCCGGCGGTTGGATGGAACAGGTTAAAATCTTGTTCGGCTTTATTATGTTGGTTGTGCCACTCATTTTATTAGAGCGAATTGTTGATATTGAAATCATTTGGTTGATGGCCGGTTTACTTGCACTTGCAACCGCGTTGTATTTGCACCATTGGCAAAGTGGTCAGTCGCAAAGTAAGCTAAAAACGGTTTTATGGTTTGCGGCAACGTTATTAGTCATTACAGGGGCTTCGTTAACGAAAAACTACTTTTGGCCGACTAAAGCAGTGGTTACTAATGTGGTAGAGCAAAACCACGGCTTTACACAAGTGGCGAACCTAGCAGAGCTTAAAGATAAAATTAGTGATGCAAATAGCCAAGGCCGTTTAGTGATGGTGGACTTGTATGCCGATTGGTGTGTTGCGTGTAAAGAATTTGAGCATTACACCTTTCCAGATGCCAATGTGCAAAGTGAGTTTGCTCATTTTGAGTTAATTCAAATTGATTTAACCGAAAGTGATGCAAAAACCATTGAGTTAATGGAAGAGTACACGGTGTTTGGTTTACCAAGTATTTTGTTTTTTGATACCCAAGGTAACGAGGTAGCCGAGCAACGAGTCACGGGCTTTTTAAATGCGAAAGACTTTGCCGAACATTTAGCAAAAGTACGAAATAACGCAAAATAAACGGTTAATTGCATCGAACAAGCTGAACGCCACTCAATTGAGTGGCGTTTTTATTTTTAAAAGAGCACTTCATGTAAAATCTAATACATTAGGTTTAATTTTAAACGGTTTGAATAATTAATCACCCTAATAAAACAACAAGGATAACTTGTCGCAGCTCCTTGTCACACGTACGATGCGCCTTGTTTAAGAGTGATTAGACCAGTATTTTGCTGCTATTTACGTCGAAATATCTATAATAGGTGGTTAACGTGAGAAATAGTTGCTATTTTACATTTACCCTCTTAAGTTAAGCAGGGGTTTATGTTGAATATGTTTAAACTAGTTACTTAAAGGATATATCGCGTATTATGGCTGCAAAATTCAGACTTTTAGTTATAAATGGGCCAAATTTAAACATGCTTGGCAAGCGTGAACCTGAAAAGTATGGCACACAATCTCTTGACGAGATTATGGCTGAACTAAGCACGGTCGCGACGCGTTACCATGTTGATTTAACGCATTTTCAAAGTAACAGTGAAGCGGCGCTTATTGAGCGAATTCATGCAGCGTGGCAAGCGGTTGATTGTATTATTATCAACCCTGCAGCATTTACACATACAAGCGTTGCCTTACGAGATGCATTACTCAGTGTAAACATTCCCTTTTACGAGGTGCATTTAAGTAATGTACATGCACGTGAAGCATTTCGTCATCATTCGTATTTTTCGGATGTGGCACAAGGCGTTATCGTTGGATTAGGAGCAATGGGTTATAAAGTAGCACTTGAAGCTGCGGTTAATCGGTTGCAAAACACACATTAATTTTAAATAAACTAACAGGCGGGTCGTTTAATGGATATTCGCAAGATCAAAAAACTTATCGAACTAGTAGAAGAATCTGGTATTGCTGAATTAGAAATCACTGAAGGTGAAGAATCAGTACGCATTAACCGTAATAATATGAGTGCAGGTCCTGCAATGCATTATGCACCTCAACATTTTGCGGCACCAGCGCCGGCAGCAGCACCTGCTCCAGTGGCTGAAGCACCAGCGGCAGAAGCAGCACCAGCAGCACCAACCGGTCATCAAGTTAAATCACCAATGGTAGGTTCTTTCTACTCAGCAGCATCACCAGAAGCAGCGCCGTACGTAGAAGTAGGTTCAAAAGTAAATGTTGGCGATACACTGTGTATCGTTGAAGCAATGAAAATGATGAACCAAATCGAATCAGACAAAGCGGGCACAGTAAAAGCTATCTTAGTTGAAAACGGCGAGCCAGTAGAATTCGATCAACCTTTATTCATCATTGAATAATAGCGCAACAAAAGGCCAACTCTATGTTAGATAAAGTAGTCATTGCAAACCGAGGTGAAATTGCACTTCGTGTATTGCGCGCCTGCAAAGAGCTTGGGATCAAAACTGTTGCTGTGCACTCAACGGCAGACCGTGATCTTAAGCACGTGTTACTGGCAGACGAAACAATTTGTATTGGTAAACCTGCTGCGTCTGAAAGTTACTTAGATATTCCGCGCATTATTGCGGCGGCAGAAGTAACGGATGCGGTGGCGATTCACCCAGGTTATGGTTTTCTTTCTGAGAATGCAGACTTTGCTGATCAAGTAGAGCAAAGCGGCTTTGTATTTATCGGTCCAAGAGGCGACACAATTCGTCTAATGGGCGACAAAGTATCTGCAATTGAAGCAATGCGTAAAGCTGGCGTACCATGTGTACCAGGTTCTGATGGTCCATTAACGGCTGATAATGAACGCAATATTCAAATCGCTAAGCGCATTGGTTACCCTGTAATCATTAAAGCAGCAGGCGGCGGCGGTGGTCGTGGTATGCGTGTTGTGCGTAGCGAAAAAGAATTAGTAGATTCAATCGCATTAACACAACAAGAAGCGAAGCAGTTCTTCGGTAATGGCATGGTTTACATGGAAAAATTCCTAGAAAACCCACGTCATATCGAAGTACAAGTATTAGCTGACGGCCAAGGTAACGCTGTTCACCTTGGTGAGCGTGACTGTTCAATGCAACGTCGTCACCAAAAAGTGGTTGAAGAAGCACCCGCACCGGGCATTACAGCTGAAATGCGTAAGTTCATCGGTGATCGTTGTACTCGTGCATGTATCGAAATCGGTTATCGCGGTGCAGGTACTTTTGAGTTCTTATACGAAAACGGTGAGTTCTACTTCATTGAAATGAACACCCGTATTCAAGTTGAGCACCCTGTAACAGAGATGGTAACAGGTGTTGACTTAATTAAAGAACAGCTAAAAATTGCTGCGGGTCAACCATTATCATTCACTCAAGAAGATGTGGTTATTCGTGGTCACGCCATTGAGTGTCGTATTAACGCAGAAGACCCTGAAACCTTCATTCCTTCACCGGGTAAAATCACACGATTCCACCCAGCTGGCGGTTTAGGTATTCGTTGGGACAGCCACATTTATGCTGATTACACTGTACCACCTCATTACGATTCAATGATTGGTAAGTTGATCTGTTACGGTGAAAACCGTGATGTAGCGATTGCGCGTTCACGTAATGCGTTAAACGAATTAGTTATCGACGGCATTAAGACCAACACCCCACTGCACAAGAAAATCTTGGCAGATGAAAACTTCCAAAACGGTGGTACTAATATCCACTACCTTGAGAAGAAACTCGGTCTTTAAACATAATAATGTTTACCTAAAACAAACCGGCAACTTTGCCGGTTTTTTTGTGTCAAATTCAAGGCATGGCTGATTCTCGCCTTACATAAATAATCTGGTATGATTAACAAAGTAGTGTGTTTTTAGTTTTTCATGAGGTAATAATGACCGACAGTGTTGGTTTTCCACTGGCTGATGAAGCTGCAACGGTAAACATGGGTAAGCAACTTGCGGCGTTAATGGAGCAAGGCGCGGTAATTTATTTGCACGGCGACTTAGGAGCCGGCAAAACGACTTTAACGCGTGGTATTGTTCAAGGTTTTGGTCATCAAGGTAAGGTTAAGAGTCCGACGTATACATTAGTAGAGCCTTACCAATTAACGAAAGCAGATGTCTATCACTTTGATTTATATCGTTTAGGTGACCCTGAAGAACTTGAGTATATGGGAATTCGTGACTATTTTTCACCACAGGCAATTTGTGTGGTTGAATGGCCCGAGAAAGGGGGCGAGTTTATCCCTACGCCCGATTTAGATGTCACGTTACGCTATGAAGGTGAGGCACGTGCTATTGAAATAAAGAGTTTAACTGAGCGTGGTCAGTCTATAGTTAGACAATTAAAGAGCGCGCAATAATAAAATAAATAACAATAAAAGGTGTGTTATCAAAAATGGGTCGTTGTACATTTAAACTATTAATTTTTTGGATGCTTTTGATTGTTAGTGACGTTGCGCTGGCACAAAATTCCATTAATAGCGTGCGTGTGTGGCCCTCTCCAGACAGTACTCGGGTTGTGTTTGATTTAAACGACAAACCCGATTACAGCTACTTTATGCTGAAAAATCCATCGCGTTTAGTGATTGATCTCAAAGACACCGATAAGTTAGATACACTGCCAAGTATTCCAAATAAACACCAAATAGTTTCTAAGCTGCGTTATTCGAAACCAAAAGACAGCAAAAGTGTGCGCTTTGTTTTTGAATTAACCCGAGCGACGAAGCCCGTGGTATTTGCATTATTACCTACCGACCCTTATAAGCATCGTTTAGTTGTTGACCTTGTTGATAAAACACCAAAAGCGGAGCCGATAGCGAGTACGAATAGCAGTGTCAAAAAGCGCGAGCTTAATCAAGAGCGTGATATTGTGATTGCGATTGATGCAGGGCACGGTGGTGAAGACCCCGGTTCAATAGGGCCATCAGGCACCTATGAAAAAGACATCACGTTGCAAATCGCTAAACGCTTGGAGCGAATGATTGATGCTGAGCGCGGGATGATTTCACGTATGATCCGCCGCAGTGATTATTTTGTAAACCTGAATACGCGTACCAATATTGCACGCGAGAAAAAAGCAGACTTTTTTGTGTCTATTCATGCTGACGCCTTCACCAGTCCGCAACCGAATGGAGCCTCTGTGTGGGTGTTGTCGCTGCGCCGTGCAAACTCAGAAATTGGTAAATGGATTGAGGATAAAGAAAAGCATTCGGAGCTTTTAGGCGGTGCAGCTGGGGTGTTAAAAGACACCGCTAGTGAAAAGTATTTAGCGCAAGCATTGCTTGATATGTCGATGGACCACTCAATGAAAACGGGTTTTAACGTCGCTGAAGAGGTGGTGAGAGAGCTGAAAAAAGTGGCTAAATTACATAAAAAAGAACCACAAGCAGCGAGCCTTGCAGTGCTTAAATCGCCAGATATTCCCTCTATTTTGGTCGAAACAGGGTTTATCTCGAATCCGCGTGAAGAACGTTTACTAAAAACAGCCAATCACCAAGAGCGATTAGCTAAAGCAATCTTTAAATCAATTAAAAGCTATTACTTACAAAATCCACCGGATGACTCTTTATTTGCTAAATTAAAAGCGCAATACCCAACCAAGCATAAGGTACGCCCGGGTGAATCGCTAAGCATGTTGGCGAGTCGTTATGGCACATCTGTGAGCAAGCTTAAAACGGTAAATAACCTAAAATCGAACACTTTGTTTATCGGGCAAGAGCTTGATATTCCCCAAAGCTAGTCAATTAGCGTGTTAGGAACACTATGAGTATAGAAATATTACCCGCGCGACTGGCTAACCAAATTGCAGCGGGTGAAGTGGTTGAGCGTCCCGCGTCAGTCGTTAAAGAGCTGGTTGAAAATAGTTTGGATGCCGGTGCGACGCGAATCCAAATAGATATTGAACGTGGTGGTCATAAGCTTATTCGGATTCGAGATAATGGCTCGGGTATTAATAAAGATGAGCTCACATTGGCACTATCTCGCCACGCAACCAGTAAGTTAAAGTCACTCGATGATCTGGAGAATATTTGTTCGCTGGGTTTTCGTGGTGAAGCGCTGGCCTCGATCAGCTCAGTATCACGTTTGACATTGAGCTCGAAGCCAAAAGAGCAAGAGGCTGCATGGCAAGCGTTTGCTGAAGGCCGTGATATGGCGGTGCAAGTCAAGCCAACAGCCCACCCCGATGGCACTACCATTGAGGTGAAAGACTTATTTTTTAACACCCCAGCACGACGTAAATTTTTACGCACCGAAAAAACCGAGTTTTCGCATATTGATGAGCTTATTAAGCGAATCGCTTTAAGCCGCTTCGATGTGTCGATTACGTTAACGCATAATGCCAAGGTCGTGCGTCAGTACCGTGCTAAACCAAACCCTGAAGATGCGATTACCCGTGTTGCGCAAGTTGCTGGTAAAGCATTTAGCGAACACGCTTTACATATTCAATCTGGTGAAGCGGGGCTGATGCTGCGAGGTTGGGTTTTACCTGTAGGGTCAAGCAACAGTACGCAGTACACCTATGTAAATAATCGCATGATGCGCGATAAGTTGATTCTGCATGCAATTCGTCAGGCCTTTGAAGAGGTCGCAGGGTCTGAGGAGCTACCAGGCTTCGTTATTTATATTGATATTGACCCGCGCCAAGTTGACGTTAACGTGCACCCGGCCAAACACGAAGTGCGTTTTCACCAAGGGCGCTTGGTTCATGATTTTATTCTACAAGCGATTAAACAAGTGGTCGTGCCGCTTCAGCATGACGTCGATTTTGAGTCAGGTGTTAATAACACGGACTCTGTTGCAGACACGCCGCTTAATTTCACTCAACCAAGTACGTTGCCAGTGAGTCGCCCTGCTACAAGCTATTCTGAGCAGTATGATTACCCTAAGTCGGCATTACAGCCAGCGCGTCACCCTTCGTATTCATCGTCGGGTGGGGCATCGCGAGCAGGGGGCAGTGCGCCAAGTGAGCCCCGAACTAAAACGACTCATCACGATGTTAATGCGTTTTATCAAGGAATTAGCGAGCAACACGCGGCACATTTTGACCGTGTTAGCCCTGAGCCCAGTGTTGCAGCGGTAACCGATACACAACCCGCATTGACCCAGCTTATCCATGTGCAAGAGGGGCAGTGTGTATTTTGTGAAGATAACCAGTTATTTGCAGCTCACTTTAAGCATGCACTGAGCCTCGACTGGCACACTCAGGTTGAACAAGCAGGAAACCTTGAAGGCAAAGCATTGCTGTTGCCTGTGCGTGTTAATGTGAGTGATGATGACGTTAATGCGCTTAATGCGCAGCAATCTTGGTTTACGTTATTAGGGTTTGACCTAGTCATTGAAAAACATTTTGTGATGGTGAAAAAACTGCCGCCCTGTTTGTATTTATTAGATGTGAGTGATGCAATAGCACGACTTATTAGTGCCTGTCAGAGTGTTGATAGCACATTAGACGGTTGGCTTATTTGGCTTGATAGCCAAATACCGACCCGGTATTTTGCAAGCCAAGTCTTTTTGGAACAAATATCGCGACTAGAAAATAATCCACAAACAATGCAACGTTTGCGTGAAAAAGCAGTTAAAATAGAACTATCTCAGTTTTTAAACGAAGCAAGGTAATCAGGCTTGAATAACTTACCCGTCATTTTTTTAATGGGACCAACAGCTGCAGGGAAAACCGAACTGGCAATTGCATTATGCGAGCACCTTAACACTGAAATTATCAGTGTTGACTCCGCACTTGTATATAAAGATATGAATATTGGTACGGCTAAGCCCGATGCTGATGAATTAGCGCGAGCGCCACATCATTTGATTGATATTATTGATCCAGCAGAGAGTTATTCAGTCGCAGATTTTCGTCGCGATGCAATTGAAAAGATTGATCTATTTCATGAGCAAGGTAAAGTACCTGTACTGGTTGGCGGTACAATGATGTATTTTAAATCATTACTTGATGGCTTATCACCGCTACCAGAGGCATCACCCGAAGTACGTGCTGAGCTTGAAAAAGAAGCAAAGCAGTTTGGTTGGCCGCATTTGCACAAAGAGCTTATTAAAATTGATCCTGATGCTGCGAGCAAAATGAGTGAAAATGATTCACAACGCATTAATCGTGCGCTCGAAGTGTATCGTATAACAGGTAAAACAATGACAGAGCTGCAAAAACAAAAGCAGCCTGAGTTACCTTATACTTTCCATCAATTTGCGATTGCACCTGATGATCGCAGTGAATTGCATCAGCGAATTGAGAAAAGGTTTAAAATAATGCTCGACCAGGGGTTTGAAAATGAAGTTTCATCCCTATATAAACGTAAGGATTTACACCCCGATCTGCCATCAATTCGTTGCGTAGGTTATAGACAAATGTGGGATTACATTGCAGGCGAAACTGACTATGATGAAATGGTCTTTCGTGGTATTGCAGCCACACGGCAGTTAGCCAAGCGACAGCTAACTTGGTTAAGAGGTTGGCCAAATGTTACTTGGTTAACCACGGGTGATGAAGAAAACTTGCAACGTGTAGTAAGTTCGCTAAGCTAGTAGTAGTTGAAAAAAATTTAGCTTTGTTAAATGAGTTCAGCTACTTAATTATAATAACACCTAGAACGAAGGAAAATAACATGGCAAAAGGCCAGTCGTTACAAGACCCATTTTTGAATGCGTTACGTCGTGAGCGCATTCCAGTATCAATCTTTTTGGTTAATGGCATTAAACTTCAGGGTAAAATCCAGTCATTTGACCAATTTGTTATTTTACTAGAAAACACCGTAAATCAAATGGTGTATAAACACGCTATTTCTACCGTTGTTCCAGCGCGATCTGTTAACTTCCAAGGTGTACAAGGAAGTGATGATGCAGAAGAGCAAGAAGCTGGAAACTTTTAAATTTAGGAGCGTAATGCTTGTTTGACCGTTATGAAGCCGGCGAACAGGCAGTTTTAGTTCATATCGACTTACCTAAAGAGGGGGATCGCGAAGATCTTCACGAATTAGAGTTGTTGGTATCTTCTGCTGGTGTTAGTAGTTTGGCGATTGTGCAAGGCAGTCGTCAAGCACCACATCCGAAACTATTCGTCGGGACCGGAAAAGCAGAAGAAATCGCTGAAACTGTCAAAATCCACAATGCAGATGTCATCATTTTCAATCATCAACTTAGCCCGTCACAGGAGCGCAATTTAGAGCGCGTTTGCCAGTGTCGTGTACTTGATCGTACGAGTTTGATCTTGGATATTTTTGCGCAGCGAGCGCGTACCCACGAAGGTAAACTTCAAGTGGAGTTGGCTCAGCTTCGCCATATTTCTACTCGCCTGATCCGTGGTTGGACCCACCTTGAAAGACAAAAAGGCGGGATTGGTTTACGAGGACCGGGTGAAACTCAACTCGAGACAGATAGACGCTTACTGCGTGCAAGAATTAAGAATATTCGTGCCCGTTTAGATAAAGTCGCTGTTCAGCGTGAGCAGGGGCGACGTGCGCGTACTCGAAATGAAATCCCCACGGTGTCATTAGTTGGGTATACCAATGCGGGTAAGTCGACACTCTTTAACCGTATAACAAATTCTGATGTGTATGCAGCGGATCAGCTGTTTGCAACACTTGATCCAACGTTACGTAAGTTGGACATTGGAGACATTGGCCCCGTTATTTTGGCCGATACGGTGGGCTTTATTCGCCACTTACCACATGATTTAGTGGCTGCCTTTAAAGCAACATTAACAGAAACGCGTGAAGCCGATTTACAGCTTCATGTGATTGATGTGGCAGACCCTCGCCGTAAAGAAAATATAGAGCAGGTGCAATCGGTACTCAAAGAAATTGAGGCAGACGATGTGCCACAATTATTGGTTTATAACAAAATTGATGCGCTAGATGACGTTGCGCCACGTATAGATAGAAACGACGAAGGGCAACCTATTCGCGTTTGGCTTTCGGCACGTACGGGGGTCGGTTGTGAGTTGTTGTCTGAGGCAATTAATGAGTTACTTGCCAAAAAAATGTTTGCCGATGAGCTTAAATTACCGCCACAACATGGGCGTATTCGTGCCGCATTATTTAATTTAAATGCTGTGCATGAAGAGCAATTTGATGAGCAAGGCAATTGGCTTTTGTCAGTACGTTTGCCTATGGCGGAATGGAATCGTTTGAAAAAAGAAATGGGGCATGACCTCGATTCTTTTGTAGCGGCGAACTAAAAATCAGCAGCATTTGTCATTTTTAGTATGAGAAATGCTGTATATTTGATAGATTTAACCTAATTCATTTAGATAACAATGGAGTATAGCTATGGCCTGGAATGAACCGGGTAATAATGGCAATGATAAAGATCCGTGGAATAATAAAGGCGGTAAAGATCAAGGCCCACCTGATTTAGACGAGGTACTGCGTAAGTTCTCCGGCAAGTTTGGCGGTTTATTTGGTGGTAACAAACCAGGTAACAACGGCGGCGGACTTGGTGGCGCAGGCATTTCTTTCATTTTAATCATTGCCGTCATCGTATGGGCATTGAGTGGTATTTACACCGTAAAAGAAGCCGAGCGTGGTGTGGTTCTACAGTTTGGTCAATTTGACCGTATTGCTGAACCTGGCTTACGTTGGAAGATGACGTTCATCGAACGTGTTATTCCTGTTGATATTGAAGCCGTTCGTTCATTATCAGCAAAAGGGTTTATGCTCACCGAAGATGAAAACGTAGTTAATGTTGAGTTTGAAGTTCAGTACCGTGTAATTGACCCACATCTTTACAAGTTTAGTGTAACGGATGCTGATCACAGCTTACAACAGGCACTTGATAGTGCACTGCGTTATGTCATTGGTCATGTGAAAATGGACCAAGTACTCACAACAGGTCGTGAGGTAGTTCGTCAACAAACATGGGATGAACTAAACAAAATTATCGAGCCTTATAACCTCGGTATTATTGTCAGCGATGTGAACTTTAAAGACTCTCGTCCGCCGGGCGAAGTGAAAGATGCCTTTGATGATGCGATTGCAGCGCAAGAAGATGAAGAACGTTTTATTCGTGAAGCCGAAGCATATGCCCGTGAAATTGAACCGCGTGCACGTGGTCAAGTCACACGTATGACACAAGAAGCAGAAGCGTATCGCGAACGTATTACCCTTGAAGCACAAGGTGAAGTGGCACGTTTTGAAAAGTTATTACCTGAGTACCAAGCAGCAAAAGAAGTCACGCGTCAGCGTTTATATATTGATGCAATGGAACAAGTGTTAGGTAACAGCTCTAAAGTGTTAGTCGATGTGAAAGGTGGCAATAACATGCTGTATTTACCACTTGATAAAATCATGGAAAAGCAAGGCACGGCAACGCGAGTTGCACTTCCAAGCTCAAGTGATATCAAGGACCTTCGCAATAAGATAAACACATCACGAAACAGCACTGTTAATCCAAGCGGTGATCGTTTCGCTACTGACCGTTTTAATGAGGGGAGATAAACAAGATGAAAAACTTTAGTTTAGTCATACTCGCCCTTGCTCTTGTATTGTCGTTCTCAGCAGTATTTGTTGTGCAAGAAGGCGAAAAGGCAATTGTGCTGTTATTCAGCAAAGTGCAAAAAGACGACAGTGATAACGCGGTGGTGTATGGGCCTGGTTTACACCTTAAAGTCCCATTTTTTAGCCAAGTACGTCGCTTAGACGCACGTATTCAAACGCTAGATGGTGCACCAGACCGCTTTGTAACCAGCGAGAAGAAAGACTTAATTGTTGATTCGTACGTAAAATGGCGTATTAACGATTTTAGCGCTTTCTACTTGCGTGCTCGTGGTGATAAGCAATACGCTGAAACACTCCTAAAGCAAAAAGTTAATAACGGACTGCGTACTAACTTCGGTTCGCGCACTATCAGAGAAATTGTCTCTGGTGAGCGAAGTGAGCTGATGGAAGAAGCATTAGTACAAGCATCAGAAAGTGCGCAAGAGTTAGGTATCGAAGTACTTGATGTGCGTGTTAAGCAAATTAACTTACCACAAGAAGTGAGTAGCTCTATTTTCCAACGTATGCGTGCTGAACGTACTGCAGTGGCAAAAGAGCACCGTTCTGAAGGTCAGGAAAAAGCGGAAACAATTCGTGCAGAAGTCGATCGCCGAGTCACCGTTATGCTTGCTGATGCAGAGCGAAATGCACGTACTGTGCGCGGTGAAGGTGATGCGAATGCCGCAGCTATCTACGCGAACGCATACAGTAAAGATGCTGAATTCTTTAGCTTTGTTCGTAGCTTAGAAGCATACAAAAATACCTTTAAAGATAAGCAAGACGTGATGGTTCTATCACCGGATAGCGATTTCTTTAATTACATGAAAGGTTCTAAAGCACAGTAATTTACTGTCGCTGTTAAAAGCCCCGCCTATTTTGCGGGGCTTTTTTGTTTCTGAGATTGCTTAAAACATAGACTGTCTGTTTTTATAAACCTCTGTTCTGCCTGTAATTGTGCTATTAAATAAGATGATAAAAATTCAGCCGCAGAAAAAATAAGCTAAACGGGGTGATCTTTCACCTCGTTTTCTGGTAAAATCTCGTCCTAATTTTTTCTAAGTGAATTTGCAATGGGTAAAAACGTTGTTGTACTAGGCACCCAATGGGGTGACGAAGGTAAGGGTAAGGTAGTTGACCTCCTTACAGACAAAGCATCTTTAGTAGTTCGTTATCAAGGTGGTCATAACGCAGGCCATACTTTGGTGATCAACGGTGAAAAGACGGTTTTACACCTTATTCCATCGGGTGTATTACGTGACAATGTTAAGTGTGTGATCGGTAATGGTGTTGTTTTATCACCAGAAGCATTAATGAAAGAAATCGGCATGCTAGAAGAGCGTGGCGTACCAGTACGTGAACGCTTATTAATCAGCGAAGCATGTCCGCTAATTTTACCTTTCCACATTGCATTAGATTTAGCCCGTGAAAAAGCACGTGGCGATAAGCCAATCGGTACGACAGGTCGTGGTATCGGTCCAGCTTATGAAGACAAAGTAGCACGTCGTGGTATACGTGTTGGTGACTTATTCAACCCTGAACAGTTTGCTAGTAAGCTTAAAGAAGTATTGGAATACCATAACTTCACGTTAGAGCATTACTACAAAGTAGAACCAGTTGACTTCCAAAAGACATTTGACGATGCAATGGCAATCGCTGATATCTTAAAAGCAATGGTTGTTGATGTTACTGAGCTTCTTGATCAAACACGTTTAGCGGGCGACAACATCTTATTTGAAGGTGCGCAAGGTACGTTACTTGATATCGACCACGGTACATACCCATACGTAACATCGTCTAACACCACTGCAGGTGGTGTAGCTACCGGTGCGGGCTTTGGTCCATTACACCTTGATTACGTATTAGGTATCATCAAAGCTTACACAACACGTGTAGGTTCAGGTCCATTCCCTACCGAGCTTTACGACGGTCTAGATAAACAAGACCCAGTAGGTAAGCACTTAGGTGAGAAAGGCCATGAGTTTGGTGCAACAACGGGCCGTTTACGTCGTACAGGTTGGTTAGATGCAGTGGCTATGCGCCGTGCAGTACAAATCAACAGCATCTCAGGTTTCTGTTTAACTAAACTAGACGTACTAGACGGTTTAGAAACACTGAAAATCTGTACTGGTTACCAGTTAGAAGATGGCACAGTAACGAACGTTACACCATTAGCTGCTGAAGGCTACGAGAAAGTAACACCAGTATACGAAGAGATGCCTGGTTGGTCTGAAAACACAGTCGGTGTTACTTCAGTTGAAGAGCTGCCAAAAGCAGCGATTGACTACATCAAACGTATCGAAGAAATCACTGGCGTGCCAGTTGATATCATCTCAACAGGTCCAGACCGTGTTGAAACAATGGTATTACGCAACCCGTTTGCATAATCACGATATGTTTAAAAAAGCTGCTTCGGCAGCTTTTTTTGTGCCTAAAATTTATTCTGGAATGAAAATTGTATATTATTTACTAAGACAGATTTTCATTAAGTGATTTTGATGCGTGTTTTATTGCCTTTAACATTCCTCTTTTCAAGCCAAGCCATGGCTGAAGAGCCTATTACAGCAGTCCCTTTGTATACTGAGAGCGAGTTAATTGGCTTAATTAATAAAAATGCACATTTGGCACGGGTAAAGGCTGATGATTGCCAGCTAGTACAAGATATTGAAGCGCGAGCCAATAAAATGGCGTTGCCATCGTATCAATTCCTGTATGGTGATATGTTAGCGTATGCGGTGTGTGTAGACCGCAATGTTGAGCTGGGTGTTTATTACATGCGCCAAGCCGCACAGCAAGGTTTCGCAGCGGCACTCGAGCAGCTTGGTCGTTACTATGATGTCGGCCAATTAGTACAGAAAGATAAAGCCATGGCGGTCACCTACCTCAGAGAAGCGTCGGCACAGGGAAACCTTAAAGCACAAATTCGCTTGGTTAACCTATTCAATCAAGGCTATGGCAGCCCTCGTGACTATGAAGACGCCTACCGTTGGTTATTTCACTCAATGGTGGCTGACAAAGCACAGCATAAAAAAGTAGAACAGTTACTGGCTAAATTGGCAGAAAAAATGCCCGACAGCGTTGTCGCCCGCGCCCGTCTACCTGATTAAACAAAGGCCAGCAAATGCTGGCCTTATCGTTATTATTAGTCTTCTTTTTTCTCTTTATTTTTACCGTTATTCGGATCTTTTAAAACAGAAAGTTTAGGAGGCTGTAGTGCCACGACTCGTTCACCAACTTGAGGTGTTTTTTCCATGTGGGTGGTGAAAGGGCGAAGACGTATAGGTGAATCATCGTCATCATCTTTTTCACCATTTAGAATAAACAATGGAATTGCTTCACTGTTGACTTCTTGGTACTGCTCCCAGCTAAACTCGTCAGAAATACGCGTTGCACTCACTTTACCCCCTTTCGCGATTAAGCTACTTAAACGAGCATAGGCCCCGTTATCACCAAATAAAATTTGTCGTGATAAGAACGTCGCACTGTCTTTATTCGCTTTAGCGTGGTTGGTTGATGAGCGCAGTGAAAATACATTTTTTTCATCCAATAGGTGAGAAAAATACTGTACGCCCAAGGCATTATGATGACGGTTTGGCGACAGTGCCAACACGTTTCTAATTGTGGTTAGGGGTAAGTAACGCTCAGCATGTTCTGATTGCGGGTTACCGTAATAACAGGGTAAACCATCCATGCGCGCCATGCGACAGTTTTCCCACGCGGGGTCAGATAAATGAACAGGAATGTTTTGTTCTTTTAAACCACAGGCGATAGCACGTGCAACATGGTTTGCACCTATGATAAGAATCGTATTAGGTGACGGCTGACGTACTTTTAATAATTTAGCTAAAGGCGTTGCCGTTAAACTCTGTAAAACCACAGTGACGATAATGACTGTGAAGATAAGTGGCACTATTTTTTCTGCATCCGCGATACCGGCTTCGACCATGCTTAGGGCAAACACAGAGCCTACTGCCGCCGCGACAATACCGCGTGGGGCTATCCACGATAAGACGAGACGAGATTTTAAGGGTAAATCACTTTTAAACGTCGAAATTGCGATACACGCAGGGCGCGCCACAAATAAAACAATGGCTAAAAAGATAAACACGTCGCTGTGCAGCATCATTAAGTCGGAAAGCTGTAAACGTGCAGCCAGTAAGATGAACAGGGATGAAATGAGAATCATCGACAGGTCTTCTTTAAATTCAAGCACAGAGTCTATTTCTAAGTCGTCCTGATTAGCAAGCCATATACCAAAGACGGTAACAGCAAGTAGTCCTGATTCATGGCTTAAGTGGTTAGAAACCGTGAAACTAATGAGCACTAAGGCTAGTATGCCAAACTTATGTAGTTCGAACGGTAACCACTCTCGGCGAATAAGTAGGGTTGTTAACCAGCCAGCGACGACACCGATTGTTAAACCAACGCCTAGGGTCTTGAATAAAGCAATGATCGTGTGGCTGAGTACTTCGCCCTGACCAACAAGCATAACGGCTTCAAATACCAGCACTGCAAACAAGGCACCAATGGGGTCAATAACAATACCTTCCCAGCGTAATATGCGGTCGATATCTTGCGTAGGCCGCATTGAGTTTAATAAAGGGGCAATAACCGTCGGGCCGGTAACCACTAATACTGCCCCCAGAACTGCTGCAACGCGCCAGTTTAGTTCTAAAATCCAATAGGCACTGAGGCTTATAATTAAACAGGTGGTGATCATACCGATGGAGCATAGGTTTCGAACAACTTTGCCTATGCCTTTTAACTCTCGAAAATGAAGCGTTAAGGAGCCTTCAAAAAGGATCACTGCAACACTCAATGACACGACAGGGAAAAGCAAGTCGCCGAGTAAGGCATCGGGGTTTAAAATGCCGCTAAATGGGCCAAGTAATAAACCCGTTAGTAGTAAAAATAAAATAGCGGGTACACGAAACGCCCAGGCTATCCACTGTGCTAACACAGAGCACAAGGCGATCCCTGCTATATAAATTGCTGACATAGAATAAAGTATCCTTTAGTTACTACTATTTAAAAACACCAACGAGATAGGTAATCGCGTTTGAAAACGATAAACAGTCGTTAACTTTTAAATAAAATTGCTTACCTATTAAAGCCTACTCACCGTCATAGACACAAGCAAACTTGTTGCTTCACATACGATTTTAGTCGTTATTACTACTTTTTGGGCTGCTTTCGACAACAAAATCTTTAAAAGTTGATAAAAAATCATTAAGTGATAAATGCTAGGTCTTAACTGTTTGTTATTTGAGCTCTATTTTTCAAGGTTATGGTAAGTATAAAAGGTATGATTGCTTTTCAGACTTGATCTTACCCCTATGTTTACCGTATTATATTTCGTGTTCAAACAATTTGATATCTAAATGATTGGTAACGAAAACCCTTTCTACTTAGAGCTCAAGCTCTATTTAATCAATTGTTTGGCGAGCTAAGTGTGTATTTTACACTTTGTTTTCTAATTAAATAGAAATGAGCTTGGCCCTATTCAGTGTGTATTTATTACGTGTTGAATAGAATATAAGTTCATTGTCTGGTCAATGTTTAGTTCCCATCGTGGCAGCTAAATCTCGGTCATACAGTCTACACCCTATCTGTTGGTGTACCAGACTGTATAGGCTCTATGTATGTTGTTATTAATAAAAGCCGCACACAGCTTTTTACAGCGATACATAAACAACACTTATCTTTTTATAACAACTTATGGTTTATAACCGTTTGGTCTACTGACTGAATAAAAGTTGTGCTATATCTAATCGCATTACTTGCGTGGCTTAGCTGTGTGCTCAGATAAGTGGTTTGACAGATTAATTATGATCAGTGCGTTTAGCTCGGCTAAACGTGAGTCTTTTAATCAGTGGCATTTTGACACTGAACAGATAGTAAAATGGAAAGTTGAACAGTTATGCAAAAGTTTAAATGGCAACGTATAGTACTAAAAGTTGGTAGCGCCTTAATCGCACCTGATCAAGATGGGTGTCGTTCTCGTTATTTACTGACCATTGCACAGTTCATCGTTCGTTGTCGAGCGCAAGGTATCGAAGTTATTTTAGTATCGTCAGGTTCGGTGGCTGCTGGTTCGCATTTATTCCCAGAGCAAGAGCAACGCTCTGTGACGATGAAAAAAGCAATGGCAGCGGCTGGCCAAACAGAAATGATGGCCATGTGGGATCGCTTTTTTGATTTCCCATCGGCGCAAATTTTATTAACGCATGGTGATTTGCGAGACCGTGAACGCTATACAAGTATTAGAGAAACAGTATTTACTTTACTTGAGCACGGTGTATTGCCCATCATTAATGAAAATGACACGGTAACAACCGACGATTTAAAAGTAGGTGATAACGATAACTTATCGGCCATGGTTGCGGCTGCGGCAGATGCGGATGCCTTGATGATTTTCTCAGATGTCGATGGTTTATATGACAAGAACCCTAATTTACATGAGGACGCTGTCTTATTACCTGAAATCGAAAGCATTGATGAATCAATTTATGCTATGGCTGGGTGTGCAACCAGTGCTGTAGGTACTGGCGGTATGAAAACGAAAATAGAAGCAGCAGAAAAAGCGACTTCACATGGTATCACCACCTATATTTTAAACGGGTTTAAAGAAGAAACATTTAACCGTTTATTAGCAGGTGATAATCCAGGCACTATTTTCACCCCATACGAAAAACCAATGCAAGAAGCGGTGCATTGGATGACCCACACTGCCAATGAGCAAGGTGAAGTTGTGGTTGAAGGTTCAATTAATGAATCATCAAACCGAGAAAATGGGTGTATTCGCAGTGATGAAATTCTTGCGGTACACGGAGAATTTGGCGTAGGCGATACTATTTTAGTACGCAGTGACGATGGTACGCGTCTAGCAAAAGCAACAGCGAATTACAGTAGCTGTTTATTAAGTTTTATAGCTGACAACGAGCAAAGTGAATTTAGCGAGAAAATGCAGGATTCAATTGGCCCCGTTGTATCAGAGAAAGATATCGCATTATTGGAGAAGTCATGAGTTTAATTACGGATATTTCGAGCCAAGCAGCACACGCTGCTACCCAGCTAGCCTTACTGGATACAGCCACTAAAAATCAGGTTTTAACTGAGATGGCACAGGCACTTCGTGAAAGTAAAGCGTTCATTATCAAAGAAAATGAAAGCGATTTAGCTGCGGCGCGTGATAATAATCTCCCTGGGGCAATGATTGATCGCTTAACGTTAAATGATGAGCGTATCGAAGCCATGGCTGAAGGGATTGAGGTAATTGTTAGCCTTGACGATCCTGTGGGTCAACTACGTGAAATTACTGAGCGCCCGAATGGCATTAAGATCAGTAAAATGCGTGTGCCTTTAGGTGTGGTGTGTATGATTTACGAAGCGCGTCCTAATGTAACAGCGGATGCGGGTGCATTGTGTTTCAAATCAGGTAACGGTGTCATATTACGCGGTGGTAAAGAAGCGCTTAAAAGCTCGCAAGCGATTGCCAGTGT
Source organism: Pseudoalteromonas sp. MB41 (assembly GCF_020966275.1). Taxonomy (NCBI): domain Bacteria; kingdom Pseudomonadati; phylum Pseudomonadota; class Gammaproteobacteria; order Alteromonadales; family Pseudoalteromonadaceae; genus Pseudoalteromonas; species Pseudoalteromonas sp. MB41. Next base: position 1,109 of record NZ_JAJJZF010000014.1, on the reverse strand, counting down.
GATGCACAAAGTATTAGAAAAGCATGGCCTGCCAACAGCGTTAATTTCGGTGATTCCAGACCCAGACCGCGGTTTACTCATGGAGCTGATGCAGCAACGTGACACCATTGATTTAATCATTCCACGCGGTGGTGAAGGCCTAATTAACTTTGTAACAGAAAATAGTACGATTCCTGTTATTCAGCATTTTAAAGGCGTATGTCATCTTTATGTAGATAAAGACGCCGACTTAAATGTGGCTATTAATCTATTACTTAACGGTAAAACGCAGCGTACAGGCGTGTGTAATGCACTTGAAGGTTTAGTCGTTCACCAAGATATCGCTGATGAGTTTTTAAACTTATGTGCAGTGGTACTGCGTCAAGAAGGCGTAAAAGTGAATGCAGACGCAAAAGCCGCAGCGTATTTTGACAACGCGACTGTACTGGCCGACGATGAGTTTGGTGAAGAGTACCTCGATTTAGAAATCGCGATTAAAGTTGTTCCTGATTTCGCGGGTGCGATTGACCACATTGCTAAATTCGGTTCTAACCACACAGAAGTGATCTGTACAAAAGACCAAGCTGCTGCGCAGTTATTCCAACGTAGTGTAGATGCTTCAGTGGTTATGGTTAATGCATCGTCTCGTTTTTCTGACGGCTCGCAATTAGGTTTAGGTGCAGAGATTGGTATTGCAACAACCAAGCTGCATGCTTATGGCCCAATGGGCTTAGAGTCACTCACGACAGAAAAATACCTAGTGAACGGCGAAGGTCAAATTCGCGAGTAATTATTTACGCAAAATAAAACATGAAAATGCCGGGCTCTGCTCGTAATGCCAGTCAGTTAAGAGCTGACTGGCATTTTCTTTTGTAAGGATACTTATTTGGTTTCCTTCTTATCACCCTTGGATAATGCCTGTCTGGTAGCCTATCGGGTAAGATAAACAACCTAAGTGTTTTCAGTAACTCATCATAATGAACAGGTAACTTACTTGCACTATGTATTGGCGTAAACATGAAGAAAGCGATTACCTGCCGCATAGATTGGCTAAAGCTTAATTGAGTAGGCAAGATATCTTCTTCTTTAGTTGCATCAAGCATGATTATGCGTATTAAGTTGTAAGCGAG
>NZ_JAJJZF010000013.1:0-116821 GCF_020966275.1 Pseudoalteromonas sp. MB41 | reverse complement strand
CCATTCTTCAAAGGTTACCGTCCACAGTTCTACTTCCGTACAACTGACGTAACAGGTGACGTACAGTTACCAGACGGCGTTGAAATGGTAATGCCTGGTGATAACATCAAGATGACTGTAGAGCTAATCGCTCCAATCGCGATGGACGAAGGTTTACGCTTCGCTATCCGTGAAGGTGGCCGTACAGTTGGTGCTGGTGTTGTTGCAACTATCGTTGAGTAATCAACTATAGTGATGCATTAAGCATTCAAGAAAAACCCGAGCTTAGTCTCGGGTTTTTTTATGGATGAGAAAATAGAGATTAGATATTAGAAGTTAGATATTAGAAGTCAGTTACCGAGCGGGGGTTACTTACTGGTGTGATTAAACATCAAAAAGTTTGCTTGAGGTTAACGTGGCTTTATTTTGTTCTCGCTACTCGCTACTCGCTACTCGCTACTCGCTACTCGCTACTCGCTACTCGCTACTCGCTACTCGCTACTCGCTACTCGCTACTCGCTACTCGCTACTCGCCATTATTAACCACCTTAAAACAGTGCTTCTTTTTTTTGGCTGTTAATCAGTTGTTTAATATTTTCGTCATTAAAAGTCACTTATTCAGTCATAAATACTTCCTACCATAAGCTCGCTAATTATCCATGTGCAGCTTAATTAGTCGCATACAATTCTTAAAATAACGTACTAACGGAACGTAACGATGAAAATGAATAAAATTGCCTCAGCAATTGGCTTTACGTTGGCATTGTCAGCGACGGCAAATGCCGGTGTGTTACCAGATAGTCAAAAACAAAATGAGTGGTACAGTGCCGCTGAAGCTAAATTAATCAAGAAAGAACAGGTAGCTCAGTCAGAACAGGCATTTAAAGCGAAGAATGTGATCTTATTTGTGGGTGATGGTATGGGGGTGTCGACACTTACTGCATCACGCATCATGGCAGGTCAAATGAGCGGTAAGTCTGGCGAAGAAGGTTTTTTAAGTTTTGAAGAGTTCCCTTACTCTGCGCAAATTAAGACTTACAACGTGGATGCACAAACTCCTGATTCAGCGGGGACGATGACGGCGATTATCTCGGGAGTTAAGACCGACGTTGGCGTGATTGGTGTTAATGAAAATATTGAGCGTGGCAAGTGTGCGACAGTTGCTGGCAATGAATTAATCACCGCGACTGAACTGGCTGAAATTAAAGGCTTAGCAACGGGGGTAATATCAACAGCACGAATCACACACGCGACACCTGCTGCAACTTATGCAAAATCGGCGGATCGTAACTGGGAAGATATTTCTGATATGCCGGCTGATGCCGTTGAAGCTGGTTGTGAAGATATTGCATCTCAACTTGTTAACTTTGAGAAGAACTTAGAGTCACGTTTTGTCGGTACTGACGTGGATGGTTTAGAGGTTGTGATGGGCGGTGGTCGTCGTCACTTTTTACCGAAAGATGCGGCATTCAATTCAGCTGATGCTGTTAGTGAAGTCGAAGGGGACCGCACAGACGAGCGAGACCTAACTGCAGAATGGAAAACACTCTATCCAGAGGGTCAGTATGTCACGGATCAAGCTGGTTTCGATTCACTAAATGCAGATACAAAACGCGTGTTTGCACTATTTAATGAGTCACACATGCAGTATGAAGCAGACCGTAGTAACGATATTGCGGGCGAGCCTTCATTATCACAAATGACCTCTAAAGCTATCGACATTCTTAAAAATAATGATAAAGGATTTTTCTTAACGGTTGAGTCAGGACGTATTGACCATGCTCACCATGCGGGAAATGCTTACAACGCATTAAACGACACCGTTGAATTTGCAAAAGCAGTGCAAGCGGCTGTTGAAAACACTAACCCAGAAGAAACGCTTATTTTAGTCACCGCAGATCACAGTCATGTATTTACCATTGCGGGTTACCCAAAACGCGGTAATCCAATACTGGGTCAAGTGGTTGCCGTTGGTAAAGAAGTGCCGACTCTAGCTGCAGACGGTATGCCGTATACAACAGTCGGGTATGCAAATGGTTTAGGCTTTCGTGATTTAGGCGATGAGACTGATGCAGATGCGTCATATAACGACGCTGCATTTGCTGGCCGTGTTGACTTAACGGGTGTTGATACAACGACCCCAGGTTACCACCAAGAAGCCACTGTGCCATTAAGTTCTGAGACGCATGCGGGCGAAGACATTTCATTGCATGCAAAAGGTCCAGGTGCGCAGTTAGCGCAAGGCGTTGTGGAGCAAAATGTAATTTTCCACATCATAAATCAAGCTCTAGAACTAATTGAAGAATAATGGCGATGACAATGAAAAAACTAAATTTAATTTCTCTTGCTGTAGTAGTGGCATTAGCGGGTTGTTCTGATGATGATGACAAAGGCCCAATTGAAACAATCACAGTTGAAAACACCTTAGCTGTCGGGTCTGAGCAGTGTGTGAATGGTGGTACAGAAACCGTATCGGGTGAAGATACAAACCGCAATGGTGAGCTAGACTCAGCAGAAATCACAGAGACAACGGTTGCGTGTAATGACCCAGCCACATCACTGACCGCACAGCAGCTTGCGCCACTGACAAGCAATGATTGGTTTAAAGCCGCAAAAGTTAAGATGGCGGCAAGCGAAGAGAGCATCGCTGGGGTTGCTAAAGAGTCAGGGAAAGCGAAAAACGTTATTCTATTTGTGGGTGATGGTATGGGGATTTCTACCGTGACAGCGGCACGCATTATGGCGGGTCAGCTTGAAGGCAAGCTGGGCGAAGAGCATCAACTGAGTTTTGAAGCGATGCCGTTTTCTGGTTTTGCAAAAACATACAACGTTGACGCACAAACGCCGGATTCTGCGGGTACGATGACAGCAATGGCATCTGGTGTTAAAACAGATGCAGGTGTTATCGGCGTTGATGAAGATATCGAACGTGGTAACTGTGCGACGGTTGCGGGTAATGAGCTGGTAACAGCAACAGAGCTTGCTGAAATGGCAGGCAAATCGACCGGGATTGTATCAACAGCGCGAATCACACACGCCACACCTGCTGCCACCTATGCAAAATCGGCTGACCGTAACTGGGAAGATGTATCTGATATGCCAGAAGCGGCTGTCGCTGCGGGATGTGAAGATATCGCCTCGCAACTCGTTAACTTCGAAGCAAACCTTGAAGCACGTTATGCGGGATTAGATGTTGATGGCTTAGAAGTCGTGTTGGGCGGTGGTCGTCGTCACTTCTTACCTAAAGATGCCGCGTTTAACTCTGCGGACGCTGTAAGCAGTGTTGAAGGTGACCGTACGGATGGTCGCGACCTAACTGCTGAGTGGAAAGCGAAATACCCAGCGGGTCAATATGTTATGGACCAAGCAAGTTTTAATGCTGTGAATGCAGACACAACTGAGCGTTTATTTGGTTTATTCAATGAATCACATATGCAGTATGAAGCCGATCGCGCTAACGATATTGCTGGTGAGCCTTCATTATCTGAAATGACCGCAAAAGCAATTGACGTGCTTGATAACAATGACAAAGGTTTCTTCTTAACCGTTGAAGCGGGTCGTATTGACCATGCTCACCATGCGGGCAATGCGTACAACGCATTAAGTGATACGGGTGAGCTTTCAAAGGCTGTTCAAGTTGCATTGGATAAAACCAGCATTGAAGATACTTTGATCATTGTTACGGCTGACCACAGCCATGTGTTCACGATTGCAGGTTATCCAAAACGTGGTAACCCAATTTTAGGTAAAGTCGTGCCTGTGGGGAGTGATGAGCCATCACTCGCAGCGGATAATATGCCATACACTACTGTAGGATACACTAATGGCGGTGGCTTTCGTGACTTAGGTGATGAAACTGATGCGGATGCGGGCTATAACTTTGCACCCGTGACTGGGCGTGTTGATCTCACCGATGTTGATACAACTACACCGGGTTTCCATCAAGAAGCGGTGGTACCGCTTAGCTCTGAAACACATGCAGCAGAAGATGTTGGTGTGTATGCAGTAGGCCCAGGAGCCCATTTAGTTACTGGTACGAATGAGCAAAGCCTTATTTTCCATGTGATGGATTATGCCGCTGACCTTGTGAAACAAGCTGATGCTAAATTAGCCCAATAAATGTTAGCAGAGAGCCCTTAGGGGCTCTCCTTACATCGAATACAACACCTTTAAAAGAAAAGAGACTCCCGTGAAAGCTGCGATATTAATTGCTTCATTACTTAGCCCACTTGCTGTTGCAGGTCAGTGCGATACAAACACCGGTTATGCGAAAGCAAACTATACTGTCACAACCGATACTGTTGCTAACAAACAGCACACAGAAAACGCCTTTACGCTTTGGCGTACGCCTCATCAAGTGGCTAAGCAAAACCCACAATTTGTCGAGTTGTGGCAACAGTTACGTAATCAGCAAATGCGACCAATCCGATACTTTCAACACGCACAGCGTGGTATTGAATATCAGCCTTCTGAGGTTCAGGGCGAACAGGATTGGAGTGCCAAATATCAGTTGGTAAGTAATGCACTGCTCGAAAAAATGACTTTAAAAAACAGTGCAGGCGAAGGTTGTGAGCTGACTGAACATTATCAATACCAGCAAGCAGAGACAAAAATAGAGTTAACGTGGCTTGCTAATCAGCAGCTGGTTAAAGAAATGCGTATTTCATCGCCTTCTTATAGTCGCACAGTTGCTTTAACTACGGTTGAGCACAATAAAGACGCGGTAACAGCACAATTTGCTAAGTGGGATAACTTTCAAACGACAGATTATGCCGACATTGGTGACAATGAAAGCGACCCCTTTTTAGCCAAGATGATTAATTTAGGGTTTGTAGAGCATGGCGCGACTGGTTTTTATGATGCGCAAGGTAATCAATTGCAAAGTGAGCATCAGCACCATCATTAACATGCCTTGCTAAACGTTGCCGCTGAATGTATTAAAGCGGCACACCCTTACAGCACGTCTATGGCTGTGCGATTTATCATTTAAAGTACACAGTTCAATAAGCACCAGCCCTTGGTTTTTTGTTATCAGTCCCAAGGTATAGGGTATACGCTAACGAAGGAGCAGACGAATGACAAAACATGTGGTTGTAACGGGTGCCAATAAAGGTATTGGTCTTAATTTCTGTAAGCACTATTTAACGCTAGGAAACCGTGTTACGGCGGTTGTTCGCACGCCAAGTGAAGAGCTAAAAGCGCTCGATGTGAAAATAATCAGTGATATTGATGTCGCTAATCCAGACGATGTAACAACACTTGCCAATCATCTTCATGGCGACAAAATAGATATTTTGATCAACAACGCGGGTATTTTTCATAACGAAACCCTCGATGAGATGGATTTTGCTGCAATTGAAAAGCAAATAAGTGTTAATGCCATCGCGCCTGTTCGTATTACTCACGCGTTATTACAAAACTTAGGGATTGATGCCAAAGTAGCGATGATTACATCACGAATGGGCTCAATCGCTGATAACGGCTCGGGAGGTTATATAGGCTATCGTATGTCAAAAGCCGCACTCAATGCTGCGGGAGTGAGTTTGGCTCATGAGCTTAAAGATAAGCAGATAGCCGTTGGGCTATTTCATCCCGGGTTTGTACAAACAGAGATGGTAAATTTTGCAGGTGATATCAGCCCAGAGACAGCCGCTGAACGTTTAATAAAGCGCATCGATGAGCTAAACCTTGATAATAGTGGTGGTTTTTGGCACTCAAATGGTGAAACCTTACCTTGGTAAAGAGTGAGAAAATAAGTCATTAACAGTAAAGCAGTTAGCAATAAAAAAGCGGTTAACTGCTGATAACTTTCGCTAATTTTTGCTCTTTTTGTTTGCTATACTTCTACAATGACAGCCATATTGATGTAGAGAACAGCACATGGAACTAGAGCAAAATAGCGATTTAACCCTTCCCCTTTTTTATTTCGATGAGCATCTCAATAGTCGTGACATTGAGTCGCCTGATTTACTTTTACACGTCACATTAGATGAAAATCTCCTTACTCAGCTTTGCCAGAACCCTGCTGTTGATAGTAGTGTGGCTATTGCCTTAACTGATTATCGACTCGAAGCATTGGCTGAACAATATCAGTCACTGATAAAGGGTGAGCACCATGCTCAGCTAACCCTTGTTCGTGGGCCACTATTAAGTGCAATGCTCAGCGCTGAGGGCGACAGCAGTTTTGTATCGCCTCAAGTCGATATGATGCCAACCTTTGACTTAGGTGATGACCTAGAGGATAGCGAGGAAGAAGGATGAAAAAAACCTTCACGACACTATTAGGCTTAATCTTATTAAGTGGTTGCGCTTATTTAGGGGCAGCGCACTATGATGAGCTATTTGGTAAAGAGCAACCTCAACAGCGTGTTGTTGCAGCATCAACCCCACAAGGTGCTGAGTTTCTGGCAGATGTAAAGCCAGTGCTTGATAGTCGCTGTGTGGTGTGTCATGGCTGTTATGATGCGCCGTGTCAATTGAAGTTATCCTCGGTTGAGGGCATCGACAGAGGCCTCAGTAAAGAACGTGTTTACGATGGAACGCGCTTGCTGGCCCAAGAGCCTAGCCGATTGCTGTTTGACGCACTCGATACCACTGAGTGGCGAGAAAAAGGTTTTACACCGGTGCTTAATGAGCGTGTGCAAACTGAAGAGGCGAATTTGGCTGCCAGTGTCCTTTACAATGCGTTAGTGCTTAAACAAAGTAGCCCGCTTCCGACACAAGCAATCTTAGGTGATGAGTTTGATTTTAGTCTCGATCGTGAGCAAACATGTACAACCATGAATGAGTTCGATGCGTTTGCAAAGGACAACCCGCACAGTGGGATGCCATATGGTTTGCCGGGTATTTCAAGTGAAGAATTTCAGCGTTTAGCAAAATGGTTAAAGCAAGGGGGCTATCTGGCACATATTGAGCCGCCAGAAAAAAACGTACTTAAACAAGTTGAGCGCTGGGAAGCGTTTTTAAACCAAGAGGGTTTAAAGCATCAACTTGCAGCTCGGTATATTTATGAGCACTGGTATTTAGCCCATATTTATTTCCCCGAACAGGGAGATAAACACAGCTACTTTAAACTCGTTCGCTCATCAACCCCACCGGGCCAAGACGTTAAAGTGATTAGTACGCGTCGTCCTTACGAAGATCCCAAGGTATCTCGGGTTTATTATCGTTTGATGCATGACCGTTCAACTATTTTGGCAAAAACACACCTGCCGCTTGCTCTTAATGATGAAAAACTTGCGCGTTTGCACGCTCAATTCATCGAAACAGAGTATCAGGTTGATAAGCTGCCAAGCTATAAACCGGATGTTGCTTCAAATCCATTTAAAGCATTTGCGGCCATCCCGGTAAATTCTCGTTATCAGTTTATGCTTGATGAAGCTGAACTGATCATTATGGGGTTTATTAAAGGCCCTGTATGTCGTGGTCAAATAGCCCTTAATGTTATTAACGATCAATTTTGGGTTGCCTTTGCAAAACCTGAAATGGCAGCAACCCCTAAGGTGGGTGAACTGTTATTACAGCATGAAGATGCACTGGCATTGCCCGCTGAAGAAGAAAGTAACGCACTGCCTATTTCAAGCTGGGTGAAATACTCAAAGAGTCAAAATAAGTATCTCTCTGCTAAAGTGGCTTTGGCCAACAAAATGTTCGCCAATGGCCAGCACTTAACCACCGATTTACTGTGGCGTGGCGATGGTCATAATCAAAATGCGGCACTCACCGTTTTTCGTCATTTTGATAGTGCAACCGTGGTTAAAGGCTGGATAGGCCAACAGCCTAAAACTGCATGGGTGCTTGATTATGCTTTGTTTGAGCGCATTCACTACTTGCTGGTGGCTGGCTTTGATGTGTATGGCAATATAGGCCATCAATTATTAACGCGTTTATACATGGACTTTTTACGCTTAGAGGGTGAGGGCAATTACTTAGCGTTACTGCCAGAGAACAAACGAGAAGAAATCAAAGCCCAATGGTATCGTAAATCACCGCCAAGTCTCACGAGCTTTTTTGAAGATGAACTGTCCTTTAGTCAGCCATCGGGCATTGAATATAAAACCACAGACCCACAGGCAGAGTTATTCAACATCCTTAAAGCAAAGTTAAAGCCTATATTGAGTACGCGTTATGATTACACGCAAGTGCCAGAGCCTCTCTCGCAGATTAATGAGTTACCGGTAAAAGCGATTAACTTATTGCCACAAATTTCATTTGTGTTAGTGAAAGAGGGGGCGGATGCGCATAAGGCATACACCATTATTCACCATAATGCTCATTATAATATTTCGAGCTTATTGAACGAAGAAGGTCAGCGTGCCTATGATGAAGATACCGTGACGATTGTGCCTGGTTTTATTGGTGACTACCCCGAAGCGATTTGGTACTTACACAATACTGAGCAAGTTAATGCGTTCGCATCAGGCCTTGCTAAAGTCACTGATGAAGCAGCGTACAGAGACTTGAAAAGTGAGTTTTCCATTCGTCGAACGCACCCGCAGTTTTGGCAATACAGTGATATTTTGCACCACGTTGCCAAGCAATATCGCGGTGTTGAGTTTGGGCTATTTGATTATAATCGGCTCGAAAATAGATAAAGTAATTGATAGTGTTAACCGATAGTTTAAAGCCCACCTAGAGTGGGCTTTATTGTGAAATGTGAACTACAATTATGCTTAAAAATAAATGAGTAATACATGTTGAAGCTAGTTAAGGATATCCGACAACGATATCGGTGGGGGTTATCAGCCATTGCTATTTTGATAACCATCTCTGCTGCCCTAATGCAGACTCTTTTTTATGTGCAAAAAGGGGATGCGAAGGTGATCAACATTGCCGGTAAGCAGCGGATGCTTTCACAAAAAATAGCGCTGCATGGAAATGCCTTGATCTATCAGGATTCAGAGCGTCTAAAAGAGCAACATCGTAGGTTGTTACAGCAGGCTGTAGAACAATTTGTGTCAGGACATCAGTTTTTACTTGAACAAGAAAATGGCGAATTTATTCATTTAAACTCTGCACTCGAAGCGCATTACTTTTCTCCTCCAAACCAACTTGATGCGCATGTTAAGCGCTACATAAGTCAGGCTCAGCAGTTATTAAATAGTCGCACTAACTCCAGCAATATAGACAGTTCTATTTTTGTGAGCGAACAATTAGAGGCGCTGCTAACTAAGTTAGATCAAGCGGTAAAATTACTCGAGCAAGAATCGGTGTATAAAGTCACGATTATCTCGGTACTTGAGGTGGTGTTTTGGCTTGCTGCTATTGTGTTGTTAATCATAGAGCTTATTTTTATTTTTAAACCAATGGAAAAGCTGATTGCAAATACCATTCAGAAATACCAACAACAAAAAGAGTATGCAGAGCGGGTTAATAAAAATAAAGAGCGGTTTATTGCGCGAACAAGTCATGAGTTCAGAACCCCCTTGCAAGGTCTTACCTCGTCGATAGAAGCGCTTGATATTAGCGATAATCAACAACTGACGAAGCAACAAGCCATATACTGCGTTAACCGTTTGGTAGCTATGCTCGATGAGCTACTCGATTTACAACAGCTATCATCAGGCGACTGGCAGCTAAAGCCACATTCAAGCAACTTACTAACCACCTTGAATCAAGCTATTGCGCCTTATAAGTACGCGTGTAACGATAAAAATATTACGCTCAGTGTGAATATGTCTGAGGCATTAGACAAAGACGTGGTGACTGATCACGCAAGGCTACAACAAGTGCTTTCTGAGCTTATCAATAATGCGGTTAAGTTCACCCCTAAACAAGGTCGAATTGCCGTGAATGCGATTTGCAAAGGTCACAAACAGGTAATTCTGGAAGTGCAAGATAATGGCACCGGTTTTGAGCATCCTCCTGCTGAGCTGCTTGACTTTGAGCATGATAGCGAACAGCATTTTCAGGGCTTAAAAACAGGCCTGTTACGGGTTATGCATATTGTAAAAGCACTGAATGGCAAGATTGAGTTTCAAAACGTTCAGCCTCATGGGGTTAAAGTCGTTATTCATTTGGATCTCGAAAATGCCCCCAAATCTGAAATGCCAATGCAGCTACCAACAAACCTGCATTGCTTAATAGTTGAAGATAATCCTCTCAATGCCACAATTTTAGGGCGTATTATTAGTCAGTTTGACTTTAGTTATGACATTGCGAGTAATGGCTTAATTGCGACAAGTATGACAGCTGAAAAAAAATACGATGTGATATTTATGGATTTAAACATGCCAGTTATGGATGGTTTTAAGGCAACAGATATTATCCGCAATGAACAATCGCTATTAACGCCGATACTTGCCGTAACAGCCAACACCTCGAATGAGGACTTGCAACGAATTTATGACTTAGGCGCCGATATGCATGTGTATAAGCCGATTTCAGTCGAGTCAGTGCAAAAAGCCCTCGGCGCATTATTCACAGAGGGCAAACAGGGATAAGTTGTTTAAAATGAAGAGTTAGTGTCTAACTTTTATGTCACCAACGCCGACTTCTACGTCAATGTTGTACTGACCGTTGTCTTGGTAACTTGACTGTGAGCTCACCACTTTACGGTGCGTGTTAGCCTCATTTTTTAAGCCACGAATTTTGGTATCACCAACACCTGACTCTAATTCAATGCGTTTGTAGTCATCAAGTGCACTATCGATCCGCACTGCACCGACACCCAGTTCAATCTCAACCGAATTGCTCAGTTCATTAATCTCAATGTCACCCACACCTAATTCAACATCAATCGCCATTGATTTTGGCATTTTAACTAACCAATTTTGTTGAATGTCATCGTTATCTAATTTCAAACTTAATAGATTAGCGCGTTGAGAGTGGTTCAGTTCGATGTCTGACAAGTCAATCTCTGAGCCAAACCAGCCTTTGTCATTTTTTGGCTCAATACGAATGGTGACGTGTACTTCGCTGCCGTCATAGCTTTGTACTTCTAAGCTGCCCACCGGAAAGTCGATATCAAGCTGACTGGCATTATTAATCGCAAACGTGTGATTGAGTTCACGTGAATCTTTTGCCATTGCTTGTGAGGTTGTCAGTATTAAGCCCACCGCTGCTACACCCAGTAATTTTTTCATTGTATGTTCCTGTTAATGACCTTTTATACCTTAGTCGCAGCGGTGATTAAAAAAGGTTTAAACGGTTTTTAATTTTTTATTGAATGCGGTAACGTCGAACTAAACATAACGTGGAATGAGGGTTCAAAGTGCAACAAACGCAGTTGGTTAATGTTAAAGCCAGCCTAAAAGGGCAGGGCAATGATGTATATTGTGTAGACAATTTAAGCATGACAGTATCAGCATCGCAGCACTGGGTGTTACTAGGTGCAAATGGTGCCGGAAAGTCGGCAATAGCGGCTGTTATCGCTGGGTTTGCTACTATCGAACAAGGCCAGTACACAAATAGTTTTGAGCGCGTCGCGCTGGTATCGCCAGATAGACAAAAGCAATTACTTGCAGAAGAATTAAACAAAGATCAGGACGATATTATTGAAGGGGTGTCTTCATTCAGTCGTGTCAGCGACCTCATTTTAGCAGGTCGAAGCCCTCAACAAATCGATAATCAGCTGCTCAATCAGCTATTAGAGACCTTTGATTTTGAAAGTAAACTACATAAAGCGTTTCGTGATTTATCGACCGGTGAAACACGTAAATTAATGCTGATCCAAGCGTTAATAGGTCAGCCTGAGCTATTGGTACTTGATGAGCCCTTTGATGGCTTAGATGTAGCAGCGATGACTGAATTGAACCATCAGTTAGCAAAGTTAAGTGAAACAACGACGATGGTTTTTGTGCTTAATCGATTATCTGAGATTCCAGACTGTGTTGATCATTATGCGTTTATAAAAGACGGTAAAGTTACTCATCAATTAGCGCAGCCAAGTGCTGAACAGCGAGATGATTTACTTAAACTATTGCATCTAACATACACCGATTTAGAGATACCAGAGGCTGATAGTGACCATCAAGCGCCACCGCTCATTGACCCTATCCTGGTTAAACTCACGAATGCGTCGGTCAGCTTTGGCGGAAAAGCTATTTTTGAAAAGCTTAATTGGCAAATTAATCAAGGCGAGCATTGGCAATTAACCGGCAAAAACGGTTCTGGTAAAACCTGCCTATTAAACCTCATTACTGGCGATAACCCACAGTGTTATAACAACGACATCAAGGTATTTGGTTATCAGCGGGGGAGTGGCGAAAGTATTTGGCAAATAAAGCAGCATATTGGTTATATTTCTAATGCGTTACACATGGACTACCGTGTGGGTACTTCGGCGTTGAATACGATTATTTCTGGTTTTTATGACAGTATTGGCCTTTATCAAAAAGCGAGTGATAAACAGCTGGCTATAGCTAAAAATTGGCTAGCACTACTTGGCTTAAGTGATAAACAAAATAGTTCATTTACTCAGTTGTCATTTGGTGATCAACGCCTGTTGTTGATTGCCCGCGCGATGGTTAAGCATCCTAACTTACTCATTCTCGATGAGCCATGTTTAGGACTTGATGAGGCAAACAGACAGCGGGTTTTATTATTAATCGAAAAAATTTGCAGCGCAAAAACCAGTACCGTGATTTATGTTAATCACCATGCAAGCGATCACATTGCTGGAATAGCGCATTATTTAGAGATGGAAAATGACATAAAAAAAGCGCCTTAGGCGCTTTTTGGACATGCAATTGATTTAAATGCGTGTCACCGTAAAGCCTTTATCGGCTAGCTGTTTAAGTAAACCGTGCTGCTCAGGCAAATGCAGTGCCCCGACTGCTATAAATAGCTTTTCTTTACCGATACGCTTAGATAATTGCTCAACCCAGTTGTTGTTGCGATCAATTAGCATCACTTGTTCACTGAGTTCACCATACTGTGAGTCATCAAAACTTTCGTTATAAAACTGAGTGAGTGTTTCCATATCACCCGACTTCCACGCGTTTATTAAACCAAAGAAATAGGTGTCGGCATCGGCGAGTTGCGCGAAAGTTTCTTCAATCATTTTATCATTCATGATTGCTAAGTGTTCAAACATTTCCATTTGTCGCTCTAGCGTTTCAAGCTCACCCACTGAAATTTTATGGTCTTTAGCGTAAGCAAGGACTTGCTTGTCAATTCCGTATTGGTCAGAAAACCCCACTTTTTGAAACTCCATTTGCATCATGGTTATCATGACGGCCCACGGTGCTAAGTTTTTAAACATAGCAATATCTATGGACTTATCTGCAAAGTATTTTTGCAGTTTGGCATAGTTAGCTTCAGAGAGTTCTGACTGTAATGTTTTGCCGTCTTTTAGCATCATAAAAGGCAATGAACGACGTTGCATATCGACAGGAGATATCGCACTGATATCGACTTCAACGATGACTTTATCGGTCTTATCAAGTGCATTGGTTACTTTGCTTGGCAGTCCTTGCATACTTTTATCACCGACATGCACCGTGCCGAATAAATATGAGGCAATGCCGTTTTTCTCTACTTTCCAAAGTCCTGGTTCAGCAAATACTTGCTGACTAAAGCCCAGTAGTAGTAGAACAAAAAACAGGGCATTAATACGCTGTATGAATTTCATAACTTTCCTTTTCATGCTGTTGTTGTTTTCAATACTAAACTAATTTTCACAGAGAGGTTTAATAAAATGAGAACAACCCGAAAAAAATTACCTATGAAAGCTAAAAATTAATCAATCATTTAATTGGTTATAACGAGGTATGAAATTTCAATAGCTAGCTATGTGTGAATTTTTAATCTTAAATATAGTTAATTTTAGATATTTATTTCTTTAATTTCGTTTTTTGTGATGTTTTTTGAATTGATTTTTATGTTGACTTGAAGGGCTGGGCGCGGTACTAATAGAAAAAGGCAGCGGGATGGCTAGATTTCCGCAACAAATGACACGAATTTGGTATCAGTAAATGCTTACAAATAAACTATCTCTAATCCTAATTAACGTCGTGGTGATTATTATTACCGCGGGGGCTACTTAGTGCTTAGAGAAAAGTGAAGCATTAAAAAAGCCCCCCGCACTTAACAGTCCGGGGGGCTTTTTGTTTTAACCGCAAAAAATACACAATGTCACTGAGGAATGAGGATTTAAGATGACAGGCGCAGAGTTAACAATCGATTTATTAGCCAAACATGGCGTAAAGGATGTCTTTGGTTACCCGGGTGGTGCCATTATGCCTATTTACGACGCTTTGTATGGCGCGCCCGTCAAACATTATTTGACCCGTCATGAACAAGGCGCTGGCTTTGCCGCTGTAGGTTTTGCACGTAGTACGGGTAAGTTGGGAGTGTGTTTTGCAACGTCAGGCCCAGGTGCGACCAACCTTATCACGGCATTGGCTGACGCGATGATGGATTCGGTGCCATTACTGGCGATAACGGGGCAAGTGCCTACCGCAGCGATTGGCTCAGATGCATTCCAAGAGATTGATGTACTCGGTATGTCGTTGTCTTGTACAAAGCACAGCTACATGGTTGAACGCCCTGAAGATTTAGCTGAAATACTGCAAGAAGCCATCCACCTAGCGCAAACAGGGCGTCCTGGTCCTGTGTTAGTCGATATTCCTAAAGACATTCAAATGGCACAGGTGCCATTCCATCCTTGGTTAGCGGCAGAAGATACGTTGCCAAAACTTGACCCCAACCAAGTTGCCATTGCGAATCAAATATTAAGTGAAGCACAACGACCCGTTGCCTATGTGGGGGGCGGTGTACAAGCCGCAGATGCACAAAACGAGCTTATGCAGTTTTTAGAAAAAACCCACATGCCAGCGGTAACAACGTTAAAAGCGTTGGGGAGTGTGTTACCTGATTACGAGTACGACCTTGGCATGCTAGGTATGCACGGTGGCAAAGCGGCTAATTTAGCAGTACAAGAATGCGATGTTTTAGTGTGTATTGGTGCGCGCTTTGATGACCGAGTAACGGGCAACCTAAGTAAGTTTGCCGCCAAAGCTAAAGTTATTCATTTGGATATCGATGCAGCAGAAATCGGTAAACGAAAGCCTGTAAAAGCGTCTCTCGTCGCTGACTTAAAAACGTCTCTACCGCAACTCGATTGCTTTGTAGCCCCAGATGAGTGGCTTTTGCATATTGAAAGTATGATGAAAGAGCATGCGTGGCGTTATGACTACCCGGGTGAAAAAGTATTTGCGCCTTACCTGCTAAATCAACTGAGCCAAAAAATGCCGAATACCGGTGTGGTGTGCTGTGATGTGGGCCAGCATCAAATGTGGGTTGCACAGCATATGAAGTTTTCGCACCCCAGCAATCATTTAAGCAGTGGCGGGGCGGGTACGATGGGCTTTGGTTTGCCTGCGGCAATAGGTGCACAAGTGGCACGCCCAAACGATTTTGTTATTACGGTCTCGGGTGATGGCTCAATCATGATGAACATTCAAGAGCTGGCGACAATTCGCCGTAATAATTTACCAGTAAAAATACTTATCTTAGATAACCAGCGTTTAGGCATGGTACGTCAATGGCAGCAGTTATTTTTCGAGGGGCGTTATTCTGAGACCAATCTTTCAGATAACCCTGATTTTGTACAACTCGCTGCAGTGTTTGGTATCCCAGGTCAAACCGTGACAAGAGCGGATGAAGTTGACACGGCGATTGATGCACTTGTGAATAGTCAAGGTCCTTACATTTTACATGTGTGTATCGATGACAAAGAAAATGTATGGCCGCTTGTACCACCCGGTGCAGCCAATGATGAGATGATGACGGAGACTGTAAAATGAAACACACCCTAACGATTGCACTCAAAAATCAAAGTGTCGCTGTTGAGCGCTTTTTACGCGTTGCCCGTCATCGCGGTTTTGATCTAACAAAAATGAACTTAGAAATGGCAGAAGATGCATTCAGAGTGACTATGACAGTGGTTAGCGATAAACCCATTCATTTATTAACGTCGCAGTTAAATAAATTGGTCGATGTAAAGCATGTGACGCTTGAGAGTCAGCTGCAACAGCAAGCAATTTAATCACAGACAAATTCAACAGGTAACTAGAGCAGCACAGACTATGCTTTAGTAAGAAATAAACTAGGAATGAGGAAGTCAGTGGCACTCCACTGCAACAACAGAGGTAACTATGGCTAAATTACGAAGTGCAACAACAACAGAAGGTCGTAAACGCGCAGGCGCACGTGCATTGTGGCGTGCAACAGGAATGACAGATAAGGACTTCGGTAAGCCAATTATCGCTGTTGTGAATTCATACACGCAGTTTGTTCCAGGGCATGTTCATTTAAATCAACTCAGTGAGTTAATGGCCGAAACGATTACTGAAGCGGGTGGTGTACCAAAAGAATTTAATACCATTGCGATTGATGATGGGATTGCGATGGGCCACGGCGGTATGCTGTATTCGCTACCTTCTCGCGATCTGATTGCTGACTCAGTAGAGTACATGGTTAACGCGCATTGTGCCGATGCGATGATCTGTATTTCTAACTGCGACAAAATCACCCCAGGTATGATGCTGGCTGCATTACGCTTAAATATTCCGGTTATCTTTGTGTCAGGTGGACCGATGGAAGCAGGTAAAACCCGCCTTGCTGATATCGACATTAAACTCGACTTAGTTGATGCCATGGTGAAAGGTGCCGATAGCTCAGTCAGCGACGAAGACTCAGACAAAGTAGAGCGCTCAGCGTGCCCAACGTGTGGTTCATGTTCGGGGATGTTTACGGCTAACTCAATGAACTGCTTATTAGAAGCAATTGGTTTGGCATTGCCTGGTAACGGCACAACACTTGCCACTCATAAAGACCGTAAACAGTTATATGTTGAAGCAGGCGCACGCATCGTTGATTTATGCCGTGAGTATTATCAAAAAGATAATGCCGACGTATTACCACGTGCCATCGCCAATCGCACCGCTTTTATGAATGCAATGGTGGTGGATATTGCAATGGGTGGCTCATCAAACACGGTGTTACATTTATTAGCCGCAGCCCAAGAAGCGGGTGTCGATTTTGATATGTCGCATATTGATGAGCTTTCACGCAAAACGCCTTTTTTATGTAAAGTTGCACCTGCCACAAGCAAATATCACATTGAAGACGTGCACCGCGCTGGTGGCATGATGGCAATTATCCGTGAGCTAGGTAAAGCGGGTTTAGTTGATTTGTCTGTGGATCACGTTGCTGGGATGACGATGGCGGAGTTAGTTGAGAAGTGGAATGCCACAGATCCAAACAATGCCGTTGCGCAAAAGTTCTATAAAGCAGGCCCAGCGGGTATCCGCACCACGAAGGCGATGAGCCAAGAATGTCGTTGGCCTGAACTGGATAACGATCGTGAAAATGGCTGTATTCGCAGTGTTGAAAATGCGTTTCGTCAAGATGGTGGCTTAGCGGTGCTGTCGGGAAATTTAGCGCTGGATGGTTGTATTGTTAAAAGTGCCGGTGTTGTTGAAGAAATGCTGCATTTTGAAGGCCCAGCAGTGGTTTACGAATCACAGGATGATTCAGTTGAAGGTATATTAAATGGTGAAGTAAAAGCGGGTGATGTTGTGGTGATCCGCTATGAAGGGCCAAAAGGGGGCCCAGGTATGCAAGAGATGTTGTACCCGACCAGCTACTTAAAATCGGTAGGTTTAGGTGAAAAATGTGCATTGATCACTGATGGCCGTTTTTCGGGTGGTACCTCTGGTTTATCGATTGGTCATGTCTCGCCTGAGGCTGCCAGCGGGGGAGCAATTGCGTATGTAGAGAACGGCGATAAAATTATTATTGATATCGCCACCCGCGAAATCACCTTAGCCCTGAGCGATGAAGAGCTTGAAGCACGTAAGCAAAAGCAATTAGCACGTGGTAAAGAGGCCTTTAAACCACGCGATCGTGAGCGTTATGTATCATCGGCACTAAAAGCGTATGCATTATTGGCAACCAGTGCAGACAAAGGGGCGGTCCGTGATTTAGCTAAGCTTGAGGAGTTAAGTTAATCATGGTTTCACAGGAGCTCGATTATTTTCGCGCTATCATCCAAGCAAATATGGAGCCGCTTGCAAAGGTTACTGAGGTCAGTGAAATGGCCGAACTTAGCGCAAGGCTCGGTAATCATGTGTGGTTGAAGCGTGAAGACCAACAACCGGTTTATTCGTTTAAATTGCGCGGTGCATTCCATAAGTTGAGTAAGTTGCCAAAGGGCTCTGATGTGGTCACTGCATCGGCTGGCAACCATGCTCAAGGCGTCGCGTTAAGTGCATCGTTTTTAGGGCACAAAGCGACAATTGTTATGCCGGTAACCACACCCGAAATTAAAGTGAGTGCAGTGCGCGCGCTAGGTGGTGAGGTTGTATTACATGGTCATCACTTTGATGCAGCAAAAGCCCACGCGTTAGCGCTAACAGAGCAGCGCAATGGCGTATTTGTGCCTCCTTTTGATGACCCCGATGTCATTATTGGTCAAGGCACAGTTGCGCGAGAACTGATGCAGCAGCTAAACGACCTTGATGCCGTTTTTATTCCTGTTGGCGGTGGTGGCTTGTTGGCGGGAATGGCTGTGTACATAAAATCATTGCGACCTGATATCAAAGTAATTGGTGTTGAAGCGGATGAAAGTGCGTGTTTAAAAGCAGCATTAGAGGCGGGGAAACCTGTGGAGCTTGACCGCGTTGGTAGTTTTGCTGATGGCGTAGCGGTAAAAATAATCGGCACCGAAACGTTCCGCTTAGCACAAAAGTTTTGTGATGAAGTTGTGACCGTGAGTGGCGATGAGATTTGTGCTGCTATGCAGGATATCTTTGTTTCTACCCGTGCAATTGCTGAGCCTTCAGGGGCCTTATCGACAGCGGGTTTGAAAAAATGGTGTCAGCAAAGCGGTGTAAAAGGCTTAAATGTTGCTGCTATTTTATCGGGCGCGAATTTAAATTTTGACCGTTTACGCTACGTTGCTGAGCGCACTGCGTTGGGTGAAAAGAACGAAGCATTACTCGCCGTCACCATCAAAGAAGAAAAAGGCAGCTTTAAGCAATTTTGCGCTTCGTTAGGTGGCCGAGCTATTACAGAGTTTAATTACCGTTATGCAGGACCGGGTGAAGCACAAATATTTGTGGGTATTGCACTTCGCCAAGGTCAGCAAGAGCTAGATGAATTAAAAGCGGTACTCACTGAGAATGGCTATACATTTTGTGACCTGTCAGATAACGAATTGGCTAAATTACACATTCGTTATATGGTGGGTGGAAAAGCCCCAGCGCAATTACATGAGCGATTATTACGTTTTGAATTTCCTGAATACCCAGGTGCATTAGCGCGATTTTTAGATACGTTAGGCAGTAACTGGAATATTACGTTATTCCATTATCGCAATCATGGTGGCTCTGTAGGTAATGTACTTGCTGCATTTGCTATCGAACCGAGTGATTACGACGTATTTAACGAGCATTTAAATCGTCTTGGTTATAATGTTCAGGATGAAACCAATAATCCATGTTTCACGCAATTTTTAACGACTCAAGGTCAAAAGTTGAGTGAAGCTAAAGCTGCCAATCAATAAACTGGGCTCCATCGAGGAGCCTTGATTTTTTGCATATTTTTCCTATAGTTATTGCACGATTGTAAAGCAAGGATGATGCGTGCGAGGAATGCGTTATTACTTAGGGTTACTCTGTTTAATGCTAAGCATAAGTGCCAATGGCTCTGACAAGGTGACCTTGCAACTAAAATGGACTCATCAATTCCAGTTCGCTGGCTATTACATGGCAGCAAAAAAAGGCTTTTATAAAGACGCTGGACTTGATGTCACTATTTTACCCGCAGATCCTAACAACCCTAACACGTTTGATCAGGTGTTAAATGGTCAAGCCGACTTTGCTATTACGCATTCTGGTATTTTGCAACAACGTGTGCAAGGTGCCCCCGTGGTTGCCTTAGCGGCTATGCTGCAGTTCTCCCCCTATTGTTGGATGGTTAAAAATAACTCTGATATTTTCCAGCCGCGTGATTTTGCGGGTAAAAAACTCAGTAAAATTAGCTCACTTGAAAACGCAGAGTTGTTAGTCATGCTGCAAAGGGCGGGGCTTGATTATCAAAGTTTAATGGCTGCAAGCCAAAAAGGCGGAATAGAGCAGTGGTTAGCTGGCGAACTTGATGCCGTGCAAGTGTATGTAACTAATGAGCCGTATACTTTAACACTGCGTGGTGTTGGGCACCGATTAATTTGTCCACAAAAATTTGGCCTGAATGTGTATGGCGATATTTTATATACCTCGCAGGCTATGCTTAAAAATAAACCGGATATAGTTGAGCGTTTTTATCAAGCAAGTTTAAAGGGATGGCGTTATGCACTGCATAATATGAATGAGAGTATTAATGTCACTCAGCGTGATTATGCCCCGCACAAAAGTATGCAGGAACTTGCTTATGAAGCCGATGTACTCGCTAACTATATTCAGCCACCGGGCAGCAAGTTGGGGGGCATGTCGATGGCTAAATGGCGACTTATCGCTGACCTTTACAACATCGATCAAGACGAATTTGATCATGCATTTTCAGGGT
The DNA here is from genome assembly GCF_020966275.1 of Pseudoalteromonas sp. MB41. Lineage (NCBI taxonomy): Bacteria > Pseudomonadati > Pseudomonadota > Gammaproteobacteria > Alteromonadales > Pseudoalteromonadaceae > Pseudoalteromonas > Pseudoalteromonas sp. MB41. The sequence goes on along the minus strand of NZ_JAJJZF010000013.1, from coordinate 96,328 downwards.
TTATGTATGATCAACAGCAAAGCGAGGGCATAGAGTTATCTTGGATGCTTATTTTAGCGATAATATTGAGCATTGCATGTGTTCCTTTGTACATTGGTCTAATAAGCAATGGAAGGCGTTAAACCTCTTAAAAACTGTTATACTCACTTTTATTTTTTGTCGTTTTTGTAGTTATGACACTTGCCCAGCACTTTGCTGCTTTAGATACACTGCTTTATTCAACTCGCCAATACTGGCAATGCACGGCATTTGACTTTGATGATATTCCATGGCCTGAATTAACGTCTTTATTATGGGCGATTGATGACAGCCAAGTGAGTGAACTTGATGCCGACCAGCATGCTTTATATCAATACTTTTGCGATGCTATAGACGGTGTTGATGAACTTAATGCCTTATGCGAACTGCCCACAACAAAGTTGCCAAGGAATGAGTTTCCATTTTGGATCAGTAATGGCATCAAAGGACGCAAGTTTGAGCAGTTACAAGATTTTGTTGCAGCGATCAGCCAAAATTCACAGCAACACCCTGTTTTAGAGTGGTGTGCAGGCAAAGGACACTTAGGGCGGATGCTGGCATTTAGTGGCGCACCCTCGGTACACAGTATTGAACTACAAGAGCACCTGTGTGAGCAGGGAGCTCATAGTGCTAAGCAGCAACAATTAGCCATGCAGTTTTCACAAGCGAATGTATTAACGGATAACACCGATGCATTTTTTAAAACAGAGCAACATGCCGTCGCTTTACATGCATGTGGTCGTTTACACCAAACATTTATGCAGCAGGCAAGTCGGGCCAAAACCCAGCAGATAAGCTTTTCACCCTGTTGTTATCACTTATTTACCGACGATGCCTACCAAGCAATGAGTGAGCATGCACAGCATAGTCAATTGACGCTAACCCATCGCGATTTAAAGCTGGCCTTGCAAGAAACCGTGACCGCACCAAGTCGGGTTGATAAAGTGAGAAAAACAGAAGTCGAGTGGCGACTTGGTTTTGATGCATTACGTAAATCAATTACCGGTGTTCAGCACTATGTGAGTGTGCCTTCCGTGAATAAAGCGGTATTTTCTGATTCATTTAGGTCATTTTGTTTGTGGGCAGCTGATAAAAAGTCACTACATATACCAGATGATATTGATTACAATGCATTTTTAGAGATAGGTAAGCAGCGTAAAAGGGTCACAGAACGCATTGAACTCATCCGACATGTGTTCAGAAGAGCAATTGAAGTTTGGCTCGTGCTCGATCGTGCTTTATATTTGCAACAACAAGGCTATCAGGTATCAGTAAGTACGTTTTGTGAAAAACAGCTCACACCAAGGAATATCTTGATCCAAGCTAATTATTAAAAATCGTAAAGAGGCGCAATGAGAAAGTTAAAAAATTTATTCGAAAATAATAGACGTTGGGCTGCGCGTACGAGTGAAAGTGATCCTGAGTTTTTTAAAATTCTATCAATGCAACAAAATCCCGAGTACTTGTGGATTGGCTGTTCGGACTCACGTGTACCCGCTAATGAGATAGTTGATTTATTACCGGGTGAGTTATTTGTACACCGTAACGTTGCAAATGTGGTTGTGCATACTGACCATAACTGTTTATCAGTCATGCAGTACGCGGTTGAAGTACTTAAAGTTAAGCACATTATGGTCGTTGGACACTATGGCTGTGGGGGTGTTCAAGCGGTTTTAAATGAAGCACGCTTTGGCTTAATTGATAACTGGCTACGTCATGTTGGTGATGTAAAAGAAAAACACATCGAACAGTTAAACGCATTACCAGAAAAAGAACGTTTAAACAGCCTGATTGAACTCAATGTAATTGAGCAAGTACGTAACGTGTGCCGTACGAATATCGTGCAAGATGCGTGGGCGAAAGGCCAAGAACTTACGATTCATGGTTGGGTGTATGGTTTAGCAAATGGTCATTTAAATGACCTTGAATCCGTGGTGACCTGTGCAGAAGAAGCCACAGAGACATACGGTACTGCGGTAAAACGTGTTTTCGAACGTATTGCAGAGAAAAGTTAAGACTTAAATGGATAGAAAAAAGGTGAGCTAAGTAGCTCACCTTTTTTATTGTTCGTCTTGTTTGCTAGCAAGTTGCTGTTCAAGTAAGGCAACCTTTTCTTCTAGCTCCGTGAGTTTTTCACGAGTTCGAATAAGTACTTGGCTTTGAATATCAAACTCATCACGGCTTACAAAGTCCATCTCAGCAAGTTTGTTTTGGATAGCTTGCTTCGTTTTACCTTCAATGGTGTCGGCAAGGTTTTTCACGCCTTGTGGCATGTTATCAGTGATTTGCTTTGCGATTTCTTCAAGTTTTGCTGGGTTGATCATCTTCGTCCCTTGAGTCACGTAAAAAAACAATCTTACCTTATTGGCTAGGCGTAGTGTAGTGATTACGGTAAAATTGCCGGTTCTGTCTTTGGATAATTTCTTAGGGGCTTATGAAACTCAACCCAAAACAAGATGAAGCGGTAAAGTATATCAGTGGACCGTGTTTGGTATTAGCTGGCGCAGGCTCAGGTAAAACGCGTGTAATTACCAACAAAATCGCTTACTTGGTGCAAAAGTGTGAGTATCAAGCACGTAACATAGCAGCCGTTACCTTTACTAATAAAGCGGCAAAAGAGATGCGCGAGCGTGTTGCACAAACGCTTGGTAAGCAAGAGTCTAAAGGGTTATGGGTTTCGACATTTCATACCTTAGGTCTTGAGATCATCAAAAAAGAATTAACCACATTAGGCTTTAAGCCAGGATTCTCATTGTTTGATGATCAAGATACCAATCAATTATTAACCGAGCTTACAGAAGACGAACTAAAAAAAGACAAAGACTTATTAAACCTGTTAAAAATGCGGATAGGCAGTTGGAAGAACGAGCTTATTTTACCCGAACGGGCGATTCGTGAAGCGCGTGAGCCACAAAAAGCACTGTTTGCCCAGTTGTATGCCCGCTATCAAAATCAACTACGAGCTTATAATGCCCTCGATTTTGATGATCTGATCATGATCCCCACCTTGCTACTGGGACAAAATGCGACAGCACGTGAGCGTTGGCAACAGCGTTTTCGTTATTTGCTGGTGGATGAGTATCAAGATACGAATACGAGCCAGTATCAATTGGTTAAGTTATTAGTGGGTGAACGTGCTCGCTTTACGGTGGTGGGAGATGATGACCAATCAATTTATTCGTGGCGTGGTGCTAAACCACAAAATCTGGTGTTATTGAGTAAAGACTTTCCGGGTTTGCGTTTAATTAAACTTGAACAAAACTACCGAAGTGCAGGGCGTATTCTTAAAGCAGCCAATATTCTTATTGCTAATAATCCGCATGAGTTTGATAAAAAACTGTTCAGTGAACTAGGTTATGGTGAACCGATTAAAGTCATTGGCTGTCGTGACGAAGAGCATGAATCTGAACGCGTTGTTGCAGAGATCATTTCGCATAAGTTCATGAAGCGGACCAGCTATAAAGATTACGCCATTTTATATCGGGGGAATCACCAAGCGCGTGTATTCGAAAAAGCGCTGATGAGTAACCGTATTCCATATAAAATTAGTGGCGGAATGTCGTTTTTCTCACGTTCAGAAATTAAAGATATCATGGCGTATTTACGCTTGTTGGTTAATCAAGACGACGACAATGCATTTTTACGTATCGTGAATACCCCACGACGAGAAATAGGTACCGTCACTCTCGAAAAATTAGGCACACTTGCCAACGAAAAGCACATTAGTTTATTTGCTGCCTGCTTTGAGCCTGAGCTTGCGCATCGTTTAAAAGGGCGGGGCTTTAATGCGTTAGCAGGGTTTGCTCGTTGGGTGGTTGAACTGTCTGATAATGCAGTGCGGGGTGACACGCTCGAAGCGGTAAAAGAGCTGGTCAGGCAAATTAATTACGAAGCGTATCTTTACGAGTCATCGCCTAGCGCAAAAGCCGCAGAAATGCGTATGAAGAATGTGTCGGAGTTATATCGTTGGATCACCGATATGCTGACCGGTGATGCCGATAACCCCCCGTTGAATTTAGCAGAAGTGGTGAGCAAGTTAACGCTGCGCGATATGCTTGAGCGCAATGAAGAAGAAGATGAATCTGATGCGGTACAGCTTTTGACTTTGCATGCCTCAAAAGGCTTGGAATACCCGTATGTATTTATGGTGGGAATGGAAGAAGGGTTATTACCTCATCAAGTGAGCATCGACGAAGATAACGTTGAAGAAGAACGTCGTCTTGCTTACGTAGGTATCACACGAGCCCAGCAAGAGTTGGTTATGACATACGCTAAGCTGCGCCGTCAGTTTGGTGAAACATCGGATACAGAGCTGAGTCGTTTTGTGCAGGAGTTACCACAGGATGATTTGGCCTTTGAAGCAAAGAAACCGCCTTCTTCTCAAGCAGAGCGAATGGAGAAAGGTCAAGCACGTGTTGCTAACTTGCGTGCTATGCTTAAAAAGTAACGCCGTTATGCTCAATGCACATGTTTAAATATTTATATCAAGTGGTATTGTCGAGTGTGTGCTTGTCGTCTCTTTATTGAAGGGCGCAAGTGCATGCTGTTTGCCAATAAACAGCGATAAGCCGTGTTTATCTAACAGGGTACGGTAGTTAAAAATCGATGGGCCTTTGGCTATGACTTGGATATTTTGAATATGGGTAATAGCCAGTACACCTTGAAGCTGTAAATGATAGTTTTCTTGTTGTAGCACACGCTTACTGAAAGTTGAGCTTAATAATAAGTAATCGAACTTAAATTCGGTCAGTAAGTTCAATTCACAGCGATCTTTTGCAAACTCATTCAAACCTATCGAGAATCCTTGTGCCACAAGACTTTTTAGGTTTTCTATTTGTACAGCCGATGCATAACGAATTTCTTGTTCATTAAATAATAAACATATCTTTTTAGCATCATGCGCTTTGAGAAGGTGACATAGCGCTTTAAAGTTAATGCGTTCAAGCACTAATCCTGAGCATGGAAATAACACCTTTTGTAACTTTGCTTGGGCGGCTAATGAAAAAGCTTGTTTGAGTAAACTCAGCTCAACTTCGAAATGCTGAATACGATCAGTGGCAAACTTCTTGAGTACTTCAAAGCTGGTACTGCCAAGTACAGGGTGTTCTCCAAACGCCTCTAATAGCGACTCAGCATGTGCTGACTCGTCAAGCGTAATGATTTCTGAGCTTCTAAAATGCATTGGTAAATCATCAAGGTGATGCATATTCTCAGCTTCATGCTGTGAGGTCGTCGCATTGAGTAAAGGATGAAAACACTCAAAGCGGTTGCGCCCTGCGTTTTTAGCATAATACATGGCCGCATCAGCATCACGAATAATCTCATCGGTGTGCTTGTAACTCGTTTTTGAGTAGGTAATCCCTATACTTGCACCGCTTTGAATACATTGACCTTTCATGCAGAAAGGTTTCTTCATGATTTCAATAATGCGTTTTGCAACATCTTCTGCTTGCTGCGGCTCTGTTAAATGGGTGAGCAAAACAACAAACTCATCGCCGCCTAATCGTGCAAGTAAATCATGTTCTCGAATACAGTGAGAAAATGATTCTGCGACACTAATTAAAAACTGATCCCCAGCTTGGTGACCTAATTGATCGTTAATATCTTTAAATTTATCTAAGTCGATAAACAGCACTGCAAATTGTTGCTCTGGATAGCGTTGATAATGCTGCAGCGTTTTTTCAAGCTGTGTTAAGAACAAGCTTCGATTCGGTAAGCTGGTGAGCGAGTCATGATGTGCATCGTGATATAACTGTTGTTCAATTTTTTTACGCTCTTCCATTTGCATTTGTAAGTGCATATTGGCTTGGCGCAATTCTTTGGTCTTTTCAGCAACGCGATGTTCAAGCTTTTGGTGGCTTTGCTTAAGTTCTTGGTTAGCTAAATGGGCTTGGATTACATTGGCGATTTGGTGTGAAACGAAGGTGATGAGTTCACAATCATCTTGGCTAAATTCATGTTTATTGTTATATGCTTGGCAAACAATTAAGCCAATTACCCCTTGTGATGTCTTTAGTGGCGCTCCTAACCAGCTGGTGGCAGATTCTTCGGGCGGAATATCTCTAGGCCTCTCAATGACACCCAGTTTTATGAGGCTTTTCGCGCGCTTTGCATCAATCACTTGGCATTTTTCGGTACTCAGTACCAACTCACTGTAGCCTTTAGCAAATGGCCGAGGTTCGGCATTATCGCTGTATTCATCAACGCAGTAAGGAAAGCTTAGCCAGTGAGATTGTTGGTCATACAGCGCAATATATAAGTTATCTGCGTACGTTATAGTTTTTATTATTTTGTGTACATGCTGATATACGTCTTCTAGATTTTCACTCAGTGTTGCAAGCTCAGAGATCTTAAACAGTATTTGCTGTCGTTCTAATGCTTTTTTTCGGTGTAATATTTCTTCATTGAGTGCCTGGTTACTTTGCGTTAGTGCGCGGGTGCGAATTTTGACTTCGGACTCAAGAAGTTCGCGCTTTTTAACGCGTTCTATAGCAGTTGCAAGGTAAAGTGACATCACTTCTAACAGTTCAATTTGCTGCTCAGAATAGCTTTGCGCTTTATCGTAGCTCTGCGCCACCATCACGCCAATGATGGTTTTATCACGATAGACCGGTACGCCAACCCAGTGCTCTGCGGGGGTCCCTAAAGCTTTAAATTGACCCTTTTCAACAGCTTGTTGGGTTTGTTCTTTAGTGAAGTAGCTGGTTTTACCATGTTTGAATACATGACCAGTTAACCCCTCTTTGAAGTGTTGATCGTATTTTAAGGGCACAGAAAGCCCATCTTTTTCGTCTGCAAAATACGACAGTTCTAAAAGATCGTTCACAGGGTTGTGCAGCACAACGTAAAAGCTTTTACTTGGGATAAAACTTTGCAATATATCGTGAATAGCGGGGTAAAGAAGGGTTAATTCGGCAACAGTGCTTGCTTGCTCTGATAACTGTAATAGAGCATGTTGCAAGTGATGAGATTGCTTATATTTTTGTATAAGCGATTTTAAGCGAGCATTTCTACGGACTAGCTTATCAATGTGTGTTGCTGAATCTTCCAATGATTTAGAACCAGTTTTTATTATTGTTTAAATATTGTTCTTTATAGTTCCACTTTTTTCGTAGATCGTCAAGTAGCAGATAGGCTAATTAAGGGGTTATATAGACAATGTTACTAGTACTAAATTATTATTTTCGTGTGTGTTTCAGGCATAAAAAAAGGGCCTAATAAATTAAGCCCTTCGTATTATGTGTTTATAACTGTTATTTGCTTGTCATAAAGTCGATAGCAGCACTGATTTCTTCATCAGAACAGTCCATACACGTACCTTTAGGAGGCATTGCATTGAAACCATTTAAGGCGTGATTAAGTAAAGTGTCTTTGCCTTTAGCGATACGAGGAGCCCAATCATCAGCTGATTTAGGTGCGCCTAATGCGCCAGTACCGTGACAAGCGAAACATGATGCTTGATACACCTGCTCGCCAGAACGAGGACCAGTAGGTTCAGCAGCCGCAGCAGCTTTATCACCTTCTAGATATACAGAACCAATTGGCGCTAGACGCTTCTTAATTGCGTCTTCAGTCAAAGAGTTGTCATACGCTTGTGCGTATGCCGTTGTTGCTAGCAGTAATAATGCAGCTGATAGTTTTTTCATTTTGCCTTGCTCACTTCGATTTGAACGTGATCAATCACGATATCTGACGGAAATTAGAACGATTATAACGCTAAGCCACAATTTATAAAATGATCTGAAAGGCTTTTTCTTGATAAAAAAAGCCATTTTTTGCTCCAGCGCAATAAAAATCAGCTTTATGTGCTGAATCGCTACAGTGTTATTATGCCAGTTCTAATACTTTACTGACTAATTTTTCAATCCCAGCATCAGCCTCTAAAATGCTTTGCGCAAGCATATATGCAGGGGTTGTAACCACTTTATGTTGTTCATCTACAACAATGTCGTCAACGGCACAGCACTGGTGATCGCCGCCTAGTTGTTGAATAGCCGCTGCGGTATCTTGGTCGTTACCAATGGTTGTTTTTACGCCTTGGCCATAAATAAGTGGCAGCATGGCAGGTGCAATACACATATATCCCGCTGCTTTATTTGCTTTAACAAACGCAGTACACGCATGGAGTACATCATCTTGTACTTGAGCATCTGCGCCTTTTACAGCAAAGTCAGATAAGTTTTTTGCCGCACCAAAGCCGCCGGGTATGATGAGTGCGTCAAATTCATTCACGTTTAGTTCTGTGATAGCTTTTATTTCGCCACGCGCAATACGTGCTGCTTCCACTAAAACATTACGATTTGGCGTCATCTCTTCACCGGTTAAGTGGTTAATGGTATGCAGTTGCTCAATGTCAGGAGCAAAACATTGATAGCGTGCACCTGCTTTGGCTATGTGTAGCAAAGTTAATACTGCTTCATTGATTTCTGCGCCATCGTAAACACCGCAACCCGCTAAAATTACAGCCACTTTTTTCATTAGATATTCCTCCTTAATGCAACTTTGGTTAGTGTATCAATTATGCGTGTCAGTCGACAAAATAAAAAAGTTTTCTGGGTCGACTGCTCGAGACGCTTGGTAAATTGCTGTTTATGCCTTTTTATAAAATACAAACGTACAAAAAAGTATAAAGGATCGCTATGATCTTTGATCCATTGTGCTAGAATACTCCTCCGGTTATGAAAAGGGATATTTATTCATCGTTAAGCAAGCAATGGACATGAGTAGCTAAAACCGTTTTCCACATCGGATAAAAATAATAAAAAAAGAACCTCGTATTATCTTTTTTAAATCAAAACATGTGCTTACAGAAAATTCCTAAATGTTTTTACATTTTGGGAGAATTGCTCGTGGGTTTTATCTACAAAGTTATCCACAGCTTGCTATTTATGAATGTGTTACTGCTCAATAATTCACAGTCGTTTTCTTCATAGCCTTATGGCATGCTTACAATCAATTTATTGTTATTCATTTAGGATCCAATTTCACCATGGCTCAGATCCCTGAAAATCCACTTATTCTTGTTGATGGTTCTTCCTATTTATTCCGCGCATATCATTCACCTCCTCACCTAACAAACTCGAAAGGAGAGGCTACAGGGGCTATTTATGGCGTCGTTAATATGCTTAAGAGTCTAATCAAACAATATGATCCGTCGCATATGGTGGTGGTGTTTGATGCCAAAGGTAAAACCTTTAGAAATGATATGTACAGTGAATATAAAGCGAATCGTCCACCTATGCCGGATGACTTACGCACACAAATAGCACCACTTCACAATATTATTAAGGCGATGGGTTTTCCGCTTATTAGTATTGAAGGGGTCGAGGCTGACGATGTTATTGGTACATTTGCACGCATTGCTTCTGAGCAACAACGCCATGTGTTGATCTCTACAGGTGATAAAGATATGGCGCAGCTTGTGAATGAGCACGTCACACTTATTAACACCATGACCGATAGTATTTCAGACCCTGATACGGTGGTTGAAAAGTTTGGTGTAGGCCCTGAATTGATCATCGACTACTTAGCGCTGATGGGCGACAAGGTTGATAACATTCCTGGCGTTGATGGTTGCGGCCCTAAAACTGCGGTGAAATGGTTGCAAAAGTATGGCTCGTTACAAGGCGTAATCGATCATGCCGGTGAGATCAAAGGCAAAATAGGCGAAAAGCTGGCAGCTGCGCTTGATCATTTACCACTGAGTTACGAACTGGCAACGATAAAATGCGATGTCGAGGTTGAATCTGACCTAGAAAGCTTCAAGTTACAAGAGCCTAATCGAGATGAGTTAATTGCTTTATACGGTGAGTGTGAGTTCCGTCGCTGGTTAGCTGAATTACTCGATAACCCGAAAGACGCAGATACACATTTAGATGTACCAACTGAAGAAAATGAATTGCCACAAGTGAGTGATGCTCATTACGAAACCATTCTTACTGAGCAACAACTTGATACGCTAGTTAAGCAGTTAAATGAGGCTGAGTTATTTGCCTTTGATACCGAAACAACCAGCCTTGATTACATGCAGGCACAATTAGTTGGTATGAGCTTTGCGGTTAAGGCCGGCGAAGCGGCGTATATTCCGGTTGCTCACGATTATCCCGATGCGCCAGAACAATTAACACTCGACACGGTAATGGCAAAAATTGGCCCAATTTTAGCCGACGAGCGCAAAGCGAAAGTGGGGCAAAACCTAAAATACGATAAAAGTGTACTGGCTAATGCTGGGTTTGAATTAAACGGTATAAAATACGACACGATGTTGGAGTCGTATGTATTTAATAGTGTGGGCAGTCGTCATGATATGGACTCGTTAGCACTTAAATACCTAGGGCATAAAAATATCAGTTTTGAAGAGATTGCTGGAAAAGGCAAAAAGCAGCTGACTTTTAATCAAATTGAACTTGAAAAAGCAGCGCCATATGCTGCTGAAGACGCTGATATTACATTACGCTTACACGAGGTGTTGTGGCCGAAGATTGAAGCTGATAGCCAACTTAAATCAGTATTTGAAGAGATTGAGTTACCGCTTGTCTCTGTACTTTCAGATATTGAGCGTACTGGTGTCGCGATTGACAGTACCATGTTAGCTGCCCATAGCCAGCGATTGGGTGAACGTTTACTCGAGCTTGAACAAGAAGCATATGACATGGCGGGTGAAAAGTTTAACTTAGGCTCACCTAAACAACTACAAGCAATTTTATTTGAGAAGCTTGAACTGCCAGTAATTAAAAAAACGCCAAAAGGGGCGCCATCTACAGCAGAAGAAGTATTGCAAGAGCTGGCGCATGATTATCCTTTACCTAAAGTAATCATTGAGCATCGTGGTTTATCAAAGTTGAAATCAACTTACACAGATAAGCTGCCATTAATGGTGAATGAGCGTACCAAACGCGTACATACCTCGTATCATCAAGCGGTAACGGCAACAGGGCGTTTAAGTTCAACAGATCCTAATTTACAAAATATTCCGATCCGCTCGGAAGAAGGGCGTCGTATCCGTGAAGCATTTATTGCGGCTGCGGGCCATAAAATTGTGGCTGCCGATTACAGCCAAATTGAATTACGTATTATGGCGCATTTATCGCAAGATAAAGGCTTACTGACCGCCTTTGCCAATGGCTTAGACGTACACAGTGCAACAGCGGCAGAGGTCTTTGGTGTTAGTCTTGAGGACGTCACCAGCGATATGCGTCGTAAAGCGAAAGCTGTCAATTTTGGCTTAATTTACGGTATGTCGGCATTTGGTTTATCTCGTCAATTAGATGTGCCTCGCCACGAAGCACAGCACTATATTGATAAGTACTTTGAGCGTTTCCCAGGTGTACTTGAATACATGGAAACGACGCGTCAAAAAGCGGCGGATAAAGGGTATGTAGAAACCATTTTTGGTCGACGCTTACATTTACCAGAGATCAATGCGCGTAATGGCGCACGACGTAAAGCGGCAGAACGTGCTGCTATTAACGCGCCAATGCAAGGTACTGCCGCCGATATTATTAAAAAAGCAATGCTTAAAGTGCATCAGTGGGTAAATGCCCAAGCCGAAGGCGCAGTGAAGCTACTTATGCAAGTACACGATGAATTAGTGTTTGAAATTAAAGAAGAGTGTGTTGATGAGTTCAAAGCTGAAATCTGTAAGCTGATGTCAGAAGCTGCGACCCTTGATGTCCCCCTTATTGTTGAAGCAGACAGTGGGGATAACTGGCAGCAAGCTCACTAGTTTTGCTGATTTTATGCCGAATATCTTGCTTAATGCTGGGTATTCGGCAATGAGGATAACCTGCACATTAATACCGCCCATGTTTTAACCCGCCAAAACGTAAAACGAGCACTTTGAATCTTCACCACACAGTTATTTTGATCATACAAAGTGAGCGTGTGATCCATTAAAAATGACCTCTTATGCCAGTTGAACGATCACTTTTTTTGTAAACTTAAGGTTAACAAGAAAAGACAGTTTTAGAGTTTCGTTATATGTTTATCAATTAATGGTCTTTTGCTGCATATTTAATTTATTTTTAGGTGGGTATTTGCTAAAGTCCGCGCCGTCCTCATCCTGTAGGACATCCTGTTGATGATGCATCTGAAAAGATGCAACGTATTGATAGCTTCTCCCCAGTTTGCTATACCGGCTCACTCTTTATTGAGTGAGCCGTTTTTTCTTGTTCTTATCATACAATTCATTGCACAAATTAGCGCAGGTGATACCATCAAAGTGATTCTTAATTACTTTCGAAGGAATGCGTTATGTTTAAATCTTTGGCTATTACAGCCTTATCATTATCAAGTTTATTTGTTGCCCCATTGGCGAGTGCTAATTGGCAAGTTAATAATGAACAAAGCAATGTAAGCTTTGTTTCAATAAAGAAAAACGCAATCGCTGAAGCTCATCATTTTAAAAACGTATCAGGAACCTTAAACGAGCAAGGTCAACTTAAGTTAATGATCGACCTGACGTCTGTTGAAACGCTGATCCCCATCCGTAACGAGCGCATGACTAAGCTCCTGTTTGAAACAGCCCAGTTTCCTAATGCCGTATTAACAGCTGATTTAAGCCAAGCTTTATCAAAGCTCGTGCCTGGGCAGCATGTATTAAAAGGTCTTAAAGCTGAACTTGATTTTCATGGTAATAAGAAAGAACTAACACTTGATGTACTTGCTAATATGTCGCCAACGGGTGATGTAACTGTGTCATCGTTTACGCCCGTGATTATTAATGCTGCTGATTTTAAAGTGACTGAAGGTATTGCTGAATTACAAAAACTGGCTGGTTTACCGTCAATTGCTACTGCCGTTCCGGTTACATTTTCACTGACTCTTGATAAAGAAAAGTAATGCAGTCACTTGCTGAGCTAGAAACCGCACTTGCACAGCCAGACAAACCATTTGATAAGTGGCAACCGACCCATTGTGGTCAGTTGCCAATTAGCATTGATGTGCATGGCGTGTGGTTCTACGCGGGCAGTGAAATAAAACGAGAAGCGATGGTTAAGCTGTTTGCCTCTGTTATTTGCAAAGAAGCAGACAGCTATTATCTAAAAACGCCTGTCGAGAAAATGGCTATCACCGTGGCCGATGTGCCTTTTATTATCGTAGATTGGCGCTTTGAAGAAACAGAGCAAGGAAACGCGTTGTGTTGTATTGATAATTTACAGCGCACTTGGTTAGTCACTGCGTGTCAGCCACTGCAACTGCGTGAATTTGAAAACGTGACGGTACCATACCTTAAATTGCCGCATGGACTGGCTGCCAGAGTATCGAGGAATGTGTATTATCAGTGGGCTGAAATAGCCAGCTCTGATGAGGATGGCTATTTCATTGAGTCATTATCCAAGCACTACTACTTGGCTTAATAACTTAAGCGTCTGGTTGTTGATCCGATTCTGATTCCGACTCTGCTTCTTGCATTTCAATAGGCCCTAAGAACCATTCGTCTAGCTTTTTAGCAACTTCAGGTAAGCCTGTCCCTTTCAATGATGAAAAGGCATGAACTGTAATATCGCCCTCTAAGCTGCTTAGTTCACGACGAACTTGTAAAACTTGTGCTTTGCGTGCACCTTGCTTTAGTTTGTCGGCTTTAGTGAGTAACGCAAGAACCGGAATTTCACTCCCGACCGCCCAGTCGATTAAGTCGCGGTCTAAATCTTTAAGTGGGTGACGAATATCCATTAACACAACAATGCCTTTAAGGCTTTGGCGTTTTTGTAAATATTCACCTAATGATTTTTGCCATTTCTTTTTCATTTCAATGGGGACTTTCGCAAAACCGTACCCCGGTAAATCGATTAGGCGCTTGTCGGCATCGAGCTCAAAGGTGTTTATAAGTTGCGTACGACCAGGTGTTTTTGAGGTACGTGCTAACTTTTGGTCTGTTAAGGTGTTAAGAGCACTTGATTTACCGGCGTTTGAACGACCGGCGAACGCGACTTCAATCCCCGTATCAGCAGGTAAACGAGAGATATCAGGTGCGCTGGTAACAAAGGACGCAGTATTGTATTTGATACGAGATTTGAGCACAGGCTCTCCTAATCTTTTATAAATAATAACAGTCAGTGGTCGAAAACCACTCAAGGCACGTATTTTATACTATTAAAGCAGCATTCAAAAGCGTATTTAAGCGTGCTAACTTGGCTTTGAACAAGGAAAATTGCTAGGTAGAAACTTAATCTAAGTCAAATCCCTATAAATTATAAGCTTAATGTGGGCAGAAAACGTGCCAGAGAATTTATTATCGTGTAGAATATAGAAATCACAACATCCATATTGTAGATGATACAGGGTCGGAAACAGAGAATTCACCATGAAAAAAATAGCACTATCTTTAACTATATTGCTTGGTGCGTTGTCAGCAAGCAACGCAACAGCATTTGATGGCGATGTAAACGCAGGTAAAGAAAAATCGGCAACGTGTGCGGCCTGTCACGGCCCAGACGGTAATGCGCCGGTTAATATCTACCCTAAGATTGCAGGTCAACACGCAGATTATATCTATAAACAACTACAAGAGTTTAAACTAGGTATGACATCGGGTGGCAAAGAGGGCCGTATGGACCCTGTAATGAGTGGTATGGCTATGCCGCTTAGCGATCAAGATATGAAAGACCTAGCAGCTTACTTCTCTTCATTAAACATGTCTGAGGGTGTAACACCTAAAGATGTTGTTGAAGTTGGTCAACAGCTTTATAAAGCCGGTGATGCAGAGCGTGGAATCCCAGCTTGTGCAGCGTGTCACGGTCCGCGTGGTAACGGCACATCGCTTGCTAAATTCCCTAAAGTTTCGTTTCAGCATCCTGAATACATTAAGTCGCAACTTGAAAAGTTCCGTGATGGTACGCGCAATAACGACTTAAATGGCATGATGCAAGACATTGCTAAAAAGCTAACAGACAAAGACATCGAAGTACTTTCAAAATACTTAGGTGGCTTACACTAAAGTCTGATTGCTAGCTTAAATTACTAGCATTATAATTTAGACAGTTTACAAAAAAGCAGCGCAAGCTGCTTTTTTTACATTTGCAGCATGCCGTAATTTCCTACTTTCTTGTGAGACATTGACCATATCCAACTGTAAGCTAAGTCTTATTTTTATTTCTTCATTTTGTGTAAGTCTTTGTTATTATTTAAGATGGTATTGTTACAAACTCTTCGTTGTAAGAAAAATTATATAAATTAGTTGTAACAAAATTATTAATGGGTAAATTAACCACTGTCGCTGAGACAGCAAAACAACATGGACAATGTAATAAGGAAAGTGACTGCGGCAAATCTTTAGGGGAAGACACTGATTAGTGTCCTAAAGGAAATAACAAAAAAGTGTCAGGATTGACCGAGAATAATAAAAGCTCATGGAAGTTTAATAATAAAAACAAAATGGAATGCTACATGGAAGGTAAAAATAACAACAAAATGGAAAAACAATAATAATAAAAATAATAAAGACTAAAAAGTCGAAGGGAGAAGTGTCCAGTTAATTGGCGCTCAGATTAGTAGGCGGTAGAGATGTTTTCTCTACCGCCTTTTTATTTGTCCTGTTACAATAGCCACCGTTTGTACTATAAGTATGAAAAGTGCGCAGTTCGTCAAGTTGACCAACCTCATCCGCACACCGAATTCTTCTGGTTATGCCAGCATTACAATGCCATTAAGGTGTTGTGCACAACCTCTTAAGTGAGATGATCAATATATGAGTAGAAAGAAAAAGTCGCGTAAAATTCCATCAAATGGTCCAGTACGTCTAAGTAAGGAAAAGCTTAGAGAGATGCGCGCACTAAAAGAGCAGCGAGTTAAGAAAACCAAAGGGGCTAAGCCTGGTTCACGTAATGCGCCAGATGCTCAAAAGGGTGATAAAGCTGCTACAAACAATCAATCGCAAGATAAGCGTGTTGGTAGTAAAAAACCGGTTTCATTAGTGGCGGTCAAGGCTGATCCTAAAGTCGAAATGAAACGTAATTTACAACCAATGGTTGAATTGAAAAAAGTGTCAGAGCCAGAGCTAACACCAGAGCAAGAGCTTGAAGCGTTAGAAAATGATGAGCGTTTATTAAAGTTGGTTGAACGCCATGAGCGTGGCGAGTTATTGACTGGCAAAGATGCGAAGTACTTCAATAGCCGTATCGCTCGTCACCAAGCATTGTGTGAGCTGCTAGGAATCGAAGACGAAGATGATGACTACGAAGACGACTTTGAAGATGACTTTGATGTTGAAGGCGGCTCTGATTTCGATAAGTACCTATCTGATGACTTAGCAAATGAATGGTACGATGACGAAGATGAGGATGATAGATGAGCACAACCTTGATTATTGCCATTGTTATTGGGGCGGCAATTATCGCAGGACTGGCTTTTTATGCAGGGCAATTACTATACAAGGTAAATGCTCAAAATAAGCTTATCGCAAAAAAACAAGCTGAGCATGAGCAAAAGCTTGCCGCGTCAAAAGCGACTCGAAATGCTAAGTTAGCGGACAGCATTCATTTAATTGCGCGTGCAATGAATGAAGAGCAGTGTGAATTTTCAGAAGGTTGCTTACGTATTTGGGTTCTTATTTCTCAATACAGCTTCGCAGAAGAGTTTGATTTACGCGAACGCTACCCTGGCATTTATAAAATGTACAATGTCGTAAAAGACATGCCAACGCATGATGCACGTAAGAAGTACTCAAAAAAAGAGGTCTTCAAGATGGATTCCACGCGTTGGCGTGCTGAAGAGCAACACAGCGATGAAATTAAAGCGGACTGTGTTAAGTTAATAGACGAGTTTAAAGCCGCGCCAGGCAGTGAAAACGTCGTATTTAACTAGCTTTCAACATAAAAAAGCAGAGCCTTCAAAGCTCTGCTTTTTTGTATGAGCATGATTGATATATCAAATAACCCGCGAAAAACGTGTTTGTTTGATTTGTTGTTGTAAGTGCGCATCAAAGCACATACAAATAATACGAATAAACAAATTGCCTCTCGCTGTAACCGTAATTTTATTGTCGCTTACTTTTATTAAGCCATCAGCAAGTAGGGGGGCAAGTGCACGTAATGCATCACTAAAATACTCGTTAAAGTCGATATTAAATTGCTGTTCAACAGCCGGCATATCAAGTTCAAACTGACAAATTAACTGCTTAATAACCGCGGCACGTAAAATGTCATCATCGGTGAGCATAATGCCTTTACACAACGCACTACCAGCGTTTTCTTGAACTGCTTTGTAATAATGCTTCAGTTCTTTTTCATTCTGTAAAATAGCATTACCAATCTGCGAAATAGACGACACGCCTAAACCAAGTAAATCACATTGACCATGCGTGGTATAGCCTTGAAAATTGCGATGTAATTTGCCCTCATTTTGCGCAATAGCGAGTTCATTATCCTTACGAGCAAAGTGGTCCATACCAATAAATTGATAGCCAGCCGCTAACATTTGTTCTAGCGTATTTTTAAACATCGTGAGCTTATCGCCCGCAGAAGGTAAATCCGCATCCTTAATTTTCCGCTGAGCCGCAAATCGTTCTGGTAAGTGTGCGTAATTAAATACCGATACTCGGTCAGGATTCAATGCTATAAGTTGATCAATCGTTTCTTTAAAGCTCTCAGGCGTTTGTAGCGGTAAGCCATAAATCATGTCGGCGTTTATTGATTTAAAGCCAAGCTCACGCGCTTCACTAATTAAACCTTTTACAGAGTCCACACTCTGCGGGCGATTAACCGCAAGCTGCACTTCGTCGTTAAAATCTTGGATACCAAACGATACGCGATTAAAACCAAGTTGGCGCAAGTGCGGAAGCATGCCATCCGCCAGCGAACGTGGATCAATTTCGATACCGCGCTCAGCGTCATCGGCAAAATTAAAATGGTGTTCAACTAAAGCCATTAAACGGCTCATTTGCTGCGCAGATAAAAAGGTAGGGGTTCCGCCGCCTAAATGAAGTTGTTCAACATGGTAATCAGCAAATAAGGTGGCTTGTTCAGCAATTTCAATTGCCAAGTTATCTAAATAGATATCCGCTTTTGATTGGTGACGTGTAATAACCTTATTACAGCCACAGTAATAACAAAGCTGGCTGCAAAAAGGGATATGGATATACAGCGACAAAGAGCGGCTTTTAGATGCCGTAATCGCGTCAATCATACTTTGTTGGTTGTAACCATCAACAAGAGACAATGCCGTCGGGTAAGAGGTATATCGTGGTCCAGAAATATTGTACTTGTTGATCAGAGATTGATCCCAGCTAGGTAAATTTATCACAGTCAGCACTCCGCAATTGATTAAGAGGCCATTTTAGCGAGTTTAGGCATTTTGCTATTTGATCTAGAACAATGTCGGAGGCTACAAACTAAGTGGCATGCTTTAAGGTAACTGAAAAACCGAAAAGTTTACTATTTGAGCAGTTAGTTTACTGATTGTTAAAATAAAGAGTTTTGCTAGTGACAAGGTTAAAAAAAGTTTTTATACTGCAACCCGCTTTAGAGACTTAACATCCTAAACGCATCACAAAAAATTAGCTTCGGCTAATACAATGGCCCCTTAGCTCAGTTGGTTAGAGCACACGACTCATAATCGTTAGGTCCCCAGTTCAAGTCTGGGAGGGGCCACCATTTTTACAAGCTTCCCAAGTAAACACCTACTAACAGAAATTACCCTGTGCTACCTCTGTGCTACTTTTAGTATAGCGGAAAACATCTCTATATGCTTGATATGATTAATCCCTTACCTTTTACTGAGCTTCACTTCTAAGCGGGAAAGCTTGTTGCTATATGATTGGACATTGTTTTGCTTGATAGTGGTCAACATTCAGGTAAATCATTTTTCCATCAAGTAAATGCTATAATATTCATCGTTCTAAGCAATAGGAAGCGAATGATGGATACTAACGAATACTACTTTCTAAAGAGCTTTTTAAAACCTAAAAGCTTATCGAAAGTGTTGAGAATGAGAGATTGGACTAGTTACTTAGGATGTGATGCAGAGCTCGCTTTAAATAAATTTGAAAAAGAGGGGGTTTTACAGTCAGCTAATACTCAGGAAGTTGTCACAGCGACTTATTCTGCTCCAAAGTTAAAAAGTATTTCTCAAAACCTTAACCTGCCAACTTCTGGTACAAAACCTGTTTTAGTTCGTAGGATTTTGGAAGCAGCACCAAATTATTTTAATGGTAATTCATTAGAACATGATTTTTTGGTTTGTTCCTGTGAGGGAGCGAAACAAATTGAAGCTAAAGAAAAAATCATCAAAAATGAAATGTTTGCTGCAATTGAGGTATCAGTAAATGCAGCTCTAAATAGAAACTTTGAAGATGCTTTTGAGCCAGTTAGGAAACATCAACTGAGTTTACCATTTCCATCAGGCTTAGGAGTTGACTGGTCTAATTTTGGTGGTTCAAGAGAGGTTTTTATAATTAATAATATTCTTGATGATTGGCCACTCATTCTTTCTGAGATACAGCCTGATTTAAAGCCTCTAGTGCGTCAAGGAGCAATTAGTATGTTTCTTTGGGGGTTAAAGTTGGATAATGAATTAAGAAAGAAATTAGCTAGCAATGGAACTCACTTGGACCCTGATGGCGTATGTCGCATGATGTTATTCTTTGCACAAAACAAGTTTCGTATATTTGATGCTAAATTAAAGTCTCAAGAACTTGGTATGCCGTATATCATGAAAACTATGCGGTTCGAAGGGGATTTTTGCTCTGCATGTGAAAAGCATAGAGTTGGGAATTATAGTCTAAGCGAAGTTCCGGAAATTCCGTTAGCTGACTGTCGGTGTAAAGGTGGTTGTACCATATCACTATCTGAGGCTCTTGATATAAACAAAATCACTACAATGTGAAAGACCTCGAAGATGAGTTAATGTGTAGTAGCTCATATTTAATCCGACAGTGCTAGTTGACAGGTTTCTCCTGTATCAAAGCAGATTGCTTTGAGCGAGATATAGACTTTATTAATATGCAAAATGTCAGTCAGATTCATTTATGTACGTAATTAGGGAAAGAAGATATCTCCTACTTTTCCTAATTAATAGAGACAAAACTTTATCTAAACAGTATGTTAAAGCCGTATAAGATCTAATTCGGGCACTACTATAAATTAGTATAAAAAGAAGGAGAAAAAATTGAGTTATTGGCCTATAGCATGGAGGGATGTACATTTCTTAGGTGGTATTCACGCAATTAACTTGCCATCATCTAATAAAGTTAAAATTTACCCAAGCACTACAGATGACAAGACTGCAATAATAACGATTCCAACATATCAGCAATTATACGTAGGCTTAGATCAATTAGGGTTAAATGAGCTAGTTGGTACAGAGTTTTATACTGATATATCTCAAATTGATGGCAGTGCTCCATCTGAGTGGAGAGTTCATACAGCTTACAAATCTAAGTCATGGTCACATATCGAAGCTATTTGGCATTGGTCACATATATCAAATCAAGGATATAAATTAAAAAATGCGTTCTTGTGGGATATAGCTAAACGAATATCGCACCAAATCAGTACATTAAATGAGTCTTTTAAAGTTTTGTCTCGCAGGTATAGAGATCAGCTAATGGGACGATGTATACAAGAAAAAATTGAAATTGGGAGTAAGTTTGAAGATAGGTTTTCAAAAGATATTTATAACTCCTTTCAACACTTTTTATTTGATGCATGCACTTTGAGAGATTATTTATCCGAGTTTATTTTTCACTTCATACTATCTGATGAAGAAAAGTCGGGAGTAAAACATATGAACATGACATCACGTATTTTCAAAAAATATTTCAAAGATAAAAGTCAGCCTACTGCATTCAGAAAAAACTTTAAAAGTGCTTGTGGCAAAAACGGATGGCTAAATATATTAGGATCGTATAGAGATCTGGTTACACATGCATGCCCAATGTCTATGGCTGGTGGTTACTTTTGGATTCGTGTTGAAAGTTTAGAACTGAATGATGGCAAATTACTACCTAAAATTGTTGCGCCGATTCCATTAAACCCTGAAGAAATAAAGCTGGAAAGAAATACACTAGAATCATTTGAGCGATTTGATCAAAAATTAAAGGAGTTTTTTGGTAAATCAAACGATGAAAAACAGTCAGTTGATATTTTAACTTACTCAAAAGCTGTTATGGGTAATTTTTCAAGTTTCATTTGGGAACTGGCGGAAGAAAGTCCATATAAAGGTATAAAGCATACAATTACAGATGATGAGATTGTTGGTAAGATAAAAATAGTAAATAGGTAGTTTATATGCCAAGAGTAGACTAATCATTTAGTAAGGATCAGGTTTTGAAATGTGTATAGTGCATGAAACTGCCGACCGCTGGCACATAATAGCTATTAACTCTAATTTGCAGCAACGTAAATATGGTTTACCTTAAATAAACCTCAGTAATTTGAGCCCTGAAGTGCCCTAGCTCTTGTGATACAGTTTCGAGAGCTATAGCCCTACTTAAACCGAAACTCCTTAGCTCAGCCATTCTCTCTTGTGCGTAGCTATGCCTGAGGCCATGACCGCCATTTGAAAAGAAGAGTGTGCGGCTAGATGCTTTTGAGAATGAGCATGACCATTTATGACCACCACCAATATCATAACGTTGTAAATAGTTAATTTCCCTATCACGAACCGTTATAGGCTGCGCTAAGCGCCTTTGTTCTAGCTGTGTAGCCAGTGCGTTAGGTATTAGTACATTACGGATTAAGGCACCTTTGCCTTTCACTGTGTAAATACGACCTTCTCGACCAAGCCATTTACTGTCTAGCGCTGGGCGGCTATCAGCTTTACGCTCTGATACTCTGGCAATCGTTAAAGCTTATGGGATCTCAGCCTTAATCACTTGCTAATAGGCACTTAAGTGACATAATGAAAAGAGAATCATAAGGCTTTATATGACACCAGAAGAACTAGAGCGGCAGGCAATTACCTACGCTAAAAGTAATAGGACTCGTATAGCTCGCGAGTTAACAGACAAAAGTCAGTTTCCTCCCGATACAAGACCAGTTTCTGTTTTTATGGCAGGTTCGCCTGGTGCTGGAAAAACTGAAACTTCAAAAGCTTTTCTAGAAGAAATTGGTGCTGATAATGTACTCAGACTTGATCCAGATGAGTTTAGAGAACTAATACCTGCTTACACAGGTGATAACTCTTATTTATTTCATCGTGCTGTATCTCTTATTGTTGAGAGAACACTTGATCATGCTTTTAAAAACAAACAGTCATTTTTGTTAGATGGTACCTTGGCAAGTTATGATGTTGCTGAAAAAAATATTGAGCGTTCTATTCGTAAAGGCCGAAAAGTGCTTATTTTGTTTGTATACCAAAAACCAGAATATGCATGGGAATTTGTTGAAGCCAGAGAGAAGTTAGAAGGGCGTAGAATTTTGCCAAATACTTTTATAGATCAATTTTTTGCATCACAAAATGTTATAAAGGAACTTAAATTAAAGTTTGGAAGTCAGATTAAAGTAGATTTATTAGTTAAGAATAATAAGGGTCGAACACGTTTTTATCATGATAACGTTCAGGCAATTGAGCATCATTTAGATGAAATATTCACTAGAGAAGATCTAGCGAGCCTGATAGAATCATCGTCCAGCTCAAAAAACGAGCTTTAGGAGTGCCTATGTTTTCAAATTTAATAAAGCCAAAGCAAGCTCAAAACTCGAAACTTTCAGACTTTGTGCTAAATTCTAGCTCTAGTGAGAAAAAGCGAGTTTATAACCAAGTTATTGAGCGAGCAATTTCCTCTCAAGTACAGGTAGTAAACAAAGCAACTGTAGGCCAAAGGTAATTAATAAAAAGTCCCGCATAGGGACTTTTTTGATTTAGAAAAATATTTTATAAATATCGACTTAACAAAGTAATCTTCAACTCAACTTTCTATTCTTTAGCTTAACTTGCTAACAAACGTTTAATTTCACTCATTTTATCGTCAGGCTTTTTGAACATGTATAATTAAGTTACTTTGCTTATTTATAACCATTAGGGTTGTTGCTTTGCCAGCGCCACGTATCTTGCATCATTTCATCAATGCCACGTTCGGCTCGCCAACCTAATTCGTTAAGCGCTTTCTCTGGCGCTGCGTAACACGCTGCAATGTCACCTGCTCGACGAGGTGAGATTTGATAGGGCACAGCCTGACCACTGGCTTTTTCAAAGGCTGTGACCATTTGCAGCACTGAATAACCATTCCCTGTGCCAAGGTTAAATACATGAGCACCAGTATCGTTTTTAATGCGGTTGAGTGCTTTTAAATGGCCAAGTGCTAAATCGACAACGTGGATG
Source organism: Pseudoalteromonas sp. MB41 (assembly GCF_020966275.1). Lineage (NCBI taxonomy): Bacteria > Pseudomonadati > Pseudomonadota > Gammaproteobacteria > Alteromonadales > Pseudoalteromonadaceae > Pseudoalteromonas > Pseudoalteromonas sp. MB41. The sequence goes on along the minus strand of NZ_JAJJZF010000013.1, from coordinate 73,051 downwards.
TAATCGCGCACACCTGTGCCATCAACAGTGTCGTAGTCATCACCAAAAACCCCCAGCTTTTCTAACTTACCAACGGCTACTTGTGAAATATAAGGCAGTAAGTTATTTGGAATACCATTCGGGTCTTCGCCAATTAAGCCTGATTCGTGAGCCCCTACAGGGTTAAAGTAACGTAAAATAACAAATGCAAAGCGCTCGTCTGATTTGGCGATATCTTGCAGCATCATCTCTACCATTAATTTAGAGGTGCCATAAGGATTCGTTGTGCCACCAACGGGGAAGTCTTCGCGAATAGGCAAGCTTGCTGGGTCACCATACACTGTAGCAGAGGAGCTAAATACTAACTTGAAAACACCTGCATCGCGCATTGCATCAACGAGTGTTAACGTGCCTTGTACGTTGTTTTGGTAGTACTCAATAGGTTTAATAACCGATTCACCAACCGCTTTTAAGCCTGCAAAGTGAATGACGCTATCGATCGTATGTTCACGGAAAATGTTATCTAGGCAGTCTCTATCAAGAATATCGCCTTCATAAAAAGTAACGTCTTTACCTGTGATTTGCTTAACGCGAGTCAACGACTCATTTGATGAATTGCTTAAGTTATCAAGCACAACAACCTCTGTGCCTTGCTTTAATAACTCTAAAACGGTGTGAGAACCGATGTATCCGGCTCCGCCGGTGACTAAAATGGTCATAAAATTTCCATGAACTAATACCTGGTTGAATTAGTCTTATTTCATCATATTCCGTGCAAAATTTCATAAATAAATTGTTATTTTTGAAAATTAAGCAAAAGCGGGGTAGCTTGTTTTTGGTTACATTTTGCACCATATTGGTAACACGAAAGTGAGGGAGTATTAAGCTATAGTTAATCCTCAACTGCTAGTTTTTAACTATTGGCTCAACCTGTAACGTGGAGAGAAAGATGAATACAGTAAAAAAAATTGCCTTGGCTATGGTTGTTGTTCTACCTGCTTTTGCTCACGCAGGTGAAGCAAAAGTAAAGTGGCATGATTTTAATGACTACAGAGATGTGCGCCCAGGAAATAACTCACCGAAAGGGGCGTTTCATAAAAATGTAGCGAAAAACTTTGAGAAACATTTTAAAAAATTAGCTGAGCAGCTTCCTGAAGGATACACTTTTAATGTTGAGGTAACTGACCTTGATTTAGCGGGAGATGTCCAGTTTGGTGGTATGAATGAACTTCGAATCATTAAACCTATTTATTTTCCGCGTATTGATTTTAATTACTCAGTTACAGATAAAGACGGCAAGGTGGTTAGCGAAGCGAGTGATGTAAAACTCAAAGATATGGGCTTTATGGATCGCATTAAAATGGGCCGTGACGAAGCGTATTATTACGATAAACGTTTAATTACTGATTGGTTTGAAGATGAATTATTACCTTCATTAAATAGTGCACAGTCGTGATGTTTGTAGTTGTGGAACTTGGTTAGCACGTTGTACGCTTTTTTGAACCACTGAGGCACAGAGAAATAGTGTAATCTGTTTTGTCACGTGAAGTGACTTGGTGTCCTCGGTGGTTCAAGTATGTATTTATAACGCGTGTTAATCTACTTAAACGTCGCTAACAGCTGTAATAACTGTTGAAGTTTAATTACGGTTTTTTTCAGCTTTTCTTCATCTAAGCCATCATTACTTAGGCTCTCAACATCGGCTGCAACGTCGAGTACATATGGCTTAAAGCGTTTTGCTTCAAAATCAAAGCCGGCATCTTTTGCAAATAAGGCTTTGAACTTGCCATGCCCTTGCTGCTGTAAGTCATCTAATTTTTTATCAGCATCAAGTGCCTGACGGTAAACGATTTTTAAGTTAGCATTGAGCTGTTCAATGATTGAATCCATTTTTTTCCTAAAGCTTTAGACTGCAATGCCGATATAGTACGTGGATTGTAATAAAAAGTCAGGTAGTGAACTATGAATATATCAGGATCAAGTTTACCGGCGATGAGTGGCGGCGGCGAAGGCGCTGAAGTTTACAGCGCATCACTTGCTAAAAAACAGCAAAAAGCTGATGGTGCTGCGGCACTTGCACTTATCGAAGGCGCAGCGATGAACACAAGCGCTGCACAGACACCCGCTAAATCGGTGACTGCGACACTCGGTAATAACGTAAACGTTTACGTTTAAGCATTAAACTAGGTTGAGATCGATAGGCGTTTTACTTTTCTCGCCGCCGATCTCACGAACTAGTTTGGGTACTAAAAACCCTGGCAATGCTTCGAGCATGTGTGCCACTATTTCGCGTGCGCGCTGCTCAGTAATATCAAAATGACTCGCACCTTCTACTTTATCAAGTAAATGTAGGTAGTAGGGTAAGATATCAGCCTCAAACAATGCTTCACTCAAGGCTATTTGAGCATGGCTCGAGTCGTTAACATCCTTTAATAATACAGCTTGGTTTAATAACGTGACGTTAGCGGCTTTTAATTTTTGCATCGCAGCTTTAAAGTCAGCATCAATTTCGTTCGCGTGATTAATGTGATTCACTAACACCACTTTTAAAGGCGAACTTGCAAATCGTGCGCACAGCTCATCGGTAATTCTTGCTGGGATCACCACTGGCAAACGACTATGAATACGCAAACGTTTTATTTGTGGTAATTGTTCAAGTTCATCCATAAACCAGTTAACAGCATCATCTTTGGCCATTAATGGGTCGCCACCACTTAAAATGACCTCATTGATATTTTTATCGGCTTTTATGTAGGCTAAAGCGTCAATTAAGCTGCGTTTATTTAATTGGTTTTCTTGATACGGAAAATGGCGTCTAAAACAATAGCGGCAATTCACGGCACAGCCGGTTTTAAACATGACCAAAACACGAGAGCGGTACTTATGTAATAACCCCGGTTGGTTATTATCTTGCTCTTTTAACGGGTCTTTATCGTAGCCTGTTTGCGCTAAAAATTCTTGGTGACGTGGCATCACTTGTAGCAAAAGTGGATCGTTTATATCACCAAAACGCATTTTTTTGATAAAAGGCAGAGGCACACGTACAGGAAAAAGACTACGAGCTTGGAGGTCTTTTTCGTCTACTACACTTGATAAACCTAGCATTTCTAGCAAACGTTCAGGGCAGGTGACAACATTTGCTAATTCTTTTTGCCAGTTTTTATGCAAATTTACTTCATTTCTTTGTATCATTGACACGTAGATTACTCGAAATTATTTAGACAGAGGAAACGATGGCGAATTATAGCACCAATGAGTTCAAGGGCGGCCTAAAAATTATGTTAGACGGCGAGCCTTGTAGCATCCTAGAAAATGAAATGGTAAAGCCAGGTAAAGGTCAGGCGTTTAACCGTGTTCGTATTCGTAAACTTATCACAGGTAAAGTACTAGAAAAAACATTTAAGTCGGGTGAAACGGTAGAAGGTGCTGACGTAATGGATACCGATCTAGCGTATCTATACACTGACGGTGAATTCTGGCATTTCATGAACAACGAAACATTTGAGCAAATCGCTGCTGACGAAAAAGCACTAGGCGACAATGCTAAATGGTTAGTTGAAAACGATGTATGTACTATCACGCTTTGGAACGGTAACCCAATTGCTGTTACTCCACCGAACTTTGTTGAACTAGAAATCACAGAAACGGATCCAGGTCTTAAAGGTGACACAGCCGGTACGGGTGGTAAACCAGCAACATTAAGTACGGGTGCGGTTGTACGCGTTCCTCTATTTGTACAAATTGGCGAAGTGATCAAAGTTGATACTCGCAGCGGTGAGTACGTAAGCCGCGTTAAGTAATAGGCTTTAAAAAGTTTAATTGATAAAATCCCAGCTTCTGCTGGGATTTTTTTTGGAGACTGTATGTCCACTGCTGTTTGGCAACCAAGCGCTGATATTGCGACTTTACGCGAGCGAGCTGCGATCATTCGCCGTATTCGCGAATTTTTCTATGAGCGTGAGGTGATGGAAGTTGAAACACCGACTCTTAGTGCGGCCAGTGTTACCGATGTACACCTAGCCAGTTTTAGTACCGAGTTTGTGGGCCCAGGTCATGCAGGTGGTTTGCCGTTATATTTACAAACCTCGCCTGAGTTTGCGATGAAACGATTATTGGCGGCAGGATCGGGTGCTATCTTTCAATTGTGTAAAGCGTATCGCAACGAAGAAGCGGGTAGTCATCATAACCCTGAATTTACCATGCTTGAATGGTATCGCCCAGGTTTCGACGAATTTGCGCTTATGGATGAAATGGACGAGCTTATGCAGCTTGTACTGGGTGTTGACGCGGCTGAGCGTTTAACTTACCAACATGCGTTTATAAATGCATTAGGTATAGATCCATTAACTGCTGACATGAGTACGTTACAGCACGTAGCAAGCGAACAAGGGTTTGCTGATATTGCCGCGCATGAAACGCATCGCGATACGTTGTTGCAGCTGTTATTTTGCATGAAGGTTGAGCCAACTATCGGCCAAGAAAAGCCATGTTTTGTTTACCATTTTCCAGCTTCGCAAGCGGCACTTGCGCAAATTTGTCAGCATGACAATCGCGTTGCTGGGCGTTTTGAGCTGTATTTCAAAAATATGGAGTTGGCTAACGGTTTCAATGAACTTACCGATGGAAAAGAGCAAGCCGCGCGTTTTAATGAAGATAATCAATATCGCCAAGCAAATGGTTTAAAACAGGTACCGATGGATACGCGCTTGATTGCAGCGCTTGAGCATGGCTTACCACAATGTGCAGGTGTGGCGCTGGGGGTTGACCGTTTAATTATGCTTGCAACGAACAAGCAAAAGATTAAAGACGTGATCACCTTTGATGTGGAACGAGCTTAAATGCAGGAACCTTTAACTCACACCGAATAATTCATTGAGTCGTGATATTCGCGGTTGAACCCCTTGTTACATGATTATGTAGAAGCAGATTCATCCGCGAAAATCAGGTGATAATAAGCGCTGGTTAAAACCAGCGCCTTCACGACTTACAGTTCGTAAATAAATGTCACACCGGCCACCATCGGTTCACCCAATTGTGTGTATGTGTGAGTGGTGTAACCATCCAGTGGGTCGTTACCAAACTCAAAACCACGGGTTGGTACATCTTCATCAAATAAGTTTCGTGCCCAGGCATTGATGCTCCAGTTTTCACTTTCATAACCTAACGATGCGTTCACTAAGTTAGAGCTCGGTGCTTTTGAGTTATGGCTATCTGAGAAGTAATAATCATCTTTGCCTTCAACACCAATCGATGCATATAGTGCAGGGGTAAAGTTATAGCGTGCCGTAAATGCATATTGATACTTCGGTGCTTGTGCTTGGTCGCGGCCATCTTGATCAAGGCCTGATTGGGCTACAAAGTCATTAATTTCAGTATTTAAATAGCCCGCACTCCCAGTAAGTAATAAATTCTCGGTTGCTTGGTAGCTGCCTTCTATTTCTAACCCGTAGTTTTCACCAGAGCTTGCGTTATCAATATAACCCGTGAACTTTTGCCCTTCGACTTGCCATGATTTCAACTGCATATCTTCACGGTACATGTAAAATGCTGCCAAGCGCAGTACGAATTTATCGTCAAGTGAGCTGCCTTTTACACCAAACTCACCACTCCAAAGGTATTCAGGGGCAAATGAGGTGTGGTTAGCAAAAAAGTCAGCGTCAAGATTTAAGCCTTCATCTTTCGCTTTTGCTAACGCCTCAGAGTTAATACCGCCAGCTTTGTAGCCACGAGTTATACTGGTGTAAATCATAGTGCGGTCAATGACTTGATATTCAAGAGCAAGTTTACCACCGACCATCACATCATCGGTTTCTTCAATAAAACCATTGTTGTCAATGTAATCACCTTTATATTGTTCTACACGCAATCCTGTGATTAAGGTTGTTTTAGGGCCAATAGGCGTTGTTAGCTGGCCATATGCTGCAAGGTTAGTTGTTTCATAATTTGATGCAAAAGGGTGTGCCAACCATGTATATTGGCGTTCTAAGTCAACTTCGCGTCCTTGGTAATAAATACCCGCCACCCAGTCGCCAGATTTACCGTTAAATTGGAGTTCTGCTGCATGGTCTTTACGGTCTCGTAAATAGGCGTCTGTTGAGCTGTAGCCCCATTCATGTAAGCCAGCTGCACACAATTGTGGCTGTGTTTCATCGTTACAAACCCAGTCTTCGTCATAGCTGTATAACAGTTCGCTGTCGATGCCAGATACGTTCAGACTGACATCAAACCAATCAAAACCGGTATAAATATTTGCCAGACCCACCGCAATGCTTTCTTGATTATCTTCACCAGGCTCATCAGCTACACTGTAGCGGCTGTTATCAAGGGTGAAAGCATCATAGCCATTATTAATATCGATATAATGCACACTTAGCTCTGTGCGTAAGTTATTTGTAAGTTGGCTGTGCAGTTTAAAGCGAGAAACAAGTTCATCTTGCTGTTGCGTATCTTTATTTAAATATATATTTTCAACATAGCCATCAGACTCGCGTTGATAAAGACTTGCGCGTACGCTTGTATCGTCAGTAATACCTGTACCTGCTGCAATGCCTGCTTCGTAGCTATTATAATTACCTGCACCGAGTTGCACTTTTACACTCGGATTGAGCGTTGGCGCTGCTGATTCCATTTGAATCATGCCTGCTAATGCATCTGCACCAAAACGTGTCCCTTGTGGGCCACGGTATATTTCGACTTGGTCTATATCAAATAACAGTGAGCTACCCCCTAGGCCAGAGTAGTTTATGCCGTCAATCACTAAGCCAACAGATGGATTAATGGGATCAACAAATTGTGAGCGTAAACCCACACCACGAATTTGCACAAAACGACCGCGTGATGCACCCGAAGTAAAGTTTACATTGGCTGCACTGGCTAGCATTTCATCTAAAAATTTCGCTCCACGCTGATTAATTTCATGGTCTGAAAAAAGGCTTGCGCTGGCACTTAACGTTTGAATACTTTCTTTTTTGAAATCGCCCGTAACTAAAATAGTTTCAAGCTCTGTGTCTTCAGCGTAAGCAATCGATGAAGCTGCAAATAATGGCAAAATAGCAGCTGATAATAATGATAAACGTCGTTTCATGCGGTTCTTAACTCCATTTTAGGGACTGCTATTCTAGCAAGCCTACTGGCCAAATGAGTATTTATACCTAAAAAAAGTGAATCTTTAGCTTGTTTAGGTATTTATGATATAAACGCAGGCAATTATACGTAAATTGATTAGGAATACGACTATGACCTTTAAAGTTGACTTTAAAGTGCGAGACTATGAATGCGATCTGCAAGGAATTGTTAATAACAGTGTTTACTTTAATTACTTAGAGCATGCCCGCCATGAGTTTCTACATGCTAAAGGAGTCGACTTTGCAAAGCTTGCGCGAGAAAAAATTAACCTAGTGGTGCTTCGCAGTGAAATGGATTACAAAGCATCTTTAGTTCCGGGCGATGAATTTTATGTGGCCGTTGAGCCGCAGAGAGTGAGTCGTTTAAAGTTTGCTTTTAAGCAGACCGTTTACCGTAAACATGATGATAAAGTGATGCTAAGCGCCTTAGTCATCGGCACCTCTGTCAATGAAAAAGGGCGTCCTTTTTTACCAGAAGAAGTCGATAACTTATTTAAATAACGCCCGTTGTTCTATTAAGAGCTAGCTTAGAACATTTTTTTACAGATAAAACATGTTTTTTTAACGATCAAAGTCGTTAAATGTTGTTATTATTATCGCATTGAAATTTTGGTCGTAAAAAAATATGAAGTTAGTAGCCTTGCCTATTCTTTTTGTACTATTTTGCATGGGCTGCTCATCGACAGGGAAGGTCACCAGTGAGCAATTAAAATATACACAGTGGCAATTATCAAAAGTTAACGGGTTAGCCATTAGCGTATCGCAAAAAGCGTCAATGCGTTTTATTGAAGCGATGCAAGTTAATGGGTTTGCTGGATGTAACAAGTTTTTTGGTGAAGGTCAGCTTGTTGAAGATACCTTAACAGTGAAAAAGCTAGGTATGACACGTAAATCGTGCGGAGATCAACTTGATGAACTTGAAAAGAAACTGCTGTCGACGCTAAAACAAGGCGCGGTCATTTCGCTAAATGGCGAGCAGCTTACTTTGCAAGGGGCGCACCATTTTACTTTCATTATTACGGCTCCTTAATAAGGCGAATTAGTATTAAAACTAAAGCGCTTGCAGCGAATTTTTAACTAACGTACACTGATTACGTTTTTATAAAACAACGAATTTATACTTGTCGGAGTGCCTTCAATAAGGCTGAGATCGCGAAAGCGGGATCCGTGAACCTGATCAGGCTAACACCTGCGTAGGGAACAAGCTGCCTCATAGGGCGCTTGTGCGCCAAAAAATGGGGCATAAGTTGCTAAGCTTAGGCTGCAATTGTAAGTGAAATAACTTACTAACGATCCAATGGCGTTTGCCACTCTCTATTGCACCTGCAATATCTGACAAGACAATCCTTAAAGCAATGAGGTAAGTCATGTCAAACACTACAACTAAACCGTCTCGCCGCGAAATTCGTGCGGCTGCATCTGATTATATTTATAACTTAACAGGGCAACCTTTCCCTAATTCGCACAAAGTATATGTTGAAGGCACGCAAGAAAACGTGCGTGTCGGAATGCGCGAAATAACCCTCAGTGATACTTTCATAGGTGGAACCGAAGAAAACCCCGTGTTCGAGCCGAATGCGCCAATTCGTGTGTATGATACATCGGGTCCATATACCGATCCTGATTTTAAACTCGACGTGCGCAAAGGGCTAGAAAAGTACCGCGAACAGTGGATAGAAAAACGTGGTGACACGGAAATTCTTGATTCAGTTACCTCGCAGTTTTCGCAGCAACGAATGGCTGACGAAGGTTTAGACCATATTCGCTTTGAGCACCTCCCAAAAATACGCCGTGCGAAAGCAGGTAAAAATGTGACGCAAATGCATTATGCACGCCAAGGCATTGTAACGCCTGAAATGGAATACGTGGCTATTCGTGAAAATATGGGCCGTGCAAAAATTCGTGAAGAGCTCCTTGCTGCACAGCATAAGGGAGAGTCATTCGGAGCCAGTATCCCCGATTTTATAACCCCTGAATTTGTGCGCGATGAAATTGCCCGTGGCAGAGCCGTGTTACCTAACAATATTAACCACCCTGAAACCGAACCAATGATCATTGGCCGTAATTTCCTTGTAAAAGTGAACGCGAATATTGGTAATTCATCGGTCACTTCGTCTATTGAAGAAGAGGTCGAAAAAATGGTGTGGTCGACTCGTTGGGGCGCAGATACGGTGATGGACTTATCAACGGGTCGTTATATTCATGAAACCCGTGAATGGGTCGTACGTAATTCACCCGTGCCAATTGGTACTGTACCAATCTATCAAGCGCTTGAAAAAGTAAATGGGGTTGCCGAAGACCTGACTTGGGGGATTTTCCGCGATACTTTGATTGAACAAGCGGAGCAAGGCGTTGATTATTTTACTATCCATGCTGGGGTGTTACTTCGTTATGTGCCAATGACTGCAAAGCGTGTCACGGGTATTGTATCGCGCGGCGGCTCAATCATGGCAAAGTGGTGTTTAGCACATCACAAAGAAAACTTCTTATACACGCACTTTGAAGAAATTTGTGAAATTTTAAAACAATATGATGTGTGTTTTTCATTGGGCGATGGTTTGCGTCCAGGTTCAATTGCCGATGCCAACGACGAAGCACAGTTTAGCGAATTACGTACACTAGGTGAGCTGACTAAGCTTGCATGGAAGCATGATGTACAAGTGTTTATTGAAGGCCCAGGTCATGTGCCAATGCATATGATTAAAGAAAACATGGAAGAGCAACTAAAGCATTGTGAAGAAGCACCTTTTTATACGCTTGGCCCATTAACGACTGATATTGCACCGGGTTACGACCATTTCACCTCGGGTATTGGGGCTGCACAAATTGCGTGGTATGGCTGTGCCATGTTGTGTTATGTCACCCCTAAAGAGCACTTAGGCTTACCGAATAAAGAAGATGTAAAAGAAGGTCTTATCACCTACAAAATTGCCGCACACGCAGCCGATTTAGCCAAAGGTCATCCAGGGGCACAAGAGCGTGATAACGCGTTATCGAAGGCGCGCTTCGAGTTCCGTTGGCACGACCAATTTAACCTAGGTTTAGACCCTGAACGTGCCCGTGAGTATCATGATGAAACTCTGCCACAAGAGTCTGGCAAAATAGCCCATTTTTGCTCTATGTGCGGTCCTAAATTCTGCTCGATGAAAATAACCCAAGAAGTACGTGATTACGCGAAAGATCTAGAAGCGCGAGGTATCGACCCTAACAATGTAGGCGATGCTATCGAAATTAAGATGGTCGATGTTGAAGCAGAGATGAAAGCGAAATCCGACGAGTTCAAAAAAACGGGTTCTGAAATTTATCATAAAGCAATTTAACCAAGGAGCTAGGTGCTAGAAAACGAGGCGCTAGAATGATTATCTCGCGCGAATTATCTAGCACCTAGAACGTTTATGTCTTTTAAAATAGCAATTTTGGGATTTGGTTTAACAGGACGACTTACTGCTTTAGCACTCTCTAAAGTGCATCAAGTCAGCGTGTATGAGCAAGATGATCAACACGCAGCAAACAGTGCCGGAAATGTTGCTGCGGCTATGCTCGCACCGCTGGCTGAGTCGGTATTATGTGAGCAAGATATAGCGCTGCTGGGGCTGGCGAGCATTCAACGCTGGCAGCAGATTATTAGTGAACTGGATGAGCCTGTGTATTTTCAGCAAGCGGGCAGTTTGGTGGTTGCTCATCAGCAAGATAAAGGCGATTTACACAGTTTTATTAGCCGCTTAAAACCATTAGCCGAGCATACAGCTGACACAGTGAGCAGCGCGCAAATAGCAGATCTTGAGCCTGAGCTTGCTGGACGCTTTCACCAAGGGGTGTATTTACCCTGCGAAGGCCAGCTCGATAACCAGGCCTTCTATGCTGCGAGCTATAAGCAATTAGTTGCTCGTCAAGTCAGCTTTAATTGGCACTCACACATTACTTTAACAGGTCATAAGGTGAATGGACAAAGTTATGACTTTGTTTTTGATTGTCGGGGATTAGGGGCAAAAACAGCTTTACCTAGCCTTCGTGGTGTGAGGGGGGAAGTGGCACGCTTATATGCACCAGAAGTAAACCTGTCTCGGCCAGTACGCCTTATGCATCCGCGCTACCCCATTTATATTGCACCTAAACCGAATCATCAGTTTGTGATTGGCGCGACTGAAATTGAATCGCACGACACAGGCAAAGTCACCGTGCGCTCAGCACTTGAGTTATTGTCGGCGGCTTATACGGTTCACAGTGGTTTTGCTGAAGCGCGTATTGAAAGTTTGCAATCAGGGCTTCGTCCTGCATTTGCAGATAACCGTCCACAGGTGACCCGAGAAGGGAGAGTTATAAGCCTTAATGGCTTATATCGTCATGGTTATTTGTTAGCGCCTTATGTTGTCGATGAAGCAATTAGCTTAATGGCTTAGGGGGTCATAATGAAAATAGTAATAAATGGTCAATCAGCTGTTGTGGCTGAGCAAATATCGCTTAGCGAGGCGTTGGCAAACTATGGGGCTAGGCCGCCATTTGCTGTGGCTGTAAACGGCGACTTTGTACCACGCAGCCAATGCGAAACAAAAACTCTTAACGAGGGTGACAGCATTGAGCTTTTGTCACCCATTCAAGGAGGTTAGCATGGATAGTTTTACTATTTATGGTGAACAAATACGCAGCCGCTTACTCATTGGTTCTGCATTGTATCCTTCGCCCAGTATAATGACAGAATCAATTGTGGCCTCTGGGGCTGACATTGTTACCGTGTCATTAAGGCGTCAACAAAGTGCGCAAGCCGGAGATGATTTTTGGCAGTTAATAAAAAACACCGGGCTTAAAGTGCTCCCAAATACAGCAGGGTGTCACAGTGTGAAAGAGGCAGTTACTCTGGCTCAAATGTGCCGTGAGGTTTTTGCCACTGATTGGATCAAGCTTGAGCTGATTGGTGATGAATATAATTTGCAGCCCGATCCTTTTGCGTTACTCGAAGCAACAAAAATACTATTAGATGAGGGCTTTAAAGTACTGCCTTACTGCACCGATGACTTAGTGTTATGCCAGCGTCTTGCTGATTTAGGCTGTGAAGTGCTGATGCCTTGGGGTGCGCCTATTGGAACAGGTAAAGGGTTACTGAACCCCTATAACCTAAGGATGATCCGAGAGCGTTTACCTAGTCATACCTTAATCGTTGATGCTGGATTAGGGTTACCTTCGCATGCCTGCCAAGCCCTTGAATTAGGGTATGATGCGGTATTATTAAATTCGGCAATCGCTGGAGCTGGGTGCCCAGTTACAATGAGCCATGCATTTCGCAGTGCCGTTGAGGCAGGCAGATGCAGCTATTTAGCCAAAGCGATGCCCGAAAAAGACGTAGCCAGCCCATCAACACCTACTATGGGCATGCCATTTTGGCATCAAAATTAAAGAAGAGGAAAACATGAATCAGGTTGTATGGAGCATAGCGGGATCTGATTCCGGCGGCGGGGCTGGAATTCAAGCTGATATTAAAGCGATGCAAAGCTTTTCAGTGCATTGCTGCACCGTGATCACAGCTTTAACAGCACAAAATAGTTTAGGTGTTGAGGCCTTAAATCCCATTTCAACTGAGGTGATTGAATCTCAATTACAAGCTTTAGTAACCGATATGCCCGCCACAGTGATAAAAATCGGCATGTTGGCGAATGTGCAGCAAATTCAGTTAATAAGTGAACATTTAAAACATTATAAAAACACCTGGGAAGTGCCGCCTTTGGTTGTCTATGACCCTGTGGCGATAGCCTCCAGTGGCGATTTACTCACAGAAGAAGATACCGTGAGTGCAATTAAAGAGTGTTTATTACCGTGGGTAGATGTTGTTACACCCAATACCCACGAAACGCAGTTACTGACCGGAGTGTATTTAATTGGCCCAAGTGCAGTAAAAGAAGCTGCGCAAAAGCTGCAAAGTTATGGCGCAAAATCGGTCATCATCAAAGGTGGTCATTGGGACTACCCAAGTGGTTATTGCATCGATTACTGCCTGCAAGATACACACGAGTACTGGCTTGGAAATGAAAAAATTCAAACACCGCATAGCCATGGCACCGGGTGTAGTATGGCCTCAGTGATTGCTGCCTGCCTAGCAAAGCGTTATCCACTGAAAGACGCTTTTATTCTCGCAAAAGCGTATATAAACCAAGGTTTAAAAGCGGCAGTGCGTTACGGTGAAGGAATTGGCCCTGTTGCACACACTCATTTTCCGGTTAATTTAGCAGATTACCCACAAGTGATTGAAGCGGGGAGTTGGCTTGGTGATGAACTCGACTTTGATCACCCTAGCAATTTTACTATGGCGGCTGGTTTTGCTGAGTGTCAATCTAAAAAGCTTGGCCTATATGCAGTGGTCGACAGTGTTGATTGGTTAGAAAAGTGTTTAGCTGAAGGCGTTAAAACCGTACAGCTACGAATGAAAAATACAGATGATGCAACGCTAGATGAGGCCATTGCCAGTGCTGTAATGCTTGGTCAAAAATACGATGCGCAGGTATATATTAATGACTATTGGCAACTGGCGATTAAGCACGGTGCTTATGGAGTTCATTTAGGCCAAGAAGACCTACAAACGGCTAATTTAATTGCTATAAAAGAGGCTGGCTTGCGTTTAGGCGTCTCGACCCATGGTTTTTATGAAATGCTGCGCGCCCATAATTATCGCCCGAGCTACATGGCATTTGGTGCAATTTACCCAACCACCACAAAAGACATGACAGGGCAAATTCAAGGCCTAGAAAAGCTTGAAAAATTTGTCCCGTTAATGGCCGACTACCCAACAGTTGCCATTGGTGGCATTGATGTGTCACGTGCAGAGCAAGTGGCAAATACCGGGGTAGGCAGTGTGGCTGTGGTGCGAGCAATTACCGAAGCCGAAGATTACCCCGCTGCGATTGCTAAACTCAAACAATGTGTTGAAGGCGATTCAGAATAATGAGTGCGTTAAGCGATAAAGAGCGCATACGTTACAGCCGCCACTTAATGCTTAAAGAAGTGGGATTGGAGGGGCAGCAAATATTAAAGGCCGCACATATTGCGGTGGTAGGTGCTGGTGGGCTTGGCTCACCTGCGCTACTTTATTTAGCTGCGGCTGGGGTGGGTAAGCTCACGTTGGTTGATAATGACAATGTCGAGCTTTCAAATTTACAGCGACAAATTTTGTATAAAGTTAATCACTTAGGGCAAGCAAAAACACAGGCAGCCTCGAAAGTGTTAGCAAGCTTAAATAACCAAATTAGTATTGAGCCCATTTGCCAAAGACTTGATGAAAAAAACCTTGCAGACGTTTTACAAGGGGCCGATATCGTACTCGATTGCAGTGATAACTTTGCCACTCGTTACTTAATTAATCGCTATTGTTTAGCGCACACAATCCCGCTCATTTCAGCCGCTGCGATTGCCACACAAGGGCAACTAATGTGCTTTGATTTTCGCAATTCTGACAGCCCCTGTTATGGCTGCGTATTCCCGCAAACAGATGATCAACCAGTATTAAACTGTGATAACGCGGGTGTAATAAGCCCATTACTGGGAGTCATGGGCAGTATGCAAAGCTTACTGGCGGTTAATATACTGTTAGGCCATAAAACGGGCAGCGAGTTTATTCAATTTGATGGGCTGACTTTACAGCAGCTACGTTTTACACCTCATAAAGATAGCGAATGCGCAGAATGCAAAAAGCAGGCTTGAAGCCTGCTTTTTAATTTTTGTATAACTAACGATGGTTAGTCTTTGATTGTCGCAAATGGTGTGCCCATGCGAGTGACTGTTTCTGGGTGCTGGTCAGATAAAAACTCAGCTTGGTTTGCACCCCAGGCTAAAATCACGGTAGACCCTAACTTAAAGCGACCCATTTCTTCGCCTTTTTTCAAAGTGATTGCGTTATCACCTTTGGTAGGGTAGTTCCAGCTGAATACATCTTTACCGGCAGGTGGTGTAACGGTACCTGCCCATATGGTTTCGATGCTGGCTACAATCGTTGCACCTACCAGTACCATCGCAAGTGGGCCTATGTCAGTTTCGAAAATTGCAACCACACGTTCATTACGCGCAAATAAGTTAGGGACGTTTTGAGCCGTAAGCGGATTCACTGAGAATAAATCACCTGGTACATAAATCATTTTACTCAGCGTACCATCAATCGGCATGTGAATACGGTGATAGTCTTTCGGTGCTAAATAGATTGTTGCGAACTTACCACCCAAAAATGGCACGGTATCGTCTTCGTTACCACCTAGTAATGCCTGTAAGCTGTAGTCGTGCCCTTTAGCTTGAATTATTTGACCATCTACTACGTCACCTAATTGGCTAATCGCACCATCAACTGGGTGAGCAATAATGTCTTTTTCTTCTGCAAGTGGGCGAATACCTTCCTTTAAAGGGCGAGTAAAAAATTCATTAAAGGTTTTGTAATGAGCTGGATCGGGGTATTTAGCCTCACTCATATCAATTTTATATTGTTTGATGAATAGCTTGATTAACGCCGTGGTTAAGCCACCCGCTTTCGCTGCTGCTAACTTGCCGACCATGCGCGAAATGAAATGTTTTGGCATGGCATACTGCATGGCAATTTTGAATTTATCTAAACTCACTTGTTATTTCCTAAATAGTTATACGCGAGGAGCGCGTGCACCCGCACGGCCATCGGCCATAGTTTCTAAAATTCGGTGGTAACTGTCAAAACGAAGTTCTGAAATATCTCCATCATCAACCGCTTGGCGAATGATACAGCCCGGATCATTTAGATGTTTACAGTCACGAAAACGACAGCCGCCAATAAAGTCACGGAACTCTTTAAAGCACCAAGTTACGCGTTCAACATCTAAATGCCATAGGCCAAACTCACGGATCCCTGGTGAATCAATAAGGTTACCGCCAGAGGGTAAGTGATGTAAACGTGAAACGGTTGTTGTGTGTTGCCCAAGACCACTATTTTCAGAGACTTCCTGAGTTAAAATAGCAGCGTCGGGTAAAACAGTATTAACTAACGTTGATTTACCCACACCACTTTGACCCACAAAGATGCTGTTTTTATCTATTAACGTTTGTTTAAGCTCATCAATACCTTGGCCCGTTTTATTACTGACGAGTAATACTTGATAGCCTAGCTCACGATAAATATCGAGAATTTCATTAATATAGGCGAGTCCTTCATCGTCAATTAAATCGATTTTGTTGAGCACTAAAATCGGCTCTATGCCCATGTCTTCACAGGCAACTAAATAACGGTCGATAATATTAGGAGTAAACTCAGGTAATACCGCAGACACCATTAAAATTTGGTCGATATTAGCTGCAACGACTTTCACACCGTCATAAAAATCTGGACGTGTAAGCTGCGAGCGACGTTCGTGAGTTGCTTCGATGACACCGGCTAAGTCACCCTCACTCACTTTGGCGCGACGAAATATCACTTCATCCCCGCAAACAAGGCTTGATACAGTGCGACGAATGTTACAGCGCAGCACATCACCAGAGTCCGTTTCGATATCTGCATGTTGTCCAAAACGGCTTAATACAACGGCATTTTCAGCAGGGCCTAAATTGTCGTTTTGCCATTGCACGGCTGCGCCCTTGTCTTGCTTTTTATCAGCATTAGACAAACGTTTTTGATGATTGGCCTTAATCCGACGAGACTGGCCTTTACTTAATTTCTTTTGTTTTGCCACTTTTGGCCTATAACTTGATTAAATGTCGGGCTTTTTGAAAAAAAAGCTTTAGGTCGACTGATGATACTAATATGATATATCTAAATGCGTTGGATCTAAAGGAAAGCACCGCTAAGGTAACTATGTCTTTTCATAAATCAAATCTTATCTGGCTCGACCTGGAAATGACTGGCCTCGAACCAGCAACAGATAAAATACTCGAAATTGCCACTGTTGTCACCGACAGCGAGTTAAACATCTTGGCTGAAGGCCCTGTTATTGCTATTCATCAAAGCGATGAATTACTTGATGGCATGGACGAGTGGTGTACGACCCAACATGGTCAATCAGGTTTAACAGCCCGCTGCAAAGCAAGTTCTTTCACTGAGCAAGATGCCATTGAGCAAACATTGGCGTTTTTGAAACAGTGGGTACCTGCTGGCGCATCGCCTATGTGCGGAAATTCAATCGGCCAAGACCGTCGATTCATGAATAAGTACATGCCGGAATTGGAAGACTATTTTCATTATCGCAACCTTGATGTAAGCACTATTAAAGAGCTTGCGCGCCGCTGGAAGCCTGAGGTTCTTGCTCAAGTGAACAAAAAAGGTTCACACCTTGCCCTTGATGATATAAAAGATTCAATTATGGAATTAAAGGTTTACCAAGAAAAATTCTTTAATTTGTAAAAAACATTTGCAAACACATCGGATTATTGTAGAATCCTGCCCCGCTTAAGACGTTAACCCTCGCGGGGTTAGTGTGTCTTTAGCTAAACTTTATAGTTGAAATTTGTGGCACTAGCTCAGTTGCCAGAACGTTTTACCGCAACCTTTAGGTTGTGCATCAACGGACAAATCACTGACTATTTGAATGCGGCACTAGCTCAGTTGCCAGAACGTTTTACCGCAACCTTTAGGTTGTGCACCAACGGACAAATCACTGACTATTTGAATGCGGCACTAGCTCAGTTGCCAGAACGTTTTACCGCAACCTTTAGGTTGTGCACCAACGGACAAATCACTGACTATTTGAATGCGGCACTAGCTCAGTTGGTAGAGCGCAACCTTGCCAAGGTTGAGGTCACGAGTTCGAGCCTCGTGTGCCGCTCCAATTTCTCACCAAAAGAAATTGTTATAAAAAATTCAAATTATACGGCACTAGCTCAGTTGCCAGAACGTTTTACCGCAACCTTTAGGTTGTGCAGCAACGGACAAATTACTGACTATTTGAATGCGGCACTAGCTCAGTTGGTAGAGCGCAACCTTGCCAAGGTTGAGGTCACGAGTTCGAGCCTCGTGTGCCGCTCCAATTTCTCACCAAAAGAAATTGTTATAAAAAATTCAAATTATACGGTACTAGCTCAGTTGCCAGAACGTTTTACCGCAACCTTCAAGGTTGTGCACCAACGGACAAATTACTGACTACTTATAAAGCGGCACTAGCTCAGTTGGTAGAGCGCAACCTTGCCAAGGTTGAGGTCACGAGTTCGAGCCTCGTGTGCCGCTCCAATTTCTTACCAAAAGAAATTGATATAAGTTTCAAGGGTAAAGTAATTAACTTGAAGCTTGTAACTTAAAATTAGTAACTTATTATGCGGCACTAGCTCAGTTGCCAGAACGTTTTACCGCAACCTTCAAGGTTGTGCACCAACGGACAAATTACTGACTACTTATAAAGCGGCACTAGCTCAGTTGGTAGAGCGCAACCTTGCCAAGGTTGAGGTCACGAGTTCGAGCCTCGTGTGCCGCTCCAATCTCTAAAAAATCCCAATATACTTTCTTAAATAAAATCTTTCTTAAATAAAGCTGTTAAAACCTAACTTTGTCTATAGCTAGTTTTTAGATCTGACCTTGAATCGTCGCGACAATGCGTCTAGCACCACCATGGTCTCGGTGTTCACCTAAATAAATACCTTGCCATGTGCCTAGCATTAAGCGGCCTTGATTAATTGGTATGGTGAGTTCAGCACCTAATGTACTGCTTTTTATATGGGCTGGCATATCGTCATCACCTTCATAATCATGACGATAATAACTTTGTCGTTCTGGCACAAAGTGATTGAAGTGACTTTCCATATCCATTCGCACAGTCGGATCTGCATTTTCGTTAATGGTTAAGCTTGCAGAAGTGTGCTGAATAAACAAATGCAATAAACCGACTTTGTACTGGCTGATTTCAGGTAGTTGACGAAGTAACTCGTCATCAATGATGTGAAAGCCTCGTGTGCGAGGCTTTAGCTGAATGGTTTTTTGTTGCCAACTCATAGCTTATCAAAACTAACTTCTATATTGGCATTCCCGTCCTCTGAGGTGAACGGAATGAGTACTTTAGCGCCTTCACACTTATGTGTAATGGTGTGTCCTTTACCTGATACAACAATCGGTGTTGCCATATCAAATTCATAGCCCTTTTCGCCCAGAAGGTTTTTAGCGCCCCCGGTGACCATGTTGGTTATTTCGCCTACCATATCAGTCACTTCTTCGTTAACTGAATCTGGTCGCTCTCCCAGCATTCTTTCCATAATAGTTAAGGCCAAACTTTCATCAAAGGTGATTGAAAGTGAACCTTTAGTTTGTGGGCCAACCATACCGATTAAACCAGAGACATCACCGCGCGCAATCTCATCTTTTTTGAGGCTAGGTTTACCGGGTTTTAATTCTGTTTGAGCCATGGTGCTCAATACATTGAGTAAAGACGATAAAAAAGGGTTGATGAACTCCACATTCATTGTTTATTTTCCCTTAGGTTATTGCAGCGAGGCTGCTGTTCTAACTTTAATTGTAGTGGCTGTATAAAACAGTGCACTTAATCTTTGCAATTTTCACATTTTCCGTGTGCTTCGATTGTTTGTCCTGAGACAATAAAGCCGCTTTCAGCTGCTAAGTTATTAAGCTCGTGCGAAATAACAGTAGAATGCAGCTCTTTTACATAACCGCAGCTATCACAAATTAATAATTGTACTGGATGAATGTGATCAAAATGATGGCACAACATAAATGAGTTTGTGCTTTCTATTTTGTGAATAAAGCCCAGTTCCGACAAAAAGTCTAAGGCGCGATAAATTGTTGCTGGTTTTGCTCCTGACTCAGTTAATTTGAGTTGTTCTAATAAGTCATAAGCACCAACACCACCTTGCGCGCTCGCTAGCAGGCGGAATACTTTTTCACGGATAGGTGTAAAACGTGCACCACGATTATCACATACTTGTTTTGCTTTACTGACGAGTGATTCTGTATTCATCTTCTCTTATCCTTACGCTACCGTGATATACTATCATACTGTATTGTAGTTGCAGCGTTTTTATTCGCTAGCAGGTTTTCTTGGGAGTTTTCGGTATGAGTGAATTGCTTGCTGCGTTCATTTTCTTTTTTGCTGTCATTGATCCAATTGGTACTGTACCGGTCTTTATCGCGGTTACACGAGGCGAAGACGCTAAGTTTAAACGAAAAGTAGCATTAAAAGCGGTGGGAGTGTCGGCACTGGTTTTATTGTTTTTTGTACTCGCGGGTGAACTACTTTTAAACGCAATTAAGATTCCTTTGTCTGCTTTTCAGATTGCCGGCGGAATTGTGTTACTGATATTTGCCTTGTCGATGATTTTTGGTGAAAGTAAGCCTGAAAGTGAAATCAAAAGTGTCCGCAATAGTACCGAAACGGCTATTTTTCCACTCGCTATTCCGTCAATAGCAAGCCCCGGAGCAATGCTTGCTGCAGTACTAATGACTCGAAACAATGAGTACACATGGCTGGAGCAGTTAATCACGTCATCAGTGATGTTATCGGTGTTGATTATAGTGTTGGTTTTACTGTTACTTGCAACGCATGTACATAAACTCATCGGTGATAGTGGTGCAAGTATCATAAGCCGTGTGATGGGATTAATTTTATCTTCGGTTGCGGTAACAAATATTCTGGGTGGCATTGCTCATTATTTTGGCTTAACGGTTGCGGTATAGTAAAAATTAAAGCGCATTTTCAGTCATTTAAACTTTGAATTATTGCCTTCTATTATCTAACTTAAAAGGAGGCAATATAATTTAAGGAACAAAGAATGCGACTCAAACATGTTGTTTTATCTGTTTTTCTGCTTTTTAGTTTAGCTGCTTGCATGGAGCCGACCTATGATAGTGGCAAATTAAAAGTGATCGAAGTGACAGATCATGACTTTAAAATCAATGATGAAAGTGCAGTAACCTTGATCATCGGTCATGCTAATGTAGCTGAATATAGCTTTTCACTTCGCAAGAGCGATCTTAAAAAAGGCACTCTGTTGCAGTCGGTGTCTGACAGTAACCCGAATGTGCGCGCTGATGGTACATTCTTCAGTGAATATTATGTGCAATCAAAAGATCATGGCACGCACGCATCAATTGAAATTGTAGAAATCGATCCTGTTGAGAAAGTGGCACGCATTGCAGTGGGTGCTAAGCTCGTTAATCTAAAAAATGAAGATTATAAAGAACTCGAAATTACACTATTTGAACTTACCGGCCAAAATTTAGAAAATCTCTTAAATAAAGTAGAGATTTAGTCATTACTTTATTTCCTCCCAGATGAAGTGTGTTAGTTACACACTTCTTCATTATCTGATCTACGATTAAGTCATGCCGTCAGCTTTGTTAAGTGGTATAATCACGCAAACTTTATTTTTATTGTGATGGCTAATTATCTTAGCCGTTACTGCTTTAATAAGCGTTAATGTATTAGGTAATCAAGTTGCAAGTGAACGCATTGATATTTAAAGGGGCCATACTATGAGCACGACGACATTAAATCGCCGTTTGTCGGTGGCTCCCATGCTCGATTGGACTGATCGTCATTGTCGAACATTCCATCGTAAAATGACAAAACATGCTGTGCTTTACACCGAAATGGTGACAACAGGTGCTATTTTATTTGGTAAGGGTGATTACTTACACTTTAATCAACATGAAGGTCCTGTTGCGTTGCAGCTGGGTGGGTCTGACCCTGACGCACTTGCTAAATGTGCTAAGTTAGCGGCAGAGCGCGGTTATGACGAGGTTAACCTTAATGTAGGATGCCCATCTGATCGCGTGCAAAACGGTCGTTTTGGTGCGTGTTTAATGGCTGAGCCAAAGCTTGTTGCTGAGTGTGTCGCGGCGATGAAGGCTGAAGTATCGATTCCAGTGACCGTTAAAACACGGATCGGAATTGACGAGCAAGATTCGTATGAGTTTTTATGTGCTCTGATTGAAGCAAGCCACGATGTAGGCTGTGATGACTTTATTATTCATGCCCGTAAGGCATGGCTAAATGGGTTAAGCCCGAAAGAAAACCGTGAAATTCCGCCGCTTGATTATCCGCGAGTTTATCAACTCAAAAAAGACTATCGGCAACTGCACTTGAGTCTAAACGGTGGCGTGAAAACGATTGCTGATACAATTACGCACCTTGATTATGTTGATGGCATTATGATTGGTCGTGAGGCATACAGTAATCCATTCATTTTAAGTGACGTTGACGAAAAAATTTACGGTGATACCCCGTTTACTCTTAATCGTCATCAGGTTGTGCGAGCTATGTATGATTACATTGAAGATGAGATGAGCCAAGGCGCGAATTTTTGGCATATTGCTCGCCATATGTTGGGTATTTTCCAAGGCCAGCCGGGCGCGCGAGGCTTTAGACGCCACCTTTCAGAAAATGGTCATGGCAAAACGGCCGATTTAAGTGTTATGGATAAAGCATTGAGCTTTGTACCAGAAATTTAATGTTCAAATTGGAACAGAAAAAAAGCCACTCTTTTGTGGCTTTTTTTGATCCTAAAATTTGGTTTAAAAGTTAGTTTTTTAGTCAAATTAGTTATTTTTCATTCAGCTTAAAGTCAGTGTTTAGTTACGTGAAAACTAATTAACCTTATGTATTTTAATGGTTATTTTAAAATTTTTTGTAGTTGGCATAAGAATTGGAATCTCCTCGGTGTATTAACCCAATTATCAACAGGAGAATCACATGGGTGTATTAAATCGCGTAAACGACATTATTCAGGCTAATTTATCTGCTGCACTCGATAAAGCAGAAGATCCTGAAAAGCTGCTTAATTTACTCGTGCAAGAAATGCAGGATGCACTTAATGAGTGTCGTGCAACCGCTGCAACATTCTTAACTCAAGAAAAGCAAATAAAGCGTGAAATTGCAGCAAAACAAGCAAAGCAAGCTGATTGGCAAGCGAAAGCTGAAAAAGCACTTAGTAAAGACAGAGATGATCTTGCTAAAGCAGCATTAATTGAGAAACAGCGTTTAAACGCAGAGATTGAAGCGCAGCAACGTGAAATGGATAAAGTGGCTGACTCATTAGCGAAGTTAACAGACGACAGTCAGCGTTTGCAAAATAAGCTTGCAGATGCCAAAGCAAAGCAACTGACTTACATGCAAAAAGAGCGCGTGGTTACGGCACGCTTAAAAGTCAAAGAGCAGCTTCATAGTAACAAAGTTGCGGATGCGTTAGCGCGATTTGATTATTTAGAGCAGCGCGTTGAAAACATCGAGTCGCAAGTTGAAGCCTATGAGCTTACACACAGTGATGCTGCAAATTCGACAGCGGCGCAAATTGCTGCGTTAGAAAAAAATGATGCTATAGACAAAGAGTTGGCCGATTTAAAAGCCACAATGAAACAGTCGGCTTAGGAGGAAAACGATGAATACTTATCATACATCATCACGTTGGTTTAGAGATTTAACTAATAAGAAAATCTCTGGAGTGTGCAGCGGTTTAGCTGCTCGATTGGGCTTCCCTGTATGGTCAACGCGTTTGCTCATGATCATACTGTTTTTACATATGCCTTTCATTGTTGGGGTGGGTTACCTTGTTGCACATTGTAGCTTGCCAGTAAAAGGTTATTAGGAGCTGGTCATGAAAACGTTAGCTATTATTGTCTTAGCAATTTTACTACTGTGCACAGATACATTTGCATTTGTATCCTTTGATTCATGGCAGCTGCCTTTATCAATAGCCGATATGAGCTGGGCTGGGCTTGAGGTGGTTGGTGCACTTGTCGCTGTTATTGCTTTAGTTGCTGGGGTTGCTTTATTTACCATAGGCTTAATTGGTGCAGGTGTGGTTGCTTTAGTCGGGGTAGTGCTTGCGTTTTTATTTGGTTCTGTGGTGATTGCATGGCCCTTATTATTAATTGCAGCTTTGTGTTGGCTGATTGCTGATAACAAGAAATCACCAGCTTAAGGTACGAATAAACTGCCTTAATAAATAAAGTATGCTAAATTTAGCGGGTAAGTTGATGTCTTAACAAGGATTAAAGCATAATGAAACTGTTGCCCGCATTCCCTTTTCTTATCACAAGTTTATTTTATAGTACTTTTTCATCTGCCCACAGCGGTCATGACCATAACGATGTTGCAGAAGTAACCGTGAGCAATGCCCAAGTTCGCGAATTTTTACCTGCCAGTAAGGCCAGTGTCGCTTATTTTACGATTACCAATCCGAGTCAGCAGGCTACAACATTAACAAAGGCAACACTGGATGGTTTAGGGCGCGTTGAAATTCATCAACATACCCATGTTGATGGCATGATGAAAATGGAACAGGTTATTTCGTTAGAGATAGATGCTCACAGCAGCATTGAATTCAAACCCGGTGGTTATCATTTGATGGTGTTTGACCCTGAAGATGAGTTAAAAGCAGGGCAAGAACGAAAACTCACGCTATATTTTAAAGATGGCAACCGAGTATTTACTCAAGCCAAAGTTGTCTCTTTACATGATATGTCTAAAGAGGCATCACAAAAAAGTAAAGAGCACTCACATCACTAGGAGGTACCATGTCTGAGCATAAAGGAAAAATAGCCAGTGCATTACTTATTATCTTAATTATTTTTTACGCGGTTTCGGTTTACTGGAGTAGTGAACCTGACCGTATGGATGTTGTAGGTAAGGCAAAGCAAGAAGCACAAATGCGTGGCGAAAAGTTTGTCACGGGGTACACCACTACGACAACGTTAATTAATGTAGCTAGTACATTATTGAATAAGCCCGGTGGTTACTTGTCTAACGATATTATGCCACCCAGTGTCATGATGGATAATATGCCTGCATGGGAATATGGGGCGCTTGAAATGACGCGTGACCTTGTATTATCAATGCGTAAGGACTTTAGTCGTTCTCAGTCTCAATCAACAGAACATGAAGCACTTAAAAAAGCGCAGCCGCAGTTTAACATCAGTTCCGAAGCATGGGCGTGGCCAAGCGCTGAAGCCGAATATCAAAAAGGCATTGATTTACTTGTTGTTTATCGCAGCCAAATTGCCGACCAAAATGACAGAGACAGTCAATTTTATGCACGCGCTGATAATTTACGTGGTTGGCTAAAAGAAGCCGAAAAGCGCTTAGGCAGTTTAAGTCAGCGTTTAAGTGCAAGTGTTGGCCAAGAACGCCTAAACACTGACTTGGCCGGTGATACGGCTGCCCATCAAGCAACTTATGCACCATTGCAAAACCAAGTGAAAACGTCGTGGTGGGAAATTGATGATGTATTTTACGAATCACGGGGAGCCACGTGGGCGCTGTTACACTTTTTACAGGCTGTTGAATACGATTTCGCAGATGTCTTAGAAAAGAAAAATGCCCGTGTTAGCCTGCAACAAATTATTCGTGAATTAGAAGCCACACAAGAAACGGTGTGGAGCCCAATGATTTTAAATGGCAGTGGTTTTGGTTTTGTTGCCAATCATTCACTGGTAATGGCAAATTATATTTCTCGAGCCAATGCGGCTCTAATTGAACTTAGCGAACTTTTAGCGCAAGGATAAAATGATGAAAAAGTACTGTTTAGCGGCCGCGCTTTCGATGGCCTGTTTAGCTCCTACAGCTCAAGCTGACACTCTATTAGGTTTATACCTTGGGGTAGATGGCTGGCAATCAGATAATAGCGGTAGCTTTGCTCAAGACGGTAATTTACAAAGTTTTAATTTTGAAGATGAGACTTTCACAAGCTACTATGCAGCACTAGAACACCCAGTGCCTTTAGTGCCTAACATCAAATTAAAATACACAGAGCTTGAGCTGAATGGTTCAACCATGTTGGATGAGTCATTTAGTTTTGGTGGTTCAGATTATGTTGTTGGTACACAAGTAGGCACTGTCAGTGATCTTTCTCACGTAGATTACATTCTTTACTACGAAATTTTCGATAATGATTTAGTGTCGATTGATTTAGGTGTGAACGCCAAGCAATTTGACGGTGATATTGTCGTGACAGGCACCTCGCAAGACGGGGGCCCAAGCACAACAGAACGTGTTGATTTCTCTGGTTTTGTTCCACTTGTATACGGCCGCGCAGAAGTGGGTTTACCGTTTACAGGTTTAAGTGTTTTCTTTGAAGGCAGCTTATTAGCGATTGATGACAGCAAAGTACAAGACTACCAAGCCGGTATTGCTTATGCGTTGCTTGATAATCTTGCTATCGATTTAGATGTTAAAGCGGGCTACCGTTCAATGACATTAGAATTGGATGATATTGATGATATCTATACGGATTTAGATGCATCAGGCCCATTTGCGGGTATCCAAATTCACTTTTAATTGAGTATGCTGGCAGGTTATTTTGTAGCTTGCCAGCTTATTTCAAACTCATCGTCTAATGAGGTTGTTAGTATTTGCTTATAAGCCTTATTGATAGGTGAGACGATCAGTTTTCTTAATTCATCCCCCGTTTGTGTAAACTTATAATAGCTCAATACAAGGTCATTACTTTTTGCTTTTAAAATGAGTCGTTGATTCATAAAGCTTAGTGAGAGTTCTTGGCCAGCTTTCAATACTGCTGACTCTATTTCTTTACGATACAATAAGTTGATATCCATCAACGTTAAAATGTCAGGAAAACTAACAGGGGTTTTACCCAAATTAAGGGAGACTTTGTTACCTTTTCTGAGTAAATCAAACAAGGATGGCTTTTTATAAAAGCCTAACAAAATTAGGTGACTGTTGTCTTTTTCGTTGTAGCCACATAGCGACGTGCTGCGTTGCAGTGCATCTGCTTCACGTTGTGTCATGTACTTAAGCGTTTGCAAACTCTTGATTGAAAATGTGCCTGGTGAGACGGTTTCACCGGCCAGTATTTTAGCCCATAGTTTTTGCATCGAGACGTTTGCGGTGTCTTCACATAAGCTAATAAATCGTTCTATCCAGTCTGAATCAGGCTGTTGTTGGCCTGTAACATCTGGGCAAAATGCCATCGCCATTGCCATGATGGTTTCAATATTCTCTTGGCGCTTAATAAATTGAATTTCTTGGCGTGTTTGTGCACGTTGCAGTAAGCTGGCTTCTGCATTTATTTTATACGCTAACTGCTGCTGCCCTTGTGAAGAGTAGCTGTCATCGCTGGGACTGTTGATTTTGACAGTCGATGACTTATGAATGGGATAACCAAGCTGGTTTTCAATGATATTAGCAAGGTTAACTCTTGCCTGAGCCGCTTTGACTGTCATCGGGAGCAATGGCCTTGTTGTTAGTAGCTAACTGCGCAGTGGTCTTAATATTATTGAGCGCCAGTTTAACCGTGTTGTTAAGAATATATTGGCTTAGCAAAGCGAGGTAGCCGCCAATAATAGGGGTATTTACTTCACCATGTAGGGTGCAGATAATCTCAACTTCACTGCCTTTACCAACATAGCTTATCGAACCTTGGGCGATATGTTCCTGATTAAACAAAATATTGAAAGTCATTTTATCTGGACTTAACTGGGTGATTGTCATTTCACCTGAGCCAAACTTACTTTGCCAAAATTGATGAGCTCCAACGCCTTTACTTGGCTCAGCGACAGTAAACTTAATACTGGGATCAACTGCTTGCCATGGTTGCCAACGTGGCCATTGTGTGAAATCGCTCACTAAGCTGGCTATTTCATCCGGCGCTGCTGTGACGTTAACCGATTTATTAACGGTGTATTTTTGTGACAGCATTAGGCCAATTACCAAGGCGATTAGCGCACTGATAAACAGCGTTTTTAGGCATAAAATGAATAATTTAATGATCCCACCTCAGGCAATAATTTGATAGCTTTCATAACATTATACGTATCATAGACTATAATCTACACAGTATAAGTTATCACTAATGTATCATAGCCGAATAAGTGATAGAATTTTAAGCAACACTGTAAACCGGAATTGAGCCATCGTTACTGTTTTACGCTGATTTGTCTAAGGAATTATTAATGGCATCAGAATCTAACGACTTTTTGTTTAGTGACCAAGATGATGAGCCGCTATTGAGCGAAACAGTCTCAGAGTTTTGGGATGTCTTAATTGTTGACGATGATCCAGAAATACACTCAGTAACAAAATTGGCGCTCTCAGGCGTTGAGTTTTGGGATAGAGGTCTGCGTTTTCATCATGCGTATTCCGGAGCAGAAGCACTTTCTGTGCTTAAAGATAATCATTCAATTTCCGTTGTATTACTGGATGTAGTTATGGAATCTGATGATGCGGGCTTGCAAGTTGTGAAGCAAGTTAGAGAGTCCCTCAATAATCATAATGTGCGCATTATTTTGCGCACGGGTCAACCAGGCTACGCACCAGAAGAAAAAGTAATTCGTGAATACGACATAAACGACTATAAAACAAAAACAGAGCTTACGCGCAGTAAGCTTATTACTGCGCTCGTGACGGCGATTCGTTCTTATGAGCAGGTCTGTCAGCTGGAGTTTCAAAGTCGAGCACTCAATAACATCCTCTATGCCTCAAAAGCTATTTTAGGTTTCACAGATATCAAAGCGTTTACCATGGCGGTAATAAAACAGCTTTCATTTATTTTAGAGTGTGAGCCACAAGGGTTGCTATGCGGATCATTAGACGATGATAACCAAGTCTGTGTGCTTGGTGGTTGTGTCGAATACAACGAGTTTATTGGCCAAGGTGTTGAGCAGTTAGACAATGGGCGTATCATTTTACAGGTGAAAAACTGTCTAGAGCAGGGCACACATCAACACACTGAAATTGATAGCACTTACCTACTAAAAAGTAAAAATCGCCAAGCCGCTATATACTTAGAGACCGCACATATCCCGAGTGAGTCGCAGTTACAATTTGCAGAAATATTTCTCACCAATGTGAGTGTGGGACTTGATAATGTGCGTTTGTTTAACCGTTTACGTGATGCGGCTTATAAAGATACGTTAACCGGCCTTTCAAATCGCAATGATTTTATGAACAAGGTTGAGCGTTTTTATCATCCTGGTAAAAATGATTATGTTTTTTTACTGATCGACGTTGCGCATTTTTCAGATATTAACAATGGGTTAGGCCAAGAAATTGGCAATTTAATACTCGTTGCTATCGTTGACAGGTTACGTCAAGAGTACCCTCAAGCTGAGTTGATATCGCGAATTGGTGCCGATGTATTTGGCTTATTACTGCCAAAAGAGCAATGTGATATTGAGATGTTATGTGAGCATTTAAGCTTGCCATTCAATGCGGGTGAGCACATTTTGCCGATCAATTTTAAAATTGGTATGTGCTGCCAAGGGGATTTCAAGCCATCAGGTATCGAAACCCTAAAGCTCGGTTATATTGCATTAAACCAAGCAAAAAAACAGTCGATGGAAGCTGTTATTACTTATACGCCTGACATGGAAGAGCAAATGGCATGGCGGTTAGGCATTATCAGACAGCTTCGCCAAGATTTTGAACAGCGTAAACTCGAAGTGTGGTTTCAGCCACAACTCGATTTGAAAACATTAGACATCATAGGATGTGAAGCTTTATTGCGATGGCCCTCAGGTAATGGCCAGTACATTTCACCCGCTATATTTGTGCCGATGGCTGAAGATGCGGGTTTAATTGTCGAAATAGGTCAATGGGTATTAGAGCAAGCATGCATGCAGCAAAAGCGTTTGGAGCAACTCGGTTTTGCAATTAGCATTGCAGTTAATGTCTCGGTGCCGCAATTTAAAGTGAAAGGTTATGCGCAGCGCGTAAAAGACACCTTAATTAATTACCAAGTTGAACCAAAGTTTATTGAGCTTGAAGTAACCGAGAGCGTTGTAATGGACGAACTTAGTAATGTTATTACGACGTTGCAGGAGCTTAAAAACTTTGGGATCGAAATTGCTATAGATGACTTTGGCACAGGCTTCTCATCATTAAGCTATTTACAACGCTTACCACTCGATCGACTAAAAATAGACAGGGCATTTATCAAAGACCTTCCCGGTGAAGATTGTGAAGCCATTGCGGCGTTAATTATTTCTTTAGGCGCAAGATTAGGGTTGAAAACGATTGCTGAAGGAGTTGAAACACAAGCCCAAGCAGACTATTTAAGTGAACTTGGTTGCGATGAAGTGCAAGGCTTTATGTACGCTAAACCTATGCCAGAGAAAGAGTTAATTACATATTTACAAGCTAAGCACTAATTGGCTTTGATAAAACTCAACGATTTAAAAGCGCCCTTCCATTTGCAGGGCGTTTTGTTTTCTATAATAATCCTTAAGAGTGGGGTATAATTCGCCCCTTTTTGGTAGCAGAGTACATTTTATGAGCGCATTAAAAGCCGAGCGTGGCCTGTTTTCTTACCCTAAATATTGGGCCGAATGCTATGGCACAGCGCCATTTTTACCAACCACCCGAGCAGAGATGGATGCGCTAGGCTGGGACAGCTGTGATGTCATTATTGTCAGTGGTGATGCCTATGTAGACCACCCAAGCTTTGGAATGGCTGTTATCGGGCGCATGCTTGAATCACAAGGTTTTCGCGTTGGTATTATTGCCCAGCCAGATTGGAATTCTAAAGATGCTTTTATGACACTTGGAAAACCAAACCTCTTTTTTGGGGTGACTGCGGGCAATATGGACTCAATGATCAATCGTTATACTGCCGAAAAACGTATGCGTCATGACGATGCTTACACACCTGGTAATGTTGGGGGAAAGCGTCCTGACCGTGCAGTTGTTGTTTATAGTCAGCGTTGTCGTGAAGCGTATAAAGATGTGCCATTAGTGATTGGTGGTATTGAAGCGAGTTTACGCCGTATTGCGCATTATGATTACTGGCAAGAAAAAGTGCGCCGAAGCATATTGTTCGACGCCAAAGCTGATATTTTGATCTACGGTAATGCTGAGCGTCCATTGGTCGAGGTTGCTCATCGTATTGCA
Organism: Pseudoalteromonas sp. MB41; assembly: GCF_020966275.1. NCBI lineage: Bacteria > Pseudomonadati > Pseudomonadota > Gammaproteobacteria > Alteromonadales > Pseudoalteromonadaceae > Pseudoalteromonas > Pseudoalteromonas sp. MB41. Next base: position 42,177 of record NZ_JAJJZF010000013.1, on the reverse strand, counting down.
GCCGGTGAGAGTGTCGATTCAATTCAAGACATTCGTGGTACCGCGGTTATTCGTAAAGAGCCATTACCAGGGTGGCGCGGCAGTGATTCAACAGCCATCGATAAAATTGGCAAAATTGACCCGATCCCTAACCCGTATGGCGCGGATGATGTTGGCTGCAGTAAATCTGAATTTAAACAAGCCGGTATTGATTTAAGTGCTGAGGAGGCAAAGCCGATAACAATTCAGCCTGCGCGTCCTAAGCCTTGGGAAAAAACCTATGTTAAGTTGCCAGCTTATGAGCAAGTAAGTGTAAACAAGCCTTTGTATGCGCATGCATCACGTATTTTACACCAAGAAACAAATCCCGGATGTGCACGTGCATTATTTCAGCGCCATGGCGATCGTTCTATTTGGGTTAATCCGCCGGCTTTTCCGCTTGAAACAGAAGAGATGGATGGCGTTTTTGGTTTGCCATATCAACGTATTCCACATCCAAGTTATGGTGATGAAAAAATTCCTGCTTACGAGATGATCAAAACGTCCGTGAATATCATGCGAGGCTGTTTTGGTGGGTGTTCATTTTGTTCGATTACTGAACATGAAGGACGTATTATCCAAAGTCGCTCGGAGCAATCTATCATTGACGAAATTGAACAAATTCGTGACAAGGTGCCAGGGTTTACAGGGGTTATCTCTGACTTAGGCGGCCCAACAGCGAACATGTATAAATTACGTTGTAAGAGTAAAAAAGCAGAAAGTACATGCCGTCGTTTATCGTGTGTTTACCCTGATATTTGTAAACATATGGACACCGACCACACGCCGACGATTGAGTTATATAAAAAAGCACGTGATGTAAAAGGGATTAAAAAGATCTTAATTGCATCGGGTGTGCGTTACGATTTAGCCGTTGAAGACCCTCGCTATGTTAAAGAGCTGGTCACTCACCATGTTGGTGGTTACTTGAAAATAGCACCGGAACACACCGAAGATGGCCCGTTATCGAAAATGATGAAGCCAGGTATGGGCGCTTACGACAAGTTTAAAGAGTTGTTTGATAAATACTCGAAAGAGGCAGGTAAAAAGCAGTATTTGATCCCGTATTTCATCTCAGCTCACCCAGGCACCAAAGATGAAGACATGGTGAATATGGCGCTGTGGTTAAAATCGAATGACTTTAAGCTTGATCAAGTTCAGAACTTTTATCCTTCACCCATGGCGAATGCGACGACAATCTATCATACCGAGATGAACTCGTTGCGTAATATTAAAAATAACACGGAGCAAGTACCTGTTCCAAAAGGGGCACGTCAGCGTCGTCTGCATAAGGCAATTTTGCGTTACCATGATCCGGCTGGTTGGCCGATGATCCGTGAAGCTCTTAAAAAAATGGGTAAAGCGAATCTCATTGGTAAAGGCCCTCATTGTTTAGTTCCTGAGGAAGGGCGCAATGAAAAGGCCGCTAAAGGGAAAGGGCGCACAGGCCGAGCTGCACTAACCCGCCACACAGGTTTTAGCCAATTTAAGAAGGCGAACACCAAACCGCGTGTTGGTAAAAATAAGCAATGAGCAACATAGATTATACAAAGCAAAACGGCCCACAAGGGCCGTTTTTAGTTTAAATAAGTAACCAAGTCGCAGTGCCTAAAAAGGCAAAAATACCCACTATATCTGTCACCGTCGTAAGCACTACGCTGCCTGCTAATGCAGGGTCAATTTTCATTCTCTTTAAAATAAGCGGAATACTGGCCCCTGCAATACCGGCTGCCACTAAATTCATGAACATAGCAAAGGCAAGCACCGCACCGAGTTTAAAGTCCCACTGCCACAGCGCGACAACACCCGCAATTAAAATAGACCAAATTACCCCGTTTAGCGCGCCGATAGCGAGCTCTTTGAGTAATAAAAAGCGTTGGTTAGTTTGGTTTATATGGCCAACAGCAATACCACGAATAACAAGTGTAAGCGTTTGGCTGCCTGCTACGCCTCCCATTGAGGGAACAATACCATTTAGTACAGCAAGAATAGGTAAGATAGCTAATGTATTCTCGAAAAAACTAGCGACTATTGCAGCGAGTAAAGCAGTTAATAAGTTGACTCCCAGCCAAATAGAGCGGCGCTGTGAGCTTTTCAATACGGGAGCAAAAGTATCTTCTTCATCATCAAGACCCGCTAAGCTTAATAAGCTATGTTCGGCATCTTCACGGATAACGTCAACGATATCATCGATGGTAATACGCCCTAGTAGGTGCGCGTTATCATCTACAACGGGGGCTGAAATCCAGTTATGGCGTTCGAATAATTGTGCCACGTCGCTTTCATCCATCGATATTAAAATAGATTCACAGTCTTCATCCATCAGGTCGCGAACCACTTTATCTGAGGGATTGGTCAACAACGTCGTTAAAGATAATGCCCCTAAAAAGCAATTATGTTTATCAACGACGTATAAATCATCGGTGCCTTCAGGTAAATCGCCGCGTAAACGCAGGTAGCGTAAAACAACATCTAGTGTGACGTCTGGGCGAATGGTTACCGTATCGCTGTTCATCAAGGCACCAGCTGAGCGCTCTTGATAAGACAGGGCTTGGGTGGCTCTTTCTCTATCTTGCGAGTCCATGGCGCCGACAACGTCTTGGTAGACTGTATCAGGTAGGCTACGAAGAACCTCACCTAAATCATCGTCGTCCATGTCTTCGGTTGCGGCAGCAATGTGCTCAGGTTCCATTTGGGCAATAATGCCTAAACGTACATCTTCTGAGAGCTCTTCTAATACGTCACCACGCACATCAGGGTCTACCAGCTGCCAAAGCATACGGCGAATTTTATGCGGGGATGATTCTAAAAGGAGTGCGGTATCACACGGTGCTGTTTTTGCTAACATGCCGCGCACTTGAACAAATTGACCACTATTGAGTGACTTGGTCACCTGTTTTAGTTGTTGTAGCGGGTAATCTTGTTCAAAGGCTTCTGGCATTGGCGTCCTTACAACTGAAAAAATAGCTTAAAATCTGACTCAGCAAATACAGCATAGTTGCTAAATTTAGTATTTGCAGGGATATCGCCGCACTGAGATAAATTTACTAAGAAAAATGTATTTTGAGAAGCGAGCGATATAAAAGTAGGATATTTAACAGGAATTTTAAATACCCAATGCAAGTTTAACGTAAACAGTCAAGGCTTAGCAAATGCTATTCTTGTTCATGAAAGCGTTGTGCAATTAATTCGCCTATTGCATTGAGTGCTGCGTCAGCATCGGGGCCTTCACACACCACACGGACTTCTTTGCCTTGGCTGCTTTCGAGTAACATTAAGGCTAATACACTATCGCCTTCGGCTTCTTTATCGTCTTGGTAAAGGGTTATTTTAGCATCGAATTGCAGTGCAAGTTGTGCTAAAACCGTGGCTGCTCGTGCATGTAAACCTAGCTTATTTTGGATTAAAAAAGTGTCTTCAGCATGCATCGTCGTTGCCTATTGGGTATCTTGCTCGCGGTGGCGTATTTTCACGTTTGCGTGACTTTTCGAAAAGCTCTCACCAATGGTTTGCGCTAAGTAAACTGAGCGATGTTGTCCACCTGTGCAGCCAATCGCAATGGTTAAATAACTGCGATTATTTCGCTCTAGGTGAGGGAGCCATGTTTGTACAAAGGTTTGAATTTGCCATGTAAACTTTTGCACTATGCTGTGACTAGCAAGGTAATCTTTTACTGGTTGGTCTAAGCCTGTCAGTGGTTTTAGATCCGGTTCCCAGTGTGGATTCGGTAAAAAGCGAGCATCAAATACGTAATCAGCTTCTTTTGGAATGCCGTGCTTAAAGCCAAACGACATAAAAGTAATAATGAGCTTTTTGTCTTTTTTACCCAGTATTTTTTCGCGAATAGATTCGGCAAGCTGATGCACGCTGAGATCGGTCGTATCAATCATAAAATCGGCACGGGTGATCAATACATCCAGTAATACTTTTTCTTGTTTAATCGCTAAATCAAGCGGCAGCGAGTCAATCGATAATGGGTGTAAGCGGCGTGTTTCAGAGAACCGTTTGATCAGTGTTTGATCATCACTATCTAAATAAAACAACGTGGGTTTTGCAAAGCCCGGTAAATACTCAAGAATATCGTTAAATTCTTGCTGTTCTTTCGGCAGGTTACGCACATCGATACTTACAGCAATTTTGTCGTAATTATCTGACACACTGCGTACTAACGAAGGAAGTAGGTTTACAGGAATATTATCAACGCAGTAATAGCCTAAGTCTTCAAGTACTCGTAAAGCGACCGATTTACCTGAACCAGAGCGACCGCTGATAATAATTAATTCCATTTATGCCTCTGATGCAATGACTTTAAACAGATCACTATCTGTTTTAGCACTGCGTAGCTGTTTACAAAATTCTTTGTCTTTAAGTCTATCAGCAATTGTTGATAAGGTCTTTAGATGAAGTTGACAGTCACCATCTGGTACGATGAGTGCGACAAAAATATCCACTGGACGATTATCAATTGCGTCAAAATTTATAGGTGACTCACTCACAATTACAAATGCGTGTGGCTGATCTGCACCGCTCATACGACCATGTGGAATCGCAATACCTCGGCCAATACCCGTGCTGCCCAATTTTTCTCTGTTCAATAGGGCATTGAGTATATCTTGCTGAGATAAATGAGGGAGCTGCTCATGAGCCAGTTCGCTGATAAATTCGAGAATTCTTTTTTTGCTATTAAAAAGGACCGCAGCTTTGCTGCAGTCCTGGTTAGTAAGTGAACTAAGTTTCATAATTTAGTGTCGAGCTAATTTCTCTTTGTGTTTAATTACTTGACGATCAAGTTTATCGATTAACGAGTCGATGGCTGCATACATATCTTGGTGTTCAGTAGAGGCAAATAACTCGCCTCCGTTTACATGTAAAGTTGCTTCTGCTTTTTGGCTTAGTTTTTCTACATCTAGAATGACATGAACATTATTAATGTGGTCAAAATGCCTTTCTAGTTTCGCAAACTTGGTGTTTACATAGTCTCTTAATGAATCTGTGATTTCTACATGACGACCAGTTAAATTTAGTTGCATAAGCATTTTCCTTCTATGTAAAACGTCTAAATCAGACTCTTACGCTGATTCGACGGAGGTATTGCTAGAGACTCTCGATATTTTGCTATTGTCCGTCTAGCTACTTTAATTCCTTGCTCAGCCAATATATCTGCAATTTTGCTATCACTCAATGGTTTAGCTGTGTTTTCTGCGGCGATTAGCTTTTTGATTAAAGCGCGAATTGCCGTAGATGAACACTCACCCCCATTTTCAGTGCTTACATGGCTGGAGAAGAAATATTTCAACTCAAAAATTCCCCGCGGGGTATGCATGTATTTTTGTGTTGTTACTCGCGAAATTGTTGATTCATGCATTTCGACCATTTCCGCGACATCATTTAATACCATGGGTTTCATGGCCTCAGGACCATGTTCAAAGAAAGCCTGTTGTTGTTGAACAATACAGTTAGTCACTTTTAATAACGTGTCATTACGGCTTTCTAAGCTTTTAATAAACCATTTTGCTTCTTGTAAATGAGAGCGAATAAATTGGCTATCACTGCTTGATTTTACAGAACGTGACATCGCCGCATAGTGGCTATTCACTCTGATTTTCGGCATGCAGTCTGGGTTTAGTTCAACTACCCAACGGCCTTTTATTTTTTTTACGGATACATCGGGTATCACGTATTCAGATTCTTCTCTAACAATTGTATCCGCAGGCTTTGGATTTAAGCTGTGGATCAATGTCATGACTTCTTTCAGCTCACTTTCTTTAAGCTTAGTCTTTTTCATCAAAGTGCGATAGTCACGACTCGCTAATAATTCAATATGTTCTGATAACACCATTTTAGTTTCAGCTAAATAGGGGGTGTCAACATCGAATTGGCGTAATTGAATACACAAACATTCTTGTAAACTACGTGCGCCAATACCGACAGGATCGAATAATTGGATTCTTTTTAGGACAGCTTCGACTTCATCAAGTTCGATTTCTTCTTCATCGTTATTTTGATTGAAGCTTTCAACAATGTCTTCGCAGCTTACGGTTAAAATACCCGAATCATCAATTGCCTCAACAATCGCAACGGCAATCGCTTCGTCTGTTGGGCTGAATGGAGTCAGTTGTAACTGCCACATTAGGTATTCGTGGAGAGTTTCGGTTGATGCGCCTTGGTAAATTGATTCATCTTCAGGCATTGGACCTGAGGAACTTGATGGGGCAGCACTCATGTACTCATCCCACGTAACATCCATTGCTAAGTCGTCACTTACGGTGTCTTTGTTGAGGGCATCACTGCTTTCTTGCTCGTACTCGCTCGCAGCTTCGTCAGCCGACGCGCTTAGTTGGGTATCGTCAGATTCGGCTTTTTGCTCGTTCTTGCCAATACTCTCTTCTGCATAATCTGCTTCTTCAACTTCAAGCAAAGGGTTAGAGTCTAACGCTTCTTGAATTTCTTGCTGGAGATCCAATGTACTGAGCTGCAACAAACGGATAGCCTGTTGCAGTTGTGGAGTCATTGTAAGTTGCTGGCCCATGCGCAGCTGTAATGATTGCCTCATGTATCCCTAACAATCCTTTTTAGTCTTATCAAACAATAGCACGATGCCGTTAACTATTTATTTGATTTATTGTCATTGTTATAAGTCTAGCAGATGCTCTAGTCGGTGGCGTATTTAAAGCCTGAATTGCTCGCCTAGATACACATCGCGTACAGTTTGGTCGGCTAACACATGTTCAGGTGTACCTGATGCAATTAGCTCCCCATGAGAAACAATGTAGGCTTTTTCACAAACATCAAGGGTTTCTCTCACATTGTGGTCAGTAATTAATACACCAATACCACGATTTTTTAAGTGCTCGATAATTTTCTTTATATCTAACACTGAAATAGGATCAACACCAGCAAAAGGCTCATCGAGCAAAATAAATTTAGGGTCAGCGGCCAGTGCGCGTGCTATTTCAACACGACGGCGTTCACCCCCTGACAATGCCATACCTTGGCTGTCACGAATGTGTTGAATGCTAAATTCATCAAGTAAGCTGTTGAGTGTTTCTTCGCGGCCTTGTTTATTGAGATCTTTACGGGTCTCTAAAATGGCCATTAAGTTTTGATAAACGGTCAGTTTTCTAAAAATCGATGATTCTTGTGGCAAATAGCCAATACCTAAGCGAGCGCGGCTGTGCATTGGCAATAAGGTGATGTCGTTATCATCAATGCTTATTTTACCTTTGTCACTGGGCACTAATCCCACAATCATGTAAAAGGTGGTTGTTTTACCTGCGCCATTTGGCCCAAGTAAACCGACAATGCTGCCAGCTTCTACCTCAAGGCCTACATTTTTTACAACTTGGCGACCTTTATAGCTCTTAGCTAATAGCTCTGCTTTTAGTGTGCTCATGGCTGGCCTTCATCGTTCTTTTTGTTATCAACAGGCACTAAAATAGTGTGTACACGATCGGTCGAGTTTTCATCTTTCTCGGCACTTATCAGTTGCTGTTCCATATCGTATGTAATGCTCTTGGCACTGACTTTTTGGCCTGCTTGAGTCACTTGTGCATTGCCAACGAGTGTTAATAAGCGTTTAGCAACATCGTAACGAACTTCTTCAGCACTGGCGCTCATAATAGTGCCGTCAGCTTGTTTTTCTTCAAAGTAAGCGGGCTTTCCTGTGGCAATAATTAATTCAACCGTGCCTTCAACTTCACCTGCATGTGCTTCGAGTCGGTCCGCTGTAATACGACGGTTACCATGTATGATCTCGACATTATCTTCGAAGATACCAATGCCATTTTTTAGCTGACCTTCTTGGCGATCAGAGCTAATGCTGATTGGTGTGCCAGCCTGCTCAGCAGCTGCGCCAGAAAACGCAATCAATAAGCTTGGGATCAGGAGTAATTTCTTAAGTTTATTGGTCATAGTATATGGTTCGTGTATGGTTAGTTAACTCAACAATTTCGGCTTTTAAATCGGCTTTTAAACCTTTACCGGTAATTTTTAAATTCGGTCCTGTCAGCGTGACAGGTTGCTTAGAAAACATGGTCATTTTGTCAATGTCGATGTTAATGTTCTCAGCTTTAATATCTTCGATCATGCCATTATGGGTAAGGTTTTTAGCAACCACATCCCCTTCGAATACAAGCTGATCGTTTTCATATAACGTGGCTTCTTTGGCTTTTACTTGCCAAACTTGCTGATCACCGTAAATGGTGAAAATGGGTTGCTCAAAAAAGGTAAACCCGAGCTGTTGATACAGCTCCATTTTAGCAGCGGCCACTTTATGACTGATTTTACCTTGATCATCATAGGCTGTTTGCTTTAATGCGATTGCGGTGTAATCAGGTGTAGCGATAATCTCGTCTTCACTGAGCACTGTGTTTGTCGGTTGATTAAAGTACGGATACCATAACCAAACCATGCTACAAACAAAAACAATACTTAGTAAAATACGGGCTATATTCATGCGCTCGTTCCATCGCTAGTTAGCGGTTTGCCATTTTCTAGCATTAATAAATCAGTTAGTTCACGCACAGCTCCAAAGCCACCAGGTAACAGAGTGGTGTAATGAGCCAGTTTTTTGATTAATGGATGAGCATCATTAACAGCAACGGCAAATCCGACTTTTTCCATAACCGGTAAGTCTGGACCATCGTCACCAATATAGGCAATTTGCTCATCTGTTAAGCTAAGTTTATCTTTTAACTCTTGATAAGCAATGAGCTTATTCTCTTGGCCCTGATAAATATGTTGTACCGTAAGGCTAGTCATTCGCTGCTGAACTATTTGTGAATGGCGTCCCGTGATTACGGCCACCTGAAAACCACTATTGATAAGGGCTTTAATGCCGAATCCATCTTTTGTATTGAAAGCTTTAAGCTCTTCGCCTTGATTGCCTAAATAAATACGGCCATCTGAAAAAACACCATCAATATCACAAATAAGCAGTTTTATTTTTTGAGCACGTTGACTCACGTCTGTGCTCACTGGTTGGTAAAGCTCAGCAAATGTCATGCTTAAAGTACTCCTGCTTTTAAAAGGTCTTGCATGTTAAGCGCGCCAATGGGGGTGTTGCTTTTGTCGATTACAATCAAACCATTAATACGTTTACGTTCCATAATATTAAGCGCTTCTGCGGCCAGCATATCAGCGTGTGCAGTTGTGCATGAGCGAGTCATTACTTGGCTAATTGCGGTGCTGTGAATATCAACTCGTTGCTCTAAAATACGACGTAAATCACCATCAGTAAAAAGTCCCGATAGTGTGTTGTCATCACCAACAATTGCAGTCATACCGAGGCCTTTAGCCGACATTTCAATTAATGCATCTTTGATACTTTGCGATTCATTAACAATGGGAGTGGCCTCACCTGCGTGCATAACATCACTAAGACAAAGTAATAAACGTTTTCCTAAGCTTCCGCCCGGGTGAGAAAGTGCAAAATCGTCTGCTGTAAAGCCTCTTGTCTCAAGCAGTGCTACAGCCATTGCATCGCCCATGACTAGCGTTGCCGTTGTGCTGGCTGTTGGCGCAAGGCCTAGTGGGCACGCTTCTTTGCTTACTTTAATACACACATGTACGTCAGAAAGCGTGGCCATTGTTGAGTCTGGGTTACCTGTTAGCGAAATCATTTTTGCGCCAATGCGCTTAATGACAGGAATAATACTGACAACTTCGCTCGTTTCCCCTGAATTTGAAATGCACATAACCACGTCATCACGGGTAATCATACCAAGGTCACCGTGGCTTGCTTCACCTGGGTGAACAAAAAATGCAGGTGTTCCTGTGCTGGCGAGTGTGGCAGCAATTTTATTACCTACGTGGCCTGACTTGCCCATGCCAATAACGATAATTCGCCCAGTACATTGGAACATTAATTGACAGGCATTATTGAAATGCTGGTCAATGTATTGATCAATTTCTTTTAATGCTTGCGCTTCAATTTCGAGTACGCGCTTGCCTTGCGCGATAAAGCTATGTTGCGTCATTGATTATCCTATTTGGCTGAAAATATAGCCTTGATATGCAATAAATGCGACTAACAAAAAGCCACCTTCAATTCTATTGATACGACGTGTACCTTTTAAGTTCAATGACATGGCAATTAACACAATGGTGGCCGCTATCATAATAAGTGCATCGCGGTTAGCGGCTGATGGGTCGATAACCGATGGATTAATAATACCTGCCAGTGGCAGTACAGCCAGCAAATTAAAAATATTTGAGCCAACAATGTTGCCCAGTGCTAAATCGTCTTCATTTTTTAAGACACCTGCAATACAGGCAGCAAGCTCAGGTAAACTGGTACCAATAGCAATAATTGTTAAACCAATAACCAGATCAGAAAGACCAAAATATTTGGCAATATCAACCGCCGAACCCACTAGAAAGTGTGAGCTAATTGGTAGCAAAATCATGCCGACCACAAGCCATAATACAGCCGAACGCGTGCTGACATTATCGGGTACATCTTCACAGGCTTCACTAACAAAAGGGTCATCTTGATTTTTTGCTCGCAATGAAATGATCACTAACCCGGCAATAAATACGGCAAAAGCAAGTATTAAAGCAATCCCTTCGGCGAATGAAAAATAGTTGTCTGAAAATACATACCACGCGCCAATCGATACGATTAAAACAAGTGGCATTTCGCGTTTTAGCGTCATTGAAGAAACAGACAGAGGACGTAATAGGGCCGTGACTCCCAGTACAAGCAGAATGTTGGTAATATTAGAGCCAATAGCGTTTCCGACAGCGGTATCTGTTTTGTTTGCAAGTGCTGCAGATGCCGACACCATCATTTCAGGTGCTGATGACCCCATAGCCACAACCGTTAAACCGATAATTAGGGTGGGGATCCCCATATTTTTTGCCAGCGCGGCTGCCCCATAAACAAAACGATCGGCACTCCAAACGAGTGCTGCAAAACCAATAATTAAAATGACAAAAGAAGTCACCATTGTGATACGCCAATATTACTTAAACAGATGACTGCAAATAGTAACAAAACCGAACCTGAAAGTATAAGTAAAAGAATGAGCTGGCAATGATTAAGGGCGGTGTTGTTACAATCTTAATTTAAGCGGGGGTTAAGCCATACGTTATTAGTCTTAGATTCATTTGATAGTAAATATTACAAAATTTTACGATTTGTTTTTTCCATCTTGACTAAAAAACCCTTAAAATGGCAGAACTAGTGAAAAAAGTTATGGAGAGCGACTTGTCGCAATCAATAGTAGAAATCAAGGATGTAACCTTTTCACGGGGCGATAGAATCATATATAAAAATATGAGTTTTAACATTCCGAAAGGCAAAATAACCGCTATCATGGGACCCAGCGGCATTGGTAAAACCACCATGTTGCGTTTAATTGGCGGTCAACTTAAGCCTGATTCTGGTGACATTTTATTTGAGGGTAACAGTATTCCAAGCATGTCGCGCAAGGAGCTGTACGCTGCCCGAACCAAAATGAGTATGCTGTTTCAAAGCGGCGCTTTATTTACCGATATGTCTGTATTTGACAATATCGCTTTTCCTTTGCGTGAACATACTCAACTTAGTGAAGATCTTATTCGCCTTGTCGTGCTCATGAAATTACAAGCGGTTGGTTTGCGTGGTGCGCAAGACTTAATGCCTTCAGAGTTATCTGGAGGAATGGCACGCCGTGCGGCGTTAGCGCGCTCTATTGCGCTTGACCCCGAACTTATCATGTATGATGAGCCATTCGCTGGCCAAGACCCAATTTCAATGGGGGTGCTGGTTAAGTTGATAAAGTCATTAAACCAAGTGTTAGGTTTATCTTCATTAATTGTGACGCACGATGTGACAGAAGTACTCAGTATTGCTGATCATGTCATTATTATTGCTGATCAAGGCGTGATTGGTGAAGGCTCGCCTGAGCAAATGCTAAATCATCAATCAGAGCTCGTTCAGCAGTTCTTAAAAGGGTTGTCGGATGGTCCTGTCCCATTTCATTATCCTGCTCCTGCGTATGAAGAAGAGTTGTTAGGGGTACACCATGCTTGATCTATTACAGAGGTTAGGTCACAAAACGCTAGGGCGTTTTGCTGCGCTTGGTCGCTCTACGCAAATGCTGTTTGGCGCTTTGGTGAGTGTGCCAAACGTTAAAAAAGGCACGCCATTGCTGATCCGCCAGTTGTATATGGTCGGGTCACAGTCATTACTCATTATCATGGTATCTGGCTTATTTATCGGTATGGTGCTTGCGCTGCAAGGCTATACCGTATTAGTTGGCTATGGCGCCGAAGACAGTTTAGGTCCCTTAGTGGCGCTGAGTTTGCTTCGTGAGTTAGGGCCTGTTGTCACCGCTTTGTTATTTGCAGGTCGAGCAGGCAGTGCGCTGACCGCTGAAATTGGTTTAATGAAAGCCACAGAGCAATTATCAAGCTTAGAAATGATGGCGATAGACCCACTGAAACGCATTATTGCACCGCGTTTTTGGGCGGGCTTTATAAGCATGCCATTGTTGGCTCTTATTTTTTCTGCCGTCGCTATTATTGGGGCGCATTTAGTGGGGGTTGATTGGCTAGGTGTTGACTCAGGTAGTTTCTGGTCGATTATGCAATCGCAAGTGTCGTTTCAAGAAGACATTGTAAATGGCATGATTAAAAGTTTTGTTTTTGCCATGATTGTGACGTGGATTGCGCTTTACAAAGGCTATGACTGTATTCCTACTTCTGAGGGGATCAGCAAAGCGACAACAGAAACCGTTGTGCACTCGTCACTGGCAGTTTTAGGTTTTGACTTTATTTTAACAGCGGTAATGTTTACCAGCTAATTAGGGTATAAAGATGAATTCACGGAAATTAGAAATTTTAGTTGGCTTTTTTGTAGCCCTTGGTATTGCTGCGTTTGCTTTATTAGCATTTAAAGTGGCTAACGCTGGCATTAGTGGTAACGGTGAAACTTACCAATTGAATGCAAAGTTTGAAAATATTGGCTCTTTAAAAGCCCGTGCCCCAATTAAAGTCGGGGGCGTGGTGATTGGACGTGTTGAGTCTATTTCAATTCACCCAAAAGAGTTTGTGCCAGTGGTTAATATGGCCATTGACGCCAATTATTTATGTAAGTTTTCAGACACAACGTCTATCTCTATCTTAACATCAGGGATTTTGGGTGAGCAGTATTTGGGGATTAATCCTGTTATTGCACCGCAATCTGCTGAACAACGTTGTATGGGTGAAGATGTGACTGTGGATGAGCAAGATGCAGGATTGGATGATTTGTTCGGTGTTGAAAGTAGAGCGCTCGCCGATGGTGACTTTATTACCGATACAAAATCAGCGTTAGTATTAGAAGAGTTGATTGGTCAGTTCTTATTCAACCAGGGTGGTGAATAATTATGTTTAAGAAATTTTTAATCTGTTTGGCTGTGGTATTTGCGTTTAATGCACAGGCCGCTGAACCCGCGGTTGATTTAAAAGACCCTTATAAAATGGTGCGTAAAGTGTCTGACAACACTTTTGCAAGAATCACCAACGATCAACCACTAATAGAGAAAGACAAAGAGTATCTTCGTACTATTGTTGAAGAAGAGTTAATGCCCTACATTGATTACAAATACGCGGCATTGCGTGTATTGGGTAATCATGTCTCAAAAGTGCGTGCGATTGAAGATAAAGAAGAAAAAGCCAAAGCGATTAAAGAGCTTCAGCGCTTTATCGATGTATTTCAAAAATATTTGATTGCCACATACGCCGGTGTGTTTACTCAGTACACCAATCAAAGTGTCGAGTTTGCACCTGCACAGCCGTTTAAAGGCCAAGATGTTGTCGTTGTAAAAACGAAGATTGTTGAACCTGGTAAACCTGATATTAAAATCGATTTTAAAGTACGCGAAGACAGAGATGGAAATTGGCGTGCATACGATATGATTGCTGAGGGCATCAGTTTACTAGATGCTAAGCAAAGCGAAATGCAAGGTATCCTTCGCCAGCAAGGTATTGAGTATGTGAGTGACTTACTTGAGCAAAAGAGCCAGCTACCTGTTCAGTTTAGAGGCGAAGGTGGTGATGAGTAAAATATCGATTACTCAGCTTGAAGATAACCAGTTTCGAGTCAGTGGTGAACTGACTCGAAATTCAATCGGCCATGAACGCCTTCTTAACGCTAAGCCAGAATCTAAGCATAAAACATGGTATTTTGACCTTTCTGATGTATCGAGGGTTGACACAGCGGGCTTAGCTTGGTTAATTCACTCTTTCGCAGAATTAAAGCAGCAAGGTATTCGCCTTGAACTGCAAAATACACCTGAGCAATTGCAAAAGTTAATGCAGTTGGGGCAGGTCACAAACTTATTTGAGTGAGATTTATGGAAACAAGCCAAGTCGAAACGTTATTACGCGACGAACTAAAATTAGATGAAGTCATTGTTAAAGCAAATGGTAGCCACTATGAAGTGATTGCAGTGGGTGAGTGTTTTGACGGTTTAACTCGCGTTAAAAAACAGCAATTGGTGTATGCCCCGTTAATGTCAACTATCTCAGACGGTACAATTCATGCGGTGTCAATTAAAGCATTCACACCCACTGAATGGAAACGCGAACAAAAATTCATTTTACCTCAATAGTCGTAGGCTCCACTTATGGATCAATTCGTTATTCAAGGTGGTACCTCACTGGCAGGTGAAGTTACTATCTCTGGCGCTAAAAATGCCGCTCTTCCAATTCTTTTTGCTGCGCTTTTAGGGCAGGGTAAAAGTACTTTTAGCAATGTGCCTCGTTTACGCGATATTGGTACCACAGAGGCTTTATTAAAGACCTTAGGTGCTAATGTTGAATGGCAACAAGATACGCTGGTTATCGACGGTGCAACCGTTAATAAAACACTCGCTCCGTATGAGTTAGTAAAGCAAATGCGTGCGTCAGTGCTTGCACTTGGCCCGCTTGTGGCACGTTTTGGTGAAGCACAAGTATCGCTGCCTGGCGGCTGTGCGATAGGTGCACGTCCTGTTGATATCCATATCCAAGGCCTTGAGCGTATGGGGGCGGTTATCAAAGTAGAAAACGGCTATATTAACGCCAAAGTAGACGGTCGTTTGAAAGGCGCTGAAATTTTCATGGAAATGGTAAGTGTAGGGGCCACAGAAAATTTATTGATGGCAGCGACACTGGCTGATGGCAAAACGGTGCTTGAGAATGCAGCACGTGAGCCTGAAATCATGGACCTTGCTAACTGTTTAATTGCCATGGGGGCAAAGATAACCGGAGCAGGTACGAGCCGAATTGAAGTTGAAGGTGTCGAATCACTGTCAGGCTGCGAGTACCGTATTTTACCTGACCGTATCGAAACGGGCACTTTTTTGGTTGCTGCTGCGATGGCCGGTGGTGAAGTGCTTTGTAAAAACACCGATCACCATAGCCTTGACCCTGTTATTGAGAAACTGCGTGCGACAAATGCATTCGTAGAAGTAACCGATAACAGTATTTACTTAGATATGCGTGGCCGTGAATTAAAAGCGGTGAATATTAAGACCATGCCACATCCTGGCTTCCCAACAGACATGCAAGCACAATTTACCGCGCTTAATGTCGTAGCGAAGGGCAGTGCAACAATTACCGAAACGATATTTGAAAATCGTTTTATGCATGTCCCTGAGTTACAGCGTATGGGAGCCAATATCCGCTTAGAGGGCAACACGGCGATTTGTGGTGATACCGAAAGGTTATCGGGTGCACAAGTGATGGCAACGGATTTACGTGCGTCAGCCAGTCTTATACTGACGGGGATTGTGGCACAAGGTGAAACAATCGTTGATAGGATCTATCACGTTGACCGTGGTTATCAACGCATAGAAGATAAGCTCAGTGCATTGGGTGCTAATATTAAGCGTCGTTCGAGTTAAGAGCAGCACTGTTTGTTAAAAAAGGCCTATATTACATAGGCCTTTTTTATTGCTATAACTTGGTTTCGAGTTCTGCAACAGTGACCATTATTTTTAGAATCTTGCCATCACGGTACAGCTCAAATTCAATTTCTTTACCCGGCTCTGTATTGCCTATTTTCTCAAGCACTTGCTGTGGATTTGCAACCGATAATCCGGCAATTTTAATGACAATATCTTGCTCTTTTATACCCGCTTGCCATGCAGGACCAAGGGGATCTAGGTTATTAATACGCATACCCGTTACTGGAGTGTAGCTGTCGCTTACATCTTTTCCGGTGCTGTCCACAGCGGTTCCAGTAAAGCCTAGGTAACCACGGACGACACGGCCATGTTTAATTAGCTTTTCCATAATATCTTTTGCAAGAGAGTAGGGAACGGCAAAGAAGATACCTTGAATATCTAAGTTTTCACGGGTTTTAAATTGCGCTGATGTGATACCCACAAGGTCGCCTCGTGAGTTAACTAATGCTCCCCCTGAGTTCCCCACATTTATGGCCGCATCCATTTGTAATAGGTTATTGTAGGGGCTGTCGGTGATCTTTTGTTTGCCGGTGGCGCTAATAATCCCTTGGGTAATTGTTTGACCTAAATTGAGTGGGTTACCAATTGCGAGCACAACATCGCCTACTCGGGGCTTGAAGTTATCGTTGACGGGGATCACAGGTAAATGATCAGAATTTATTTTTAGGAGGGCTAAATCAGTTATGGTATCAAAACCAATTAGTTGAACGTCGTAAAAGCGACGGCCATCGGTTAAGATCACAATGATTTGGTCCGCATTATTGATTACATGGTAATTGGTTAATATGTAGCCATCTTGCGACATAATCACGCCAGATCCTAACTCTTGAATCGTGTTTTGACGTTTGTATCGCGGTTGGTTTGAAATGCTCTCAGAAAAGATGGTCACCACCGAAGGAGCGGCTCTTTGCACAGCGCTAGAAAAGCTCATATGCTCAGACGACATCGCGGCTGGTAAGTTTACATTAGGAAAAAGTGCGCTGCGTAAACTGGGGCTAAATAACACCACCAAAAAAGCAATCCCTAATCCGGTAAAAAGTGGCGGAAGAATAAATTTAAATAGTTTTAGCACAATATTCTTATTATCAGTGAGCAATCTCCTAATGATGGCACAAAAAAAATAACAGCGGCAAGCACCGCTGTTATTTTTTCATGATTTATCAATTAAGTTTACTGGATCAGAACAAAAACAAGCTCTCTGCCGCGTTTCACACCGAGTACGATGTTACCTTGCGTGTTTTCGATAATTTTATTCATGTCACGAATATTCTCAACACGTTGGCGGTTCACTTGCATGATCACGTCACCTTCTTCTAAGCCCACACGTGCGGCAGGTGAACGTGCTTCTACTGAGGCAACTTCAACACCTTTCCCATCGCTCTTTTGCGTGTTTTCAAGCGTTGCGCCTTGGAATGCAGGGTGTGTTTCTTCACCTGCTGAAACAGAAGTCGCGGCGCCATCAAGTGTGACATTTACTATTTTCACTTTGCCATCACGATAGATACCGAGCTTCACTTTTTTGCCTTCACCTAGGGTCGCAATTTTACTGCGTAGTTCGTGGAAGCCACTGATCTCAGTACCATCAACACTAATAATAACATCTCCGGCTTTTATGCCCGCTTTACTCGCTGCGGTGTCATCCATTACCTGCATGACATAGGCACCTTGCTTAACATCAAGCTTTTGCGCTTTTGCAAGCCCTGCATCCAACGGACGGCCTGAAATACCGAGTGAGCCGCGGCGTACTTCACCGTGTTCAATAATTTGATCAACAAGGTTTTTCATCATTGTTGATGGAATGGCAAAGCCAATTCCCACGTTACCGCCAGAGGCACCTAAAATTGCGGTGTTAATACCGATTAACTCGCCGTTTAGATTAACAAGCGCGCCTCCCGAGTTACCTTGGTTAATCGCAGCATCGGTTTGGATGAAATCTTCATAGCCCTCTATATTTAGACCACTGCGGCCAAGGGCACTTACGATCCCAGAGGTTACAGTGTGGCTTAAACCAAACGGGTTACCAATCGCGACAGCAAAATCACCGACGCGAAGCTTATCTGAATCTGCAATTTTTAAAGCGGTTAAATCCTCAGCATCGATTTGTAACAAGGCAATATCAGACTCTTTGTCACTGCCAATTTTTGTTGCTTCATACTCACGGCCATCTTCAAGCGTGACCACCATTTTTTCGGCATCTTCAACAACGTGATTATTGGTCACTACATAACCTTCATCGGCATCTATAATCACGCCAGAACCAAGACCACTAAATTGACGCTTTTGACTGCCCCCACGCGGCACACCAAAAAAGTCATCGAAAGGGGTTGCTCTACGGCGGACTTCTTTAGACCCTGATACTTGAATACTCACGACGCCTGGGGTGATCTGTTCAAGCATTGGTGCGAGCGTTGGCAGTTGTTGACCATTGACAGCCACCGGAAGTTTGGCCATTGAAATTGCAGGGGTTAACAATAAGCTAGTAGATAAAATAGCAGCACTAATAACAGATAATTTCATTTTCATAGTCTGGGTTTACTCCACTTCAGAGATAAAGCAAAAACTAAAAAGGGCTGCATAAGCAGCCCTTTTCTTCGTTTAGATATAAAGCTGTTATATCTAAAGACTATGGGGTCAAAAAAAAGTTCATCAAGAGGCTTTAGAATGTTCTGAAACTTTATTTGAACCAGCAAATAGACCTGTTTCACCTACTACATAGTCGGCAGGCTGCGCTTCTGCGTTTGAGCGATCGCTTTGGCGGTCTTGTAATGAATGTTGTAATTGCTCCGTGGTTTCTTTTGAAAAGAACGGCTCATTAGGGTGCTGCTTTTTATCTGTTAGGAGTAACTTATTTGTTTCTTCAACATGATTGAGCAATTGATCGTAGTTGTCTTTCATTTTTGAAACCAGTTTGCCAGTGCTCGCAAGGTGATCGGCAACGTCTTGACGATATTGTTCAAGTGCATTGTTGGCTTGTTCTACTTGATGCTCTAGCTCGTCTTGTTTAAATTGCTTTTTGGTTACAAATGCACCAATAAAGAATGCTGCGATTGCAACGATGATTAAAATACCTACCCAGGTAATTGTGCCCATAAATCCACCCCTTTGGGAAAAATAACTAAAACTTATGCCTTAAAAGCATTTATAGTCCAATCTTTATTAAAATATGCTTAATTTGATTGTGAAATCATACTGCGGGCTAATATACCCTGAGATACGATGCGTGTTAATATACTGTGCAAATTTAACTGTGTTTTATTGTAACGACCTATGACTCCTTGGCAGAAATACCAACAAGATTTACAACGTGAAGACTTCGTACATGATGCAGCGCAAGAAAATGCGGTTCGTCATTTGCAAAGACTCTATGATGACTTAACTGCTGACAAGCCAGCCGCCAAGGGATGGTTTGCCAAGCTCTTTTCTAAAGATAGCACGCCAGCTATAAAAGGGCTTTATTTTTGGGGCGGTGTTGGTAGAGGTAAGACCTATTTGGTTGATACATTTTACGAAGCATTGCCTACTGAGCGTAAAATGCGTGTGCACTTTCACCGGTTTATGCACCGTGTACATGATGAGCTTAAAAAGTTAAAAAACACCAGTAATCCACTGAACGTCGTTGCTGATATCTTTAAGTCGGAGACAGATATTATTTGTTTCGATGAGTTTTTTGTACAAGATATCACGGATGCAATGTTGCTAGGCGGCCTGATGGAAGCCTTGTTCGAGCGCGGTATTGTGCTTGTGGCAACGTCGAATATTGTTCCGGATGAGCTATATAGAAATGGCTTGCAGCGTGCGCGTTTCTTACCAGCAATTGAATTAGTAAAAGCAAATACTGAAATAGTAAATGTTGATTCAGGGGTTGATTACCGTTTACGGACCTTAGAGCAGGCCGAAATTTTTCATAGTCCGCTCGATGCGCAAGCAGACGCAAACTTATTTGAATACTTTGATAAGCTTTCACCTGAGCCCGGCATTTTAGATACCGCTATTGAAATAGAAGGGCGCATGATAAAAACCCGTAAAGTGTCTGATTGTATCGTGATGTTTGACTTTAGCGAGTTGTGTGAAACAGCCCGTAGTCAGGTCGACTATATGGAGATCAGCCGTTTATACAACACCGTCATACTCTCGAATGTAAAAGCATTAGGACAAGCAAATGACGATGCCGCACGTCGTTTTATTGCATTGGTTGATGAGTTTTACGAGCGCAATGTGACGCTTATTATTTCTGCAGAAAAACCGATCACTGAACTTTACAGTGAAGGTAACTTAAACTTTGAATTTAAGCGCTGTATTAGCCGATTACAAGAAATGCAGTCGCTCGAATATTTAGCGCGAGAGCATTTAGCATAGTCATTGTTGAGTTGTTTTTTGTGAGTTTTCAGAAATTAGCCACTTGAGATGACGCTTTCTTTATAAGTTGATAAAAAAGCCAGTGCTCACATTAAGTGCGTAAATATTCATTCTGATTTCTTAGAATAAAAAACAACCATCATCTAGCAATGTGGTTTAAGTGCTGGTATACTCCCGCGTCTGCCACGTTGCGTTCTATTGCCAGATATTAGTTTAGCCTCTAATTGATGGCGCAAAGTCTTAAACTCGAAGGGGTTAAAGCATTCAACTTAGAGCGGTAATTAAAAAATAATTACCTGTGGTTTTAAATTAAAAAACATTGGATTTTAATAAATGAAAACGTTTGTTGCTAAGCCAGAAACAGTAAAACGTGACTGGTACGTAGTTGACGCTGAAGGTAAAACTTTAGGTCGCATCGCTACTGAAATCGCTCGTCGCCTACGCGGTAAGCATAAAGCTGAGTACACTCCTCACGTAGATACTGGTGATTACATCATCGTTATCAACGCAGAGAAAGTTACTGTTACTGGTAATAAAGCAAAAGACAAAATGTACCACTCACATACTGGTTTCCCAGGTGGTCTTAAGTCTACTACTTTCGACAAGCTTCAAGCTGCAAAGCCTGAAATGATCATCGAAAAAGCTGTTAAAGGCATGTTGCCACGTGGTCCTTTAGGCCGCGCTATGTACCGTAAACTTAAAGTTTACGCGGGTACTGAGCACAACCATGCTGCACAACAGCCTCAGGTTCTAGACATTTAAGGAGCACTATCATGGCAAATCAATACTACGGTACAGGTCGTCGTAAAAGTTCAAGTGCTCGCGTATTCTTACGCCCAGGCACTGGTAACATCGTAATTAACAAGCGCTCTCTAGAAGAGTACTTCGGTCGTGAAACTGCTCGCATGGTTGTTCGTCAAGCATTAGAGCACGTTGAAATGACTGAAAAGTTTGACTTACACATCACTGTTTCAGGTGGTGGTACTACTGGTCAAGCTGGTGCTATCCGTCACGGTATCACTCGTGCACTTATGGAGTTTGACGAGTCATTACGTCCTACACTTCGTAAAGCAGGCTTCGTTACTCGTGATGCGCGTAAAGTTGAACGTAAGAAAGTGGGTCTTAAGAAAGCTCGTAAGCGTCCACAATTCTCAAAACGTTAATATTTACGTTTATCAGAATTTCAAAAACCCAGCTTCGGCTGGGTTTTTTGTTTTCAGCTATTTCTTCTAGGAATTAGACGTTAGAAATTAGAAGTTAGAAGTTAGAAGTTAGAAGTTAGAAGTTAGAAGTTAGAAGTTAGAAATTAGACGTTAGAAATTAGACGTTAGATCACACACATAAAAAGCGTAACCACTAACCACTAACCACTAACCACTAACCACTAACCACTAACCACTAACCACTAACCACTAACCACTAACCACTAACCACTAACCACTAACCACTAACCACTAACCACTAACCACTAACCACTAACCACTAACCACTAACCACTAAAACTACTTTTAACTCCTCGATTTTACTATTGCTGATGTGAATAGGGATCAAACAGAGAAAGTTGTATCCTGCGTATGGTCCTTTTTTTTCGTTCGATATTTAACCGGTCTTGGCAATTCCTTCGTATTACATTAAAAAAACTTCACGATTTCGCAAAATAAGCTCAAATCCATCAGTTAATTGATGAATTTTTTTGCTACAATTGGGGGGCAAGTAATGTGAGTGAGTTCAACAACAGCTAATGCAGATTTCTGTTTCCTCTTAGTGAGGTTGATCTTGGTCAGTATATTGTTTTTTATATGCGTTATCATAACCAACGGCTTCATACTCGAGCTTACCCAAATTAATAATTCATTAAATGGGGTTTATTCGAGCATGGGACTGTGAATAACCTTGTTTTAATCAAGGGTTTTAATTATGATCGCGTCTATTTTAAAATTTCTAAAAATTAACCTGCTGTAACTGATGTTCTCAATATGGCAAGTGTTGGGAATCATAGTGGAGATAAGTGGATGAGCAATGCGCCTGTAGACAATGGCCGACGTCGCTTTTTAACCATAGCTACCTCTGTTGTTGGTGGTGTTGGTGCGGCTGGGGCTGCTGTTCCTTTTATTGCGTCTTGGAATCCAAGTGAGCGAGCTAAATCTGCGGGTGCGCCTGTAGAAGTAGATATCAGCAAGCTTGAGCCAGGACAATTAATTCGTGTTGAGTGGCGAGGAAAACCTGTTTGGGTTATCAATCGTACACCAAAAATGCTTGAGCAGATGAAAGCTCACGAAGGTCAACTTCGTGATCCAGCGTCTGAAGAGCCTCAACAACCTGAATCATCAACGAACGAATACCGTTCGCAACGTCCAGAAATTTTCGTTGCTGTTGGTATTTGTACGCACTTAGGTTGTTCACCAAGCTTCTTACAAGGTGGCTTTGGTGAGAAAGTTGAAGGCACAGATGATGGTTTCTTCTGTCCGTGTCACGGTTCTAAATTTGATATGGCGGGTCGTGTATTCCAATCTGTACCTGCACCATTGAATCTAGAGATTCCTCCGTATACCTTCCTTGATGACACGACTATTTTAGTCGGTGAAGAAAAAGGAGCGGCGTAATGTTTGGTAAAATTATTGGTTGGATCGACGATCGTATTCCAATGACTCGTGTTTGGAACATGCACATTGCACAGTATCCAGCACCTAAAAACTTTAACTTCTGGTACTTCTTTGGCTCATTAGCTATGTTAGTGCTTGTTAACCAGATCGTAACAGGCATTTGGTTAACAATGAACTTTGTACCATCAGCTGAAGGTGCATTCGCATCAGTAGAATACATCATGCGTGATGTTGAATACGGTTGGTTACTTCGTTACCTACACTCGACAGGTGCATCAGCGTTCTTTATCGTTGTTTATCTGCACATGTTCCGTGGCATGATCTACGGTTCTTACCAAAAACCACGTGAGTTACTGTGGTTGTTCGGTATGTTCATCTTCTTAGCGCTAATGGCTGAAGCTTTCATGGGTTACTTACTACCTTGGGGACAAATGTCGTTCTGGGGTGCACAGGTAATCATTTCACTGTTCGGTGCGATTCCGGTTATTGGTGATGATTTAACGCTTTGGATCCGTGGTGACTACGTAATTTCGGGTGCGACACTTAACCGCTTCTTTGCACTACACGTAATCGCGCTTCCTTTAGTTATCGTTATCTTAGTGTTCTTACACATTGTTGCGTTACACGAAGTGGGTTCAAACAACCCAGATGGTGTTGAAATTAAGCGTAAGAAAGGCTCTGTGGCTGAAGAAGATAAGCCTAAATTTAAATTCCACGAGTATTACACCAACAAGAAAGACATTGTTGATGCAATTCCGTTCCACCCTTACTACACAGTTAAAGATATTGTGGGTGTGGTTGGTTTCTTAATCTTATTCTGTTGGGTTGTATTCTTTATGCCTGCGATGAATGGTTTCTTCTTAGAAGCGCCAAACTTCGAAGCAGCGAACCCACTGAAAACACCTGAGCACATTTTCCCTGTTTGGTACTTCACGCCATTCTATGCGATTCTGCGTGCTATCCCAGATAAACTAATTGGTGTTATCGCGATGGGTGCATCTATCGTAGTGCTTGCGTTACTACCTTGGATTGACCGTGGTTCGGTTCGTTCTATTCGTTATCGTTGTGGCTTACACAAGTTAAACATTGCTCAATTCGTGGTAACATTTATTATCTTAGGTTGGGTTGGTGCAACACCACAAACTGATTTCAAAACGCTGTTATCGCAAATCACGACTGTGACATACTTTATGTTCTTCGTATTGTTATTTGTTTACAGCAAGAACGAGAAAACTAAGCCATTACCAACGAGGTTGACGAAATGATGAAAAAGCTAATTATCGGTTTATTCGCATTGTTGCCAACGTTGACGATGGCAGCAGGTCCTTCGGTTCCTTTAATGGACGCGAACATTGACCTAAAAGACAATGCGTCTTTGCAACGTGGTGCTAAATTGTTCATGAACTACTGTCTTGGTTGTCACCAAATGCAGTATCAACGTTATGAGCGTACGTTCCGCGATATCGGTATTCCTACTGAAATTGGTCAAGAGCAACTTATTTTTGACGGTTCAAAAGTAGGTAGCCACATCAAGAATGCAATTGCGAAAGATGACGCAGCTAAATGGTTTGGCGCAGCGCCACCGGACTTAACGCTTGTAGCGCGAGTTCGTGGTACTGACTGGATCTATACGTATCTGAAGTCATTTTATAAAGATGAATCTCGCCCGTTTGGTGTAAACAACATTGTTTTCCCATCGGTAGGTATGCCGCACGTTCTTCAAGAACTACAAGGTTTACCGACACCTATCACTGAAGAAGTCGAGGAACATGGTCACACAGTGACTAAGGTTGTTGGCACTGAAACAGATGGTACAGGTGAAATGAGTGACGACGAGTACGATCGTGCTGCTCGTGACTTAACTAACTTCTTAGCTTACGTAGGCGAACCGTCACGTTTAGAGTCAGAAGCGTTAGGTCTTAAGGTAATTGGTTTCTTAGTGATTCTATTTATCTTGGCATTCATGCTGAAGAAAGAATACTGGAGAGATGTTCACTAATTCTGGACGTTTTGAAAGGTAATTTTGTGATAGGGGCTTAAGCCCCTATTGCTGTTTTTGTAATATAATGGAGGTAGGCATGGCCGTAGCTGCCAATAAGCGCCCTGTAATGACCCTGTTTTCTGGTGCTAACTGTATGTATAGCCATCAAGTACGCATTGTACTTGCTGAAAAAGGTGTAAGTGTTGACATTCACCTGGCTGAAAAGGATAACCTGCCAGAAGCACTTCATGAAATTAACCCTTACGGTACAGTACCCACACTGATCGATCGTGAGCTTGGTTTATATCAGGCAAACATCATCATGGAATACCTTGATGAACGTTTTCCTCATCCTCCACTAATGCCTGTTTATCCGGTTATGCGTGGCCGTAGTCGCTTAATGATGCACCGTATTGATACTGATTGGTACAGCTTAGCGAATAAAATCACAAGCGGTAGCAGTGAAGCAGCACAAGCACGTAAAGAGCTAACTGAAGCATTACTTGCAATTGCACCAATCTTCTCTGAAGCGCCTTATTTCATGAGCGAAGAATTCAGCTTAGTTGATTGTTATTTAGCACCGCTATTATGGCGTTTACCTGAACTGGGCATTGAGCTTTCAGGTTCGGGAGCTAAAGAACTTAAAGAATACATGCTGCGTTTATTTGAGCGTGAATCTTTCCAAGCTTCATTGACTGAAGCAGAACGTGAGATCCGTTTATAATGACGCCAAATCGTCCTTATTTACTACGCGCTTTCTTTGATTGGATTGTTGATAATCAGTGTACACCGCACCTTGTTGTGAACGCTGATTTTCCTGCTGTACAAGTACCAACGCAATTTGTTCAAGACGGTCAAATTGTCTTAAACATTAGCCCATCGGCAGTTACAAACTTTGCTATGGATAACCAACAGCTAAGCTTTAATGCCCGCTTTGGTGGTCAACCAATGCAAGTGTATGTGCCTATGGGGGCTGTGCTCGCAATTTATGCACGTGAGAATGGTGAAGGGACTGTATTTACTGCAGAAGAATTCATCGAGGACGAAGAAGAGTTTGCTCCGGTATTAGAAAGTGTTGAAACGCCTGACGATATTTCGCCAGATGATGAGCCACCTGCTAAGCCTGAGAAAAAGAAGGGTGCTCATTTACGAGTGATCAAGTAGCCTTTTCAAATGCTCAAAAAAAACCCGCTTAAATGCGGGTTTTTTATTAATGACTATTGAGTGATTAACTATAAATACTCAAACACCTTAATGACACGCTCTACACCTGAGATGTTACGGGCAACATCAACCGCTAAATTAGCCTCTGTATCGCTCACTAAGCCCATTAAAAATACCTCGCCATTCTCTGTGACAACTTTAATGTTATTGGCACTGATGTTCTCTGCGGTAATAAGCTGCGTTTTAACTTTTGAGGTTAACCACGAATCGTGAGTTTGCGTACTCATGCCTATATTTGAGCTGATGCGAATTTGATTATGAATTTTACGAATACCGTCAACACCTTCGATTGCTCGTTGCGCTTCGTCTTTCATTTCTTGGTTGGCGACTTGACCTATCATCAACACAATGCCATTAACGCTCACAACATTTACATTCGCGTATTTATGTATGCGCTCGTTTTCACTCAGTGCGATAGAGCTTTTTATTTCGATATTATTATCGTCAATTTGCGAGCCAATAGTACGACGGTCATTGGCCGCAGTGACAGCACCTGCGGTACCAGCAACAACTGCAGCTGCACAGCCTTGCAGCAATAAAATGGTACCAAGTACAATAAGAGACTGTTTAAACATTAATTTTCTTCCTGTGGGAATAAGGTTAAATCGATAAGCTCGCTCAGGCAGTGCAAGTTCACTAAATGAGATTCAACAATGCGGCTAGGGCGTTTTGATGGCACGCGGATTTCAACATCGTTAGGGCCAAGCAAGCCAACTAATTCACCCCCATCGTCACCTACTAATACAATCACTTTCATATCGCGAGTTAAAGCCGCTTCTACGGCAGAAATTATTTGCTTTTCATTGCCATTGACGGCGATAGCTAGCAGTAAGTCACCTTGTTGTGCGAAAGCACGGATTTGCCTTGCAAAGGTTTCGTGATCATCAATATTGTTGTTGGGACCTAAGTTAACTTGCTCCTGTGCCAAGGCTACTGCAGGTAGACACGGACGCTCAGTTTCGTAAAAGTTAATTAATAAACCAGCCATATGTTGTGCAAGCATATGGCAACTCGCGGTACCACAGCATAACAATTTATTACCATTGATAAGGCTTTGTGCAATGGTAAATGCCGCTGATTCAAGGGCGCTTGGGAGCACCTCGCCAGCCGCAATTTGAACTTGAATATTCTCGGTAAAAATCTTTTTTATTGTATCTTGCATAACCTACCAATTAAGCCGACGCCAAGAGGCGTTAGTACACATTTTTAAACCAGTTTATTTCGCTATTTAGTTCACCTGTTATGGCAACATAATCAATTCGCATAGCCTGATTTGATAATTTATTTTCAGCAAGGTAATGGGCGATCGTTCGTCTAAGCCGTTGCTGTTTTTGCTTACTGAGCGCGTAATTTGCACCACCGCGAAGTTTGTTTTTTCTAAATTTCACTTCAACAAACACCAAGGTTTGCCCTTCGCGCATAATGAGATCAAGCTCACCATATTGGCATAAATAATTACGCCCAATGGCTGTTAGGCCATATTGCTTTAAATACTGCTCAGCCTGTTGTTCATAGTACAGGCCTTTTTCGCGGCTATTGTGCCACAATTGTTTAAACCACGACATGCTTTCATCCTTGTGCTGTCGTTACTTAATCAGCCGAATTAATCCCTGTTGCCGATTGCATAAATAACGGAATCGGTTGCTCTGTTGCTAATTCAACGGCAATGATTTGTTTGTTTTTGTACTGCGCCCAATCTAACGTACGGGTAACATACCCATTCGTTTCAATACTTAATTCGCCACTGATGCCAGCAAAACGTTTTCCTTGAATCATACTTAGTTGCTTAACATCACCTAATAGGCTGGTTGCATCATATGCCATGGCAAATAAGCGCTGACTTATATCTGTATTTTCAGGCCATAAGCGTTCGTATTGCTGACGCAAGTTATGCTGCTTTATCTGACCGTCAAGCATCCAAGGTAGTTCAGTAAAATACAGCCCTTCTAGATCACCTTTATCGGTACTGTCTATTTGTTTGCTATGGCTTTTAGAGCTTGCGTATAGCGGAATACGATCTGCGAAAGTACTTACATTAACATCTAAGTACGGTTTGATGAGGCGAGTTTCAGTTGCATCACCTAAAATATAAATAACATCAATATCGCTACGTGAGCGAGTTTCACTTTCGACTTCTTGCTTAAAGAGCGACTTAACCACTTGGATCCGCTCTTTACTTTGGTCCACTTCTAACAAGCCCGTGATAGTTTTTGGCATGTCATCTTTACCTGCGTAAAAACCAACTTGTGTTTTCACTTCACTGTAACGTTGCCATTGTTGGTTAAAGTACTCAACGAGGCGCTGGCCGTTACTGTTGTTTGGAGCAAGTAGCATTGGCTTTTGGTAACCAGCGGTTAAAAAGCGCTCTAATGCTTGTTGTATTTCGTGTTCAGGGCTTAATGCAAAGAAAAAATGCTGCTGTGAGATACGCTCACCCTCAAAACTATTAAGATGCATAACAGGGTAATCAATCAGCGTTTGTGCTGTGCTTAGCTTTTCAATATTACTTTTAAGCAATGGGCCAATCACAAAGTCAGCTTTAAATTCACTGAGTTTTAAGCTGATTTCAGCGGCAGAAAGTGATTCATCAATAAACAGTGTTTGTTCAAGTGGATGAGTATCAAGTGCGGCAAGTACACCCGCTTTTAATGCGTCGCCTAAGCGTTCGTTAGCGCCTGATAGTGGAATAAGCACCGCTAAACGATTGACATTAAGAGGCTCAACTTGCACAAGCTCAGTGACTTTCTTAGGTAAAACCTCTGCGGCAGGGTGACCTGGATAGCGTCGCATCCAGTTATTCATTGCTTGATGCAATTCAACCGGCGCCCCTAAATATACTTGGTGATAAAGCGCCAGATTAACCCAACCTTGTTGTACCACTGAGCCGCGATTAAAGCGCTCAAGCGCATAAGAAGATAGTTGAGTAAGGCTTGCCCATAAGTCTTTATTTAAATCAGCAACCGTGAAATTATTTTCGTTGCTAATGGTTGATGCTGCAAAGTAATAAGGCATTGCTTGTTTAGGCATGCCTTGTGATGCATAAACGCGAGCCGTTAAATATTGATGCCATGCTTTATGCTCTGGCAAAGTGAGTTGTGATTCGAGCAACTGTAGTTGCTCTAATGCGCGATCACTTTTACCTTGTTTCTCTTGTGCTAATGCAATGTAAAGCTTGTTTTGAATTTGATCCACGCTTGGTGTGCTTTCGAGCTCAAAACAGATCGTTTCAAGCAATGACCAGCGCTGCTCAGTAATTGCTGCATCGCGAGCGGTATAAAGTAATTGAATTTTATCGGCACCTTGGCGATTTAACGCTGCTTGGTACATTGATTGCGCATCGGTTAGTTGTGATAGGGCTGTGTTTGCTTGCCCCGACTGATTTTCTGCCGTATTTGATGGTTTTTCGGTTGTGCTACAAGCCGATAACCCCGACAATACAATTAATAGACTAACAAGTTTAAGTCGCACAATGATTTCCCAATACGTTAACGCGATTTGCTTATATTACTGACTGACGCAGGAGACCTCAATGTTAAATGAGGAGAATTCAGATAAAATCGGCACTCTTTACATTGTAGCCACACCAATTGGCAACTTTGATGACATCAGCCAGCGTGCCATACAAACCCTATCTGAGGTTGACTTAATAGCCGCTGAAGATACTCGTCACACAGGAAAGTTGCTAAGCCACTTTAATATCAAAGCAAAAACCTTTGCTTTGCATGATCACAATGAAAAACAAAAAGCCCAGCAAATCGTCGATTGGCTAGAGCAGGGAATGAATATCGCGTTGGTTTCAGATGCGGGCACGCCACTGATCAGTGACCCGGGTTATGCCGTGGTAAACTTGTGTCGTGAGCAAGGTGCACATGTTACACCTGTACCTGGTGCATGTGCAGCCATTACGGCAGTGTGTTGTTCAGGTTTGCCGACCGACCGCTTTCAGTTTATCGGTTTTACACCCGCGAAAAGTAAAGCCAGACAAACCTTTTTTATTGAGGCTGTTAATTCAGGTATCACGAGCATTATGTACGAAAGTACCCACCGCATCATGGCAAGCCTTGATGATTTAGAAGCCGCATTAGGCTCAGACCAACCGGTGGTATTTGCCAAAGAATTGACCAAAACATTCGAAACTTTTTTCAATGGCAGCGTTGCTGAGCTAAAGCAGTTTTTAACGAATGATCCAACAAAGCAGCGCGGCGAAATAGTATTAATGCTGCCGGGTAAAGCGAAGCAAAGCGATGATATCCCAGAAGATGCCCGCCGTATGCTTGGCTTACTCGAAGCCGAAATGCCACTTAAAAAAGCCTGTGGCGTGGTTGCAGAGTATTTCGGTTTAAAGAAAAACGCGCTTTATAAAGCAATTATTGACGAAAAAGACTAATTCTTTACTGCACTCGGCTGCATGCTCAGGTATACTGCTCGCCGAGTCAGCCGGGATAATCGCTGCCTGCAACGAAAATGCGCAGGGGGAGGAAAGTCCGGGCTCCACAGGGCAGGGTGCCAGCTAACGGCTGGGGGGCGCGAGCCTACGACAAGTGCAGCAGAGAGGAGACCGCCAACTTCGGTTGGTAAGGGTGAAAGGGTGCGGTAAGAGCGCACCGGGCCACTGGTAACAGTTGGTTGCAAGGTAAACTCCACCCGGAGCAAGACCAAATAGGGTTCTATCATTTTAAATAATGAACGCGTGGCCCACGTGAGAACCGGGTAGGTTGCTTGAGCCATAGAGCGATTTATGGCCTAGACGAATGATTATCCACGACAGAACCCGGCTTACTGGCTGACTCACCAAATTAATGAAAGCCCACAGTGAAAACTGTGGGCTTTTTGCTTTCTAAAAGAAAATCCACTCCGCGCATATAAAACAGCCGCTTATTGACTGACTCAAAATTTCCATAACCGCTTGAATGAACAAGCGGCTTTTGGAAACTTTTTCAATACTAAATTCTGTGTGACGCATTATATGCCACCGACTGTAAGACTGACAAACAGCAATCTCTAATTCGAGGTAGTTATGAAAGCTGCAATCGGTGCAGACCACCTGTTCATTCGCAAGAATGTTTTTTATTTTCCCTGTAATATAAATTACGTAACTCATCCGATAGGATATATATTTGTCTCTCAGAACGTTTAAAGTATTCCGTTACAACATTGCATATATTAATAATTAATGTAATAGTTTAGGACAATTTATCCATGGAGGGTTATGTATTGTATCAGTGCCTTAAAGAACGTCACAGACGAGAGAGAGATTCTTACCCTCAAGCGTTATCATTGCGCGTACATCGAGCTTTGAGTTGGCTAGATAAAGCTGAACAATGTGAAGATTATGATTCTCAGTTTATTTTCCTATGGATTTCTTTCAATGCCGCTTATGCACAAAACCTTGATTACAAGCAAGATTTTACTGAACGCGGTCTATATCAAGAGTTTTTGGGAAAAATAGAGCGCTTAGATACATCAAAAAAGCTATCTGATATTGTTTGGTCTCAATATTCCACATCTATCAGGCTTATCTTAAACAATGAGTTTATCTTTCAAGCTTTTTGGAAGTTCCAATCTGGAGCAATAATTGAAGATAAGTGGAAACAAGAGCAGGCTAGAGCCAAGGCTGCAGCAAATAATGCATTAGAGAGTGGAAATACTACTACTGTTTTAAGCATCTTGTTTTCAAGACTATACACTCTAAGGAATCAATTACTTCACGGTGGTGCCACATACAATAGCCAGACAAACCGTAATCAGTTACGTGATTGCACCTCATTACTATCGAGTATTGTACCCACAATTATAGAACTTATGATGGATGGCTCTGATCAGCTATGGGGTGATGCAATATACCCCTTAGTAAAATCCTAGCGCTCAAAATATTCAATATCTCAGTTTTTTGCAAACTAATATGAAAAAAACCTCAATACTAAAAAGTAACCATGGGACATGGACAATTCTATTTTTCAATAGACACAACCTGTCCCAACGTTACGGTATATTATGCAATACCTTATAAAATTAAGTTGAATTATGAAAAGCAATCTCCTTGCGAATCGTTTAGCCGACATTGTAGCTAAGGCATATTCCGGGCAGCCTCTAAATATTAATAATTTGGCTGAACAATATCAGGTCAGCACTAAAACCATACGAAGAGACTTTGGCCGCTTATGCGCTATTCTCGAACGTTGCCCAGATACTGGAAATTACTTACTTTCGACATCAGCGCGAAATCAATACAATGAGCAGGACCTTGTTCGCTTGATTGAGGAGCTTGGGCTAAAAAAGGCTCTTCCGCTCAAAGCCGCGCAGTTTCTTCGCAGCTTAGCAAATGACTCGAAAAGTGACTGTTATCATTTTCAAGAGCAACCTCTTGAGGCTGACTTTATTTCGACACTTCATAACTCCTTTGAGACTGCAATTAAAAATCGTCGGATTGTTAGCTTTTTATATAAAGGTAAATCACGGGCAGTCGCGCCATATCTTATGATTTATAGTCATGGCAGTTGGTATTTAGCGGCGATATCAGACGGAATACTTAAAACCTTCTCACTTGCGCGCATAAAATTCGTTTGTGTGCAAAAAGAATATTTTGACTATGACGCGTCACTTGTTGAGCAAATTAAAAAACAAGAGACTATTTGGTTTGGGCAGCCCATCTTTGATGTAACGTTAGAAGTGTCATGTAAAATAGCTTTTTATTTTGAGCGTAAAGCCCTGTTGCCAAAGCAAAAAATTATTGAAAAAAGATCTGACGGCTCTCTCGTTATTTCCACTTCAGCATGGAATTACAACCAAATAGCTCCCGTAATTCAATATTGGATACCAAATATTCGAGTTATAGCACCTTGCGAACTGAATACCTACATACGAAAAAATTTAATGTCTTGGATAGACAAAGCAAACAGCGAAACGGAAAGCATAATATCATGAAAAATAAAACAAAATTTTTACTTGTCGCTGCCTCCATGAGTGCAGGAAAATCCTCACTTATTAATGCTCTTCTCGGAAACGAGTTATTGCCAGCAGGCAACGAGGCGACCACCACCAAAATCGCACGTATAAGTGCAGGTTTTAAGACGAAGCCGAACGCAAAGGCTTATTCTGACTCTGGCTCTATTGTTGAATCAAGCAAAGCTATATGCGGCGAGCAGATAAAAGTATGGAATAGTTCGGATGAAATCAGTGCTTTTGATGTAGTCATTCCATATTCAGGAAGCGAACAGCATTCAATGCTGTCAGAGTACACGTTAATTGACACGCCTGGAGCCAATAACAGCAGAGATGGCCGTCATAAAGAGCAGTTTATTAAAGCAATTAAGGATTATCCAGAAAGTCCGATTCTTTATGTGCTGAATGCCACTCAACTAGGTACAACCGATGACGCGGAGATCATTCGCACTATTCGAGAGAACAACCCGAAACAGCCTGTCATTTTTGCGTTGAATAAAGTAGATGCATTAGACGAAGAAAAGGGCGAAACAGCTAAACATTATGTATCTTTAGCACGCAAATATTTAGAAGATATTGGCTACAAGAAAGCTAAAATAATACCACTCATGGCTCAGTCAGCTTTGATAGCAAAAAAATTGCTAAATCAAGGTGAACTGATGCGTACCGAGCGAAATATCCTTGTGGCTGAATTGGCACGCTTTCGAGAAAAACCATTTCATTTTAATAATGCCGCTGCTGTGCCACAAGTAATGAAGAAAAAAGTACGAAGAAAGCTCGTAAAAATTAAAAAAGGAAAAACCATAGCGATGAGTGAAAAAGAGTTAAATACGTTCGTTGATTACACTGGCTTAACCATGTTGAACGCTCTCATCATGAGAGAAGCCTAATCTTTATCAGTTTAAAACAATGTATTTTATATAACGTGAGAGTTTACATATGAATCACATATCTATTACGCATAACCCGTTTTTGGTAGAAACCGAATTTCGTATTAATGCCCATTCCCCTTCTGAAAGTTCTAACATTAATACATATGGATCGAAGCGCTTGCAGGTGTGGGTCGAACACATTTTTGATGACTTACAGGCATTATTTAATGGCCGCGAAGACTTCTCTATTGAATTCACAGGCGTAGAATCGGACTTCAATGACATTGAGGAAGCTGCCAACAATGCAATCCAAAAAGGCATGTGTGTTGAGCTGAAGTTCAATCCTGTATCGCCTGCTGAAGAGCGACTGGAAAAAATCAAAGCCCTAATGAAACGTGTCAGCG
Source organism: Pseudoalteromonas sp. MB41 (assembly GCF_020966275.1). NCBI lineage: Bacteria > Pseudomonadati > Pseudomonadota > Gammaproteobacteria > Alteromonadales > Pseudoalteromonadaceae > Pseudoalteromonas > Pseudoalteromonas sp. MB41. The sequence continues at coordinate 7,860 of NZ_JAJJZF010000013.1, read as the reverse complement.
AAGAGTCATCAAAGTTTGCTGACTATCTAGCGAATAGCGATTTGAAAGCCAAGCAAGACTTCGAAGACGCTTTAAACAATGATTTTGACGCGTATGTGGTCGCCACCATGTCTTCAGGCAAATCTACCTTTATTAATGCGGTGCTAGGACAAGACTTGCTACCAGCAGCAAACGAGGCAACTACCGCGACCATTGCCCAGATTTTCGACGACAAAACCCAAGGCGACGCTTTTTACGGCGAACGTTTTGACAGTAATGGAAAACTCATTGAGCACAATGACGCCGTTGACTTGGCAACAATGAAGGCGTGGAACGCTGACAATGAAACTAAAACCATCGCGTTGAACGGCAATATCCGCGCGATCAAAGAAAACAACAATGTCCGTCTTGTGCTGACCGACACCCCGGGACCAAATAACAGTCAAGATCCTGAACACCAGCGCACGACACTAGGTTTTATCCAGGATTCGAAGCGTAATCCACTCATTATCTATGTGTTGAATGCGACACAGTTGGGCACTAACGACGATGCTCAGTTGCTAAGGCTTGTTGCTGACACAATGAGCAAAGGCGGTAAACAAAGTAAGGATCGCTTCCTGTTTGTTGTGAACAAGATGGACATGTTTGACCCTGATCGCGGTGAGAATATTGAAGAAGCGCTAAATCGCGTGAAAAGCTACCTCGAAGAGAACGGCATTCACGATCCTAACCTCTACCCTGTTTCCGCACGTATGGCCTACCTGCTGCGTAAGCAAGGTGAATTAACCCGTTCAGAGCGTAACGACAAAGCAAGCATTGCCGAACTGTTGCTAGAAGAGCCAAGTATGGCGTTCCCGCAATATATGTCGGTCAGCACCTCTGTCATGTCTGCGATGCAGGAAAAGTCGCAACAAGCTTTGCAAGATCAATCTATGTGTCGCGCTCTGCTCAACAGTGGCTTACCGGGTGTTGAAGCTGTTATCGATGAGTACATCAATAAATACAGCTTCCCAATGCGACTAAACCGCGCGCATTTGGCCATGACTGCGGCTATCGAGCGTGGAATGCAAGAAGCCGAGTTAACCAAACAACTGGAGATTGATGAGCAAGCACTTTCGATACTTCAGTCAGAGATTCAAAGCCTGAAAGCTCGTCGTGATCAGGGCTTCAATACACAAGCCTATAAAGAGCAACTTAAACAAGAAGGTCGCGACCTGCCAATGGGCGTGCACAACTCTCTGAACGAAATAGAGATAAACGTTTATGAGCGTATAGGGGAGCTGGGCGACACGTTTAGCGGTGACGTCAGTATCAGTGAGGCTGAGTCCAGAATCGATATTGCGTCAAAAGAGATTAAATTTTCTTTTAACCAAGTAATAAACGAATACGAACAGGTATTCCAAGGCGCACAAGAAAACATCAAAGAAGAGTTACATGAGGAATACCAAAAATATGTAGCTCAATTGTTCCCTGAGAGTCGCACATTGGATCTGCCCGTATTTCAGTCACTGAAGAAATCTATAAGCTCTTTCTCTCTCAATATTGAATTGAAGAGTGATGAAGTGCAAACCAAAAGAGTGGTGGTTGATTCTTACGAAAGAAGTACTTCGAAGTGGTATATACCCTGGACTTGGGGAGATACAGAAACAGTTAATGTTTATGGCGATGAAGAATACGTGAATCTATATGAGCTTTGGGATGAACGAGCCAGTATTGTACGTTTGCAGTTTGAAAAACTAAAAAACGATGCACTACAACGTATTAGAGAAGACAAAGACAAGCTGATTGATAACTACCTTGCCTTCTTGGACGGTGAATTTAGCACCAAATTTGCTACCATTCTCGCCGATCTAGAGCAAAAGGTTGAAAACCAAACTCAGCGCGAAAACGCCATTGCTCAAGCAAAAACTGATATCGACGAGATTCGCGTTATCAAGCAAGAGCTGGAAGCCATTTTACTGTTTTAACCCGTTACTACCCACAGAGAATATCAGTGGGTTTTTAGAGGCCAAATATCATGACCGCATCTACGGAACTTGTTGTGCCAAATCTAACAGCCGCAGAGTTTAAAGCGAAAATCATCGAATTTATTAAAAGTAGGGATTTTAAAGCGGAGTTGCTCCGACAAACATTGTCAGCACTGCCAGATGACAAGCGTGCGCTTTTCGAAGAATACCGAGTCAATAGCACCACGGATCCAATTAGTGAAGACAGTTATAAGTGGGAACGTGAAGGGGGATCCTATTTCGCCTTGCAACTCCATATGGCAGAAGAGAATTTCTGTTTAGAACGATTAGAGCACCTTATTCAGGTAAAAAGTCACTTAACAGAACGAGGTATCGCAGGTTTTTCTCGCCCTGTCTCTAGTTCGATAACCAGCCACGAAGAAGCCAAACGTACAAAGGAAAACACAATGAGCGCTGATTTTTCATCTGTCGATTTAACAGATTTTACTCCATCCCGCTCACTAAGCAACAGCGTGAACAGTGGTGACCTTTCTGCTGTTCGAGTTTCATTGTTCATGCAAATGAATAATAAACGCCTATCTACAAAAGAGATTACTCAAGCTATCGCCTGGGCACTATCTGAATGTCCAACCCTTTTTGTTGTTTACGAAGAAAATGCCTATTCCCAGCAGATGGAACAAGACAAGACGAAATGGAATGGCCATTACTACCACACACAAGAGCTATATGCGACTTCCAACTTCTCATTGGAGCGTATTCGCCATATGGTCGCAGTGCGTGAGCATGTGTTTACAATTGCACAAGATGGCGCCCGACCTGCAACATGGCCGAACACTCCGCCAGAACATGCACCGAAGCAATCGACCCTGCGTCGAGATCAACCATCGACGGGCAGCACTTATCGCCCTGAGTCTAAACCTAAGAACAACGTTCTGAAATCCTTGCTGCTAATTGGTGGAGTGGTGGCAGCTATCGCCTTAGTCATTCTGGCTGTTATTGTTTAGTGGGATTAACGATGAATCTATCTAAAACTGAAAGGGAAAGTCTTACGTCTCAGACTGGGTTGATTCCCGCACAACAAGAGGCGCTGACGACGCTCTCGACAGCGCATGCACTGGTTAACAAAAGCTACCTTGCCGAACTCAAAGACTACGATGTGTTACCGGTGGAAAATCAACAAAGCGTGCTACTTAACCGAGGTGGCGATGTACGCATTTTCCGTGTGGAACGTTTAGTTCAGGAAAACAAGCAATCCGTACTAGAAAGCACCACCGCGGCTTACACCGCATTGGGCGCGGCCGGATACACAGTGTTCCTTTTTCTAAAATCTGACGGAAAAGAGACACTGCTCTACATTGGTACACGTGGTGAGCCAGGGAAGATGCTCGGCCAAAACTCGGGAGATTTGTTACAAGAGACTTTCAAAGGTCATTTCCCGGGCAGCAAGCTCTCCCCACTTAACGGCAATGATGTTGACGCCTTGTTGGATGAACTCAGTGCAGGTAACTCATACAAAACAGTCACCGCGGTCAGCAGCGTACCGGGGCTTTCTACAGAAGACCAAACCCACTTTATGCAAGGGCTAGAGCGCTTTATCGATGCTGCTGAAAACCGCACTTATGAGGGGCTGATTCTCGCCGAGCCTGTATCTATGCAAGCATTGAATACTGTTCGCACGGGCTATGAGCAGGTGGCGACCCAGCTTTCGGCTCTGTCAAATCGCCAATACAGCTATGGTATTCAGGACAGCGATGCTATCAACCTCAGCATTAGTGAAGGACTGAGCCACTCTTTGGGCGAAAGCCTCGGGCTGACCGAAACAACAGGTACCAGTGAAAGTACAACAACATCGGTTTCCCGTTCTCACACCACCAATGAAAGTAAATCCTCGCCAAACAAAAAGGATAAAATAATTGGAATGGGAGCCATGGCTCTCGGATCTGCTGCAGGTATCTTCGCTGGGCCATTAGGGGTAATGATTGGCGGACAAGTTGGTGGGCAAGTTGCGAGCATGTTTCAAACAACAGACACAGTCGGCTCCTCCGAATCTACCTCAACGAGTGAAAGCAGCAGTCATTCGACTAACCAGTCGACGGCAACCAGTACCACAACAACAGAAACAGACACACATAGCACGACCAACACCAAAGGCCTAACACAGACCCACGGCTCAACACAACAAGTGAGTTTTGAGACAGCGGACAAAGGCATTCTGAATATGCTGGAGAAGGTCGACCACCACCTAAACAGAATCAACGAGGCAAAAAGCCACGGTGGCTGGCTCAGTACCGCTTACTTTGTCAGTGACAGCGTAGCCTCCAGTGAAGCTTTGTCTAGCATTTTCTTGGGCCTCACCCGCGGAACTCAGTCGTCCATGGAAGATTTTGCTCTGACCACATGGGCAGGCAAAAAAGCCAATGCAATAACGCAATGGTTGGGGCAGATCATGCACCCTCGACTGGAGCCGAGTTTTGCAGAGAATACTCACATCCCCTACCTCACTCCTGCAACCTTGGTATCGAGCAAGGAAATGGCACTGCAGCTGAGTCTTCCTCGCTGTTCTACATCTACCGTCGTGGTGCAGGAAACTGCTGCATTTGGCCGGAAAGTGCAAACGCTGAATGCTGATGTCACCAGCACCAACTCGCGAACTATATCATTGGGCCAAGTACGTCACTTGTGGACCGACTTGCCACAAACTGTGGAATTAGACCTTGACCAACTGACAAACCACACCCTGATCACTGGTTCAACAGGTTCAGGCAAAAGCAATACGGTTTACGCGCTACTGGATCAAGCAATACAGCAAGACATTCCATTCTTGGTCATTGAGCCTGCAAAGGGCGAGTACAAGCACGTCTTTGGAAATCGCGCAGATGTGCGTGTTTTGGGCACAAATGACCGATTTACAGAGCTACTGAAAATCAATCCTTTTTCTTTCCCTGAACAAACTCATGTCCTTGAGCATGTGGATCGCTTGATAGAAGTGTTCAACGTCTGCTGGCCAATGTATGCCGCAATGCCTGCCATTCTCAAAGATGCCGTGCTGAGAAGTTATGAGGTATGTGGTTGGGATTTGCGTGACTCAACGTCAACACTCAGTTCTCCGTTGTTCCCGACGTTTGCCGATTTGCTTATTCAGCTAGAGTCCGTCATCGCCCAGTCGGCATACTCGGACGAAATGAAGAGCAACTATACAGGTGCATTAGTCACGCGTGTTCGGTCAATGGTTAACGGACTGAACGGCCAAATATTTGCTGCTGATGAAATCAGCAATGCCGACCTGTTCGACCGCAACGTCATCATCGATTTGAGCCGAGTTGGGTCGCAAGAAACCAAATCGCTTCTAATGGGGCTATTGATCATTAGACTTGGTGAGTATCGAGCTGAAAAAATGCTCATGAACCAGCCGCTTAAACACATTACCGTGTTGGAAGAAGCCCACAATATCTTGCGAGCAAATCTATCAACGAGTGGCGGAGAAGGTAGCAGTGTTGCTGAGAAGTCTGTAGAAATGCTGTCTAATGCCATCGCCGAAATGCGAACGTATGGCGAAGGCTTAATCATCGCGGATCAATCACCGTCAGCGGTGCATATTTCGGCTATTCGAAACACCAATACAAAAATACTAATGCGTTTGCCCGATGAAGTAGACCGCTTGCTGGCAGGCAAATCTGCGGCACTAACGGATGAGCAGATTGACGAAATGGCCCGTTTGCCTAAAGGTGTGGCTGTAGTGTACCAAAACGAATGGTTGGAAGCAGTTCTTTGTAAAGTGAACCACTTCAACACCGATGGACAACCTTTTAAATATTCCTCTTACCCTATTGATGCATGGCAAGAGTCGAAATTTCGTTCTCGGCTCATTGATTGGCTTCTTTCACCTCGATGCTCACAGAAAACTCAAATTTCTTCTGTAGATATTTTGAAAGATTTGAATTTTAGCAGTCTACCTACCCAGACTAAAGCTAACGTTATTAAGTGTATACATCAGGACAACATTCAAGGGGCATTGCCAATACATAGCGACGATAACTTTATGATGTTATCAAAACTAGTTGTAGCAATTTTGGATTGCGAAGAAGAACTCAACACACTTATTGTCGAATCTAGCAATATTGCTCAGCTTCACAACAATATCACAAAATACATCTTAAATAGAGTAAGAGATGCATCTAACGCGATTACGTTAACCCTTGCCCAGTGCTTACTTAAAACCTTGGTAGTAAAAAGTGACAACTACCTACAGCTCTATGCTGCATGGAATAAATATATCACTAAGGAAACCCATAATGACTGATATTACTCGTTTCAACGAAGTACAACTTGACGTTCGTCCAGCGATTTTTGCGTCGTTTGAGCCAGCAGAACTTACAAAGGAGAAGCTTAGTGAGATCGACACTCCAATCACAGAAAGGGTCAATATCCGAGAGACTTTAGAGCCTCTCAGTAATGAATCTAAAGACGTCCTTGCAGAAAACGGTTATTCTGATGATGTGATAGAGGCTATAGGTAGTAAAGAAGAAGCTCAAATCTACACCGAAGCAAAGTTAGAATGTTTAGAAGTCAATGGCAAAGATGCTCTCGTTCGAACTGATATTGACTTAGACGCCAAAGATGACTTCGGAAATACAAACTTGGAGCGGATGGAAAAGGGAAGGTCTCCCCTAGATATGGATGGTAAGCCAATTGAACTTCATCATATCGGACAAACCGCAGACGCGCCTCTGGCAGAGCTCACGAAGTCAGAGCATATGTCTAACGGGAATGATTCGATACTGCATGACAAATCAAAAGAGTCAGAAATTGATCGAACTGGCTTTCAAAAAGAACGAGGTGAACACTGGAAAGCGCGAGCAGAAGAAATCAAACAAAACTTGGAGACTACCAATGAATAAATTACTTAAATTAATTACGGATAATCAAGCTGACATTCTGCCAGCAACAGAGGAACAAATCGCTAAAGCCGAGTCAGTTCTGGGCCTAACTTTTACTAAAGAATATCGTTCTTATTTACTAAATATAGGTGTCATCTCTTTCGGAGCTGTCGAAACCTACGGGCTTGGTATCCCAGACACCTCATTTTTAAATATTGTAAATGCGCTAGATGAATTTAGGGCTCTTGAAAATTTCCCAACTTCTTTAATTCCGATTGCAGATATTGGTGATGGTCATTACTACATGTATGATAATTATACCCAAAATATAGTCATCGTCGCACTGCCTGGAGTGGGTATAAAAATAATTTGTTCAGACTTAGAATCATTTTTTATTGATCTTATTTTTAACTAAAGTAAACCCCTTAATGGTCTGACAGTTACAGTGAAAATTGAGTTAAGTAGATTAAATAGAACCGTAGGGCATTGACATAACTTTTCGAGAATAATTAGTAAAATCTGCATTGGAACTGTGCCAAAAGATGTGCCAAAGTGGTACTCGATTTTAAAGTACTAAAAATTAACGTATTGTTTTAGCTTGTAATTTTGTTTTCAGCCTTGAAACTTATTGGCTGACTCACCAAATTAATGAAAGCCTACAGTGAAAACTGTGGGCTTTTTGCTTTCTAAAAGAAAATCCACTCCGCACATATAAAACAGCCGCTTACTGGCTAACTGATGTCTCGTCCTAAAATACGTTGACGGTTTTAATTGAAGGCCAGTAGCTTTTGCTCCTGGTCTTTTTTATGCACTTGGTTTGGGGTTTCCATGCCTAAACTCAAATGCGGCCTCATTTCATTGTATATTACTATTGATTCTTCGACGAGTTCACGTAGCTCTTTCAGATTTTGGCATTTATAGAGTAAGAATTCTTGCTTCAATATGCCATTAATGCGCTCCGCCAATGCATTTTGATAGCAATCATAGCCATCGGTCATCGATGGAGTAATGCCATTTTCATTAAGCTTTACTTGATA